>NZ_AP022573.1:300445-600891 GCF_010729105.1 Mycobacterium saskatchewanense
GAGCGTGCCGATGAACGGTCGCCTGTCGTCGTTCCACTCGTCCTTCAGACCCGGGAAGTACACCGCGTCGTACGCCTGCAGCTCCAGCGCCCGGGCCTCGATGATCCGCCGGGCGGACGACACCCTGGTCCTCGGCAGACCCAGCGCGCGGCGTTGCTCGTCCTCGGCGGCCTTGGTCATCCACCAATAGAACCCGTACAGGAACCTCATCGCCGACCGGGTCAGCGGCGGGGGCACGTACGGCACCAGATGGCCGTTCACCCGGTGCGGGAAGTGGTGCATGGCGACCATGGGGAGGCCGTAGTACTCGGCGATGTTGGCGACGACGCCCTGGTACGTCTGGCCCGACACGATGATGTCGGCGTCCTTCGCCAGCGACACCAGGGTGGTGCTCATGTCCGACCAGCCCCGGGTGAGGTACTCGGCGCCCGGGCGCAGGATCCCGAGCGGGTTCTGGACCCGCCAGAAGCTCCGGAAGATCTCCTCGTCCAGCTGGGCGTGCGAGTCGGGACCATACGGGACCGCGGTGAGCCCGACCGATTCGACGAAACGAATCAGGTTGGGCGGCACCGCCATCCGTACCTCGTGCCCCCGGCGCTGCAGTTCCACGCCGATCGCCGCGCAGGGCTCGATGTCGCCGCGGGTGCCGTGAACCGCCAAGACGGCCTTCATTGCCGGCATAGGGCTCGTTGCTTTCCGTGCGCGATCAGGGGCGATCCGACGAACGTCACCTGGCGACGCGGACCGGAACCCCCGCCAAGCTGCCCGCGACCACCCGGTTGAACACTGCCTTCAGCTGCGCCGTGAACCGCATCACGGACTCCCGGGCGATCGGGTTGTTCGGGTAGGACACCATGATGGAGACCTCGTCGAACAGGCGGAACACCGTCGAGTACATGTAGGCCGGGCTGCGGCCGTCGGTGAAGGCCGTGGCGCTCACACCGTCCAGCGCGGTCGCGACGATCGCCGACAGCGGCGGAAGCCCCGCGTCCATGTAGCTCATCATGGTGAACTGCGGACCATACTTCTTCAGCCAGGGCGCCAGCTCCAGCACGCGGTCGAACGGCACGTTGGCGCAGTGCATGTTCGCGTCGAAGGAGGCCTGCGCGGCGCGCGCGGTCTCCTCGAAGGAGTTGGGGTCGACGGGAACCGTGAACGGCACCACGCCGGTGAACCAACCCACCGTCATGAAGTCCGCGGGACTCTTGCGCTTGTCGGTCGGGGTGAGGCCGTAATACGTTTCCGCACCGGACAATTCGTAGTTGGCCAGCGCCGAGCAGGCGAACAGCCCACCGCTGAACCGGGCACCGGCCCGCTGGCACAATGCCTCGAACTGAGCGGTCTGGTCCGGCCCGAGCAGCTGCTCGACGTGGACGTCACCGCCGCACGGTATCGACTGATCCCCAAGCGGCAGAGGGAAATCGGGCAGCGTGCCGCCGTTGGCCTCGGCGAACTCGACCCACGTGCGCACCTCCGGCGATTCCAGGGTCATGGACGCCACCGTTCGCTGCTCCCGCAGGCAGAACTCGTCGTAGCTCGCCGCCGGCGGCAGCGAGACGGGGGCCTTGCCCTCGAGGATCGAGGTGTAGTTCATCAGGATCTCAACGTAGAGCCCCGCGATCAGCATCGGGTCGCAGTGCAGATGGTCGACCACCGCGTACAGCGCGAAGCAGTCGGCGTACTGAATGATGCCGAACCGGAAGCAATCCCACTGCAGCGGATCGGGGGTCGCAAGGACATGGTCCTGCCACTCCTGCTGCGTCATCGCGCCGTACTGCTTTGCGACGAACTGGATGTCGCGCGGGTTTGTCATCGTGTGACGGACGATGTTGTCACCGTCGAACTCGAACCAGCTGTGGTACGTCGCGTGGCGCCGCAGGTGCGCGTTGATGACGTACGTCATCGCGCGAATGTCGCACTTGCCCGGCACGTTCCAGGAACCCATGACGGCCCGCGAGTAGTCGAGTCCTTTGTCGCGGAACTCGACGAACCCCCGGAGGTGGCCGGCCTGCATCGAGCTCGGCGGAACCGAACTCACCGGCGCCTGCTCGGCTTTCGCGACACAACCGGGCGTCGGCTGCCACGTCACGATCGAGCCCGCCCCCGGATCCCAGTCGTAAGCGTTACCAACCCGCAGGCTGTCGTGCTCGGAACCTCCGCCTATGAACACGTTTCCTCCCTATTTTCCAGCCGCTGCAGTGCAGGCCACGTTGCCGTCACGAAGTTCGTCACGCGGGCGCGCCCTCTTTTGGTGCCAGCTTCTCGAACAGGTGGTCTGCCAGCCCCCGGACCGTGGTGATGTCGGCCGAAGTGATGCGGACCCCCGTCTGGGACTCGATGTGTGTGCGTAATTCGAGGTTACCCAGCGAGTCGAGACCGTATTCCGACAACGGATGGTCGGGATCGATATTGCGGCGCAGGATCAGACCGATCTGCTCGGCGAGTAGACGCCGCAGGCGGCTCGGCCACTCGTCGAGGGGCAGCTCCGCCAGTTCGGCGCGCAGCTTGCCGGAACCCGAGCGCTTCTCGCCCGCGGACTTGAACATTTCGAGGAACTTGCTGCGTTCCGCGAAGGACGAGATCCACGGCGTCCCGATGAGCGGGGTGTAGCCCGTGTACGCGCGGTCGTGGCGCAGCAGCGACTCGAACGCGTAGGCGCCCTCGTCGGGGGTGATCGCCGCGCCGGTGCCCTCGGCGAAGCCGGCACCCCGGCCGATCTCGCCCCACGCCCCCCAGGCGATCGCCGTGGCCGGCAGGCCCTGGGCGCGCCGCCAGTGGGTGAACGCGTCCAGCCAGCTGTTGGCCGCGGCGTACGCACCTTGCCCGGGCGAACCCAGCAGGGCGGCCGCCGAGGAGAACGAGCAGAACCAGTCCAGGTCCGCCGAAGCGGTCGCCTCGTGCAGGTTCCACGCGCCGTACACCTTCGGTGCCCAGTCCCGGTCAACCAACTCGTCGGTGATGTTGGTCAGCGTCGCGTCCTCGACCACCGCGGCGGCGTGCAGCACGCCCCGCAGCGGCAGGCCGGTCGCGGTCGCCGTGGCCACGAGTCGCTGCGCGACGTCGGCCTGGGCGATGTCGCCGCATTCAACGATCACGTCAGAACCTATCGCTCGGACGAGCTCGATCGTTTCAAGCGCCTTCTGCGTGGGCTCCGACCGCGAGGTGAGGACGATCCGTCCGGCTCCCGCGGCGGCCATCTTCTCGGCCAGGAACAGGCCCAGGCCGCCCAGACCACCCGTGATGATGTACGACCCGTCGCGGCGGAACACCGGGGCCTGTTCGGGCGGCAGGACCACGCTGCTGCGGCCGGCCTGCGGGATGTCGAGGATGAGCTTGCCGGTGTGCTCGGCCGCGCTCATCACTCGGATCGCCGTGGCCGCCTCGGCCAGCGGGTAGTGGGTGCTCTCCGGCATCGGCAGCTTCCCCTCGGCGGTCAGCCGGTACACCGTGCTCAGGATCTCGCTGGTCTCCGCCGGGTGGCTGACGGACATCAACCCGAGGTCGACACCCCAGAACGCGAGGTTGCGACGGAAGGGGAAGAGCCCCAGCTTGGTGTCCCCGTAGATGTCCCGCTTGCCGATCTCGACGAACCGCCCACCCAGCGCGAGCAGTTTCAGCCCGGCCAGCTGTGCGGCACCCGTCACGGAGTTCAACACGATGTCGACGCCGTAACCGTCGGTGTCCCGACGGATCTGGTCGGCGAACTCGATGCTGCGCGAGTCGTAGACGTGTTCGATGCCCATGTCCCGCAACAGCTGTCGGCGTCCCTCGCTGCCGGCCGTGGCGAAGATCTCGGCACCCGCGGCGCGGGCGATCGCGATCGCCGCCTGCCCGACACCACCAGTGCCGGAGTGGATCAGGACCTTGTCGCCGGCCTTGATGCGGGCGAGATCGTTCAGCCCGTACCAGGCGGTGGCGTGCGCGGTGGTCACCGCCGCGGCCTGCGCGTCGGTCAACCCCTCGGGCAGCTTCGTGGCCAGCCGCGCGTCGCACGTGACGAACGTGGCCCAGCAGCCGTTGGGCGACATGCCACCGACGTGGTCGCCGACCTTGTGGTTGGTGACGTCCGGCCCGACGGCCGAGACGACACCCGCGAAGTCGGTGCCCAGCTTCGGCAGGATCCCGTCGAGGCTCTGGTAGCGGCCGAAGGCGTTGAGGACGTCGGCGAAGTTGATGCTCGACGCCGTCACCGCGACCTCGATCTCGCCGGGGCCCGGGGGGACCCGGTCGAACGCGGCGAACTCCATCGTCTGCAGGTCACCCGGCATCCGGATCTGCATGCGCATGCCGTCGTTCTCGTGGGTCGCGATGGTGGTCTGCCGCTCCTCGGGACGCAGGGGAGAGGGGCACAGGCGCGCCGTGTACCACTCGTCGTTGCGCCAGGCGGTCTCGTCCTCGTCCGGACCGACCAGCAGCAGCTGGCGAACCACCTGGTCGGCGCCGGTCACCTCGTCGACGTCGATGTGGGTGGTGTGCAGGTGCGGGTGCTCGGCACCGATCACCCGCAGCAGGCCGCGCAGGCCGCCCTGGTCGAGGTTGGGAACGTCCTCCGGCAGCACCGTCTGGGCGTTCCGGGTGATGACGACCAGCCGCGGCGCCTCACCCTGGATCTCCGGCAGTTCTCGCGTGATGCGCACCAGGTGGCGAACGTACTCACCGGCCCGAACGGGCGAGTCCTCGTCGAGGTCGCCGTTCTTGGGCGACGTCAGCAGGACTATACCGGTGAACCCGCCGCGGGCGATCTGGTCGCGAAGCCGGCCGGCCGTCACCGCGTGGTCGGCGTCCTGCGGCCACGACACCGTCGCGCACTCCGCGTCGTGCACCTTGAGCGCGTCGGTGTATGCCGCCGCCACCAGGTCCGCGGCGTCGGAGGTGCTGACCAGCAGCCACGAGCCGGGCTCGGCGGTCGCCACCTCGGGCAGTTGCCGCTGCTGCCATTCGACGGTCAGCAGCCGCTCGCTCATCACCCGGGCGCGCTCGCCGCTCGGCGAGACGCCGGTGCCCATCTGCAAGCCGCGGACGGTCAGCAGCACGGCGCCGTGCTTGTCCAGGATGTCGAGGTCGGCCTCGATCGCTCCGCCCGTCGCCGCGGTCACCCGCGAGTAGCAGTAGCGGGCCGCGTGCACCGGACCGTAGGTCCGCAGCTCGCGGACGCCCAGCGGGAGCAGCAGGCCGCCCAGGCTGGCGCTCGCCACGCTGGGGTGAGCGGCCACCGACTGGAAGCACGCGTCGAGCAGCGCGGGGTGGACGCCGTAGCTCGTCTGCTGCGTGCGGATCACGCTGGGCAGGCCGATCTCGGCCAGCACCGTGGTTCCGGTCCCCTCGGCGGTGAGCGCGGCGGCCAGGCCCGCGAAGGCGGGGCCGTACTGAATGCCGGCCAAGTCCATCGCGTCCCGGAGGTCGTTGCCCTCCAAGCGGCTCGGGTGGGCGGCCAGCAGCGACTCGATGTCCTGCGCGGCGGGGATCTCCTCGTCCACGACGGACTGCAGCACCGCGGAGGCGCGACGTGCCTGCACCCCGTCCTCGTTGGTCTCCACCACGAAGTTCAGCGCGCCCGGCACCTCGGCGGTGGCGGTGAGGCTGACCTGGGTCTCCTCGTCGAGCATCAGCATCTGCTCGAAGCGGACGTCGCGGACCGCGGACGCCTCGCCGAAGACGGTGCGGGCCGCCGCCAGCGCCATTTCGCAGTACGCGGCGCCGGGCAGGGTGGCGGTGCCGTGGACCTGGTGGTCGCCCAGCCAAGGCAGCGTCCCGGTCCCGATGTCGGCCTGCCAGACGTGGCGTTCCGGCTCCTCCGGAAGGCGCACGTGCTGACCCATCAGCGGGTGCACCGCGACGCTGGATCGCAGCGCGCGGGAGCTGTGGCCCTCACGGCTCAGCAGCAGCGTCCGGTGCGTCCAAGCCGCCAAGGGGGCGTCGACCAGGTGCCCGCTGGGGTAGAGCACCGAGAAGTCAACCGAGGCGCCGGTCGCGAAGAGGTCGCCCACCAGGCCCCGCAGGCCGTTGGGGAGCGGCTGTTCCCGCCGCATGGCGGCCAGGGCCGCCACCGTCATGTCAAGGCTGCGGGCGGTCTGGTCGACGGCGTGGGTCAGCAGCGGGTGCGGCGACAGCTCACCGAACACGCGGAAGCCGTCTTCCAGCGCCGCCTGCACCGCCGCGGAAAACCGAACCGTGTGGCGCAGGTTGTCGACCCAGTAGTTGGCGTCGCAGTACGGCTCCTCGCGCGGGTCGAACGACGTGGCCGAGTAGTACGGCACCTCGGGGGTCTGCGGCTCGATCTCGGCCAGCACGTCGTAGAGCTCGTCGAGGATCGGGTCGACCTGCGGCGAGTGGGACGCCACGTCGACGGCGACCTCGCGGGCCATCACCTCGCGCGCCTCCCAGGCCGCCACCAGCTCACGGACCGTGTCGGTCGCGCCGCCGATCACGGTGGACTGCGGGGAGGCGACAACCGCCACCACGGCGTCGTTGACGCCGCGGGCCATCAGCTCCGAGAGCACCTGCTGAGCGGGCAGTTCGACCGATGCCATCGCGCCGGAGCCGGCGATCTTCGTCATCAGGCGCGACCGGCGGCAGATGACCCGCACGCCGTCCTCGAGCGAGAGCGCGCCCGCGACGACGGCGGCGGCCGACTCACCCATCGAGTGGCCGATGACCGCGCCGGGCTGGACGCCGTAGGTCTTCATCGTGGCCGCCAGGGCGACCTGCATGGCGAAGATGGTCGGCTGCACGCGGTCGATGCCGGTGACCTTCTCGGGCGCGGTGAGCGCCTCGGTCACCGAGAAACCGGACTCGCCCGCGATCAGCGGCTCGATCTCGGCGATGGTCGCCGCGAACGTCGGCTCGTTGGCCAGCAGGTCCGCGCCCATCGCGGCCCACTGCGAGCCCTGGCCGGAGAACACCCAGACCGGGCCGCGCTCCTCCTGCCCGACCACCTCGGAGTAGATCGCATCGCCGTTGGCAACTTCGCGCAGCGCACCGAGCAGCTCCGCGTTGTCGCGGGCCAGCACGGCCGTGCGCACCGACCGGTGCCCGCGCTTGCGGGCGAGGGTGTACGCCAGGTCCGGCGTCGCCAGGCTCCGCGCCTGCGCCTCGACCCAGTCCGCGAGCTTCGCGGCGGTCTCCTGCAGCCCCTCGGCGGACGAGGACGACAGCGGGAAGAGCATCGCGTCACTGCTCGGGCGGATGGCCGCGCCGTTGCGGACGAGCGGCTCGGGGGCCTGTTCGATGATGGCGTGCACGTTGGTGCCGGAGATGCCGTACGCCGACACGGCGGCCCGCCGCGGCTGAGCACCCTCAAGGGGCCACTGCGTGGTCTCCTGCGGCACGAACAGTCCGGTCTCGAGCCGGGCCATCTCGTCGGGCAGGGCCTCGAAGTGCAGGTTCTTGGGCACCACGCCGTGCTGGACGCACAGGACGGCCTTCATCGTGCCGAGCGCGCCGGCGGCGGCCTGGGTGTGGCCGAAGTTGGTCTTGGAGGCGCCCAGGACGCAGGGGTTGTCCTTGCCGTACACCTCGGCGGTGCTCGCGTACTCGATCGGGTCGCCGACGGGGGTGCCGGTCCCGTGCGCCTCGACCATGCCGACGGTGCCGGCGTCGACGCCGGCCGCGGCCAGCGCCGCGCGATACACCGCGGCCTGCGCCTCGCCCGAGGGCATGGCGATGTTCGGGGTGTGGCCGTCCTGGTTGGCCGCGGTCGAGCGGATGACGCCCAGGATCCGGTCGCCGTCGCGCTGGGCGTCGGGCAGGCGCTTGAGCAGCAGCATGACGCAACCTTCGCCGGAGACGAAGCCGTCGGCCTTGACGTCGAACGCGTGGCAGTGCCCGGTGCCCGACAGCATGCCGCCCGCGGACGCGGAGACGGACCTGCGTGGCTCCATCATGACGTTGACGCCGCCCGCGAACGCGAGCTCGCTCTCACCGTCGTTGAGGCTGCGGCACGCCTGATGGATCGCGAAGAGGCCCGAAGAGCACGCGGTATCCACCGTGGACGCCGGACCGTGCACTCCGAGCGCGTAGGCGACGCGCCCGGACGCCATGCAGGAGATCGTTCCGGGGTTTCCATAGGGTCCGTCGAAGGCATCGGTTGCCGCGTGCACGAATTGGTAGTCGCCGTAGTTCAATCCGACGAAGACGCCGGTGGCGTCGGCGATCGTGTCCTTGGTGAGGCCGGCGTGCTCCATGGCCTCCCAGGCGGTCTCCATCAGCAGCCGGTGCTGCGGGTCCATCGCCGTGGCTTCTTTTTCGGTGATGCCGAAGAATTCGGGGTCGAAGTCGCCCACGGCGTCGAGGAACGCGCCCCACTTGCATACCGATCGACCGGGAACGCCCGGTTCCGGGTCGTAGTAGTAATCAACGTCCCAGCGATCTGCGGGGATCTCCTTGACAAAGTCGTCCCCACGCAGCAACGCTTCCCAAAAGAGGTCAGGGGAGTTGATGCCCCCCGGCAGCCGGCATGCCATCCCAATGACAGCTACCGGAGTCACTCCCGCCCTATCCACTTTCCTTCACCTCTCCTTGCCTATCCCCAAGTTCCTATCACTGCTGCCAGCTCTTATCAGGGCTTCGGAAAATATCGCCGAGTTTTTTTGTCACACCTGCGAAGTGCCGCGACGTCGCGGGAAAAACTCACCGACCCCCCTATCGAACCGGACCGTAAGAAGCTGGCGCGATCAGCAGCGTAGCGGCTTAGCTCGGCACGTGTGGAAAAATCGGGCGGACGTACAAAAATTTAACAAGCTGCCGACGACCGGCGGGCAGCTCAGAGCCCATATTTGGTTGCTTGATCACCGCCTCCCAACCGCTACCTTCGCGTTACACTCGCGTTATAGTCGCAGCTTAGAGCCGTTGTGCCGCAAGGGCGTCCGCGTTGTCAGCGTCCCGCGTTAACTTTTGCTCGCCGGAGGGTACCGGGCGGGATATCGGCGGAGCGGCGATGTGACGCAGAACACCCCCGTCCGTCATGAAACGACGTCACGGCGCTGCGAGTGCCTAGGTTTGCTAACCGACGGCCCGGGAAGGGCCGAAAAGGGCTAGGCAGCAGTAATTAGACACGCGTGTAAACACTGCGTCAGAGATGCCTAATGACGTCATGTTAGAGCTTTGTGCGAATCCCCGTGCGGGAATCGATGAAATCTTTGCGATCGCAAGTTAAGCGGCATCCCACGGGCGCACGGGACGTCAGAGTGTGGTGCGTGCGCCCGGCCGTCGGGAGTCCGGCGGGTCGGTCGGTCGCGAGGGTAAGCGCCTAGCAGCCAATCGCTTTCGCGCCACAGATTCCTGCTGCCGCCTTCGGGGTGGGCTTTCGCATTGCGGCCCACGGCGTTTGGCCTGGCGTCCGGTGATGGCGTGCACCGCCCGACAGTTGTGGCTTCCCGAGGGCGTTGGTACGCGGAATGCTCGAGGCATGACAACACCGCGAGTACCACCGTTGCCGCTCGACGAGGCCAAGGCCGCCGCTGACGAGGCCGCCGTACCCGACTATATGGCCGAGCTCAGCATCTTCCAGGTGCTGCTGAACCATCCGCCGCTGGCGCGTGCCATCAACGACCTGCTCGCCACCATGCTGTGGCACGGCTCGCTCGACCCCCGGCTGCGGGAGCTGGCGATCATGCGGATCGGCTGGCTCACCGGATGCGACTACGAGTGGACGCAGCACTGGCGCGTCGCGTCGCGGTTGGGCGTGACGCCCGACGATCTGCTGGGTGTGCGCGACTGGCCGTCCCATGACGGATTCGGGGCGGCCGAACGGGCGGTGCTGGCGGCCACCGACGACGTGGTACTCGACGGCGTGGTGAGCGAGCGCAGCTGGGCCGCCTGTGAACGTGAATTGCTAGGTGAGAGCACGGTTCTCCTCGAGCTCGTCACCGCCATCGGGGCGTGGCGCATGGTGGCCTCGCTGTTGCGTAGCCTTCGGGTCCCCCTGGAGGAGGGGGTGTCGAGTTGGCCGCCGGACGGCCGCGCGCCGAACGTGGACTGACGGAGCGTGGATGGGTCGCGAAAGCATCCGCGGCGCGGCCGGGTGCGCCGCGCGTGCCGATGGCGCCCGCAGCGGTGATTGACTTATCAATCAGTAACTCCTAGCGTCGTGCGAATGCGTACCCGAGTCGCCGAAATGCTTGGTGTCGAGTTCCCGATCTGCGCCTTCAGCCACTGCCGCGACGTCGTCGCCGCCGTGACCAACGCGGGCGGCTTCGGAATCCTCGGCGCCGTCGCCCACAGCCCCAAGCGGCTGGAGAGCGAGCTGGCCTGGATCGAGGAGCAGACGGGCGGTAAGCCTTATGGGGTCGACCTGCTGCTGCCACCCAAGTATGTTGGCGCCGAACGGGGCGGGATCGACGGCAAACAGGCGCGCGAGCTGCTGCCCGAGGAGCACCGCGCCTTCGTGGACGACCTGTTGGACCGGTACGGGGTCGCGGCGCCCGCCGACGAACGGCGCGCGTCGTCCGGTGGGCTCAACATCTCACCCAAGGGGTACGAACCGCTGCTCGAGGTGGCCTTCGCGCACGACATCCGGCTGATCGCCAGCGCGCTCGGGCCGCCGCCGGCCGACCTCGTCGAGCGCGCCCACGACCGTGACGTGCTGGTGGCGGCCCTGGCCGGGACCACGCGTCACGCCCAGCGGCACGCGGCGGCCGGGGTGGACCTGATCGTCGCGCAGGGGACCGAGGCCGGCGGCCACACCGGCGAGGTGTCGACCATGGTCCTGGTTCCCGAGGTGGTCGATGCCGTCGCGCCCGTTCCGGTGGTTGCCGCGGGCGGAATCGCCCGCGGCCGCCAGGTCGCCGCGGCCCTGGCGCTGGGGGCGGAGGGCGTGTGGTGCGGGTCGGTCTGGCTGACCACCGAAGAGGCCGAGACGACCCCCGTGGTCAAGGAGAAGTTCCTGGCCGCCAGCTCGTCCGACACCGTGCGGTCGCGGTCGATGACGGGGAAGCCCGCGCGGATGTTGCGCACGGCTTGGACGGAGGAGTGGGAGCGGCCCGATACCCCCGCCCCGTTGGGCATGCCGCTGCAAAGCGCCCTGGTCAACGAGCCCCAGGTGCGCATCAACCAGGCCGCCGGCCACCCGGAGGCCAAGGCCCGCGACCTGGCCACCTACTTCGTCGGGCAGGTGGTCGGGTCCCTCGACCGCGTCCGGCCCACTCGCGCGGTCGTGCTCGACATGGTCGAGGAGTTCATCGACACCATCGGGAAGCTCGACAGCCTGGTCGAGAGATGAGCGCCGGCGTCCGGCGGCGCCGCGCGGTGAGCGAGGAGGACAAGTCGCAGCGGCGCGACCAGATCATGGCGGCGGCCAAAGATGTGTTCGCGCGCAAGGGTTTTCATGACACGACGATCGCCGACATTGCCAAGCAGGCGGGCCTGGCCTACGGCTCGGTCTACTGGTACTTCGAGTCGAAGGACGAGTTGTTCCACGCGTTGATGGCTGTCGAGGAGACCGCCCTGCGCGACCACATCGCCTCGGCGCTGGCCGGACTCGCCGGAACCAACGGGCGCGAGGCCACGCTGCGTGCCCTGCTGGAACGCTCCGTGCTTGCGACACTGGAGTTCTTCGAGGCCGACAAGGCCACCGCGAAGCTCCTGCTCCGCGACCCCTATGCGCTGGGAGAGCGATTCGAACGGCACCTGGGCGGGATCTACGAGCGGTTCATCGACGACCTGGAAACCTTCGTCGTCACCGCCCAGGAGCGCGGCGAGGTGGTGGCCGCGCCGCCCCGGATGGTGGCGTACACGCTGGCCGCGCTCGTCGGGCAGCTGGCGCACCGGCGGCTGAGCACCGACGACGACGTCACCGCGGCGCAGGTCACCGACTTCGTCGTCGCGCTGGTTCTCGACGGCCTGCGCCCGCGCCGCGAGTGAGCTAGGCACGTGACCGGTGGGACGACCAGAGCCCGCGAGACATAATCCTCTGCGAGCCCGACTGGCATGTCGTCGCGAAGGTTTATGTGGTCGTGGCCGAGGGCCGGACGCTTGAACCCAGCCCGTCGGCGATGGACCTCGCTCGTCGCACGCCGCGAGACATAATCCGCTGAGGCGTTCTTCGGCGTGTCTTCGCAGCCAGTTATGTGTCGCGGGCGGGGATCGCGCGCCGAGGGCCCGCACCTGGCCGCCCCCTGTGTGCATGCTTACAGCCAGGTAAAGATCGTGGAACACGCCCGGCAGGAGTTTGACCTCACCAGACCCGTCGTGCATTATCGGTCGGGTATGCACCTCGTTAGGTGAGGCGTCTACACGAATACAGGCCACTGACCCCGAACGTCGAAAGACGCCCCGGGTCAGGACAGCTCCTCCCGGCTTAAGGGTTGAGCCCAGGTGGCTTCCGGATTACCGGACACGTCGTGTAGTGCCAAAGCTCTGACGAGAGGGGTGCGGACCTCCGGCAGTCGTCGGGTTTCGTTCTCCTGCGTATACACCGTGTGCGGACAACCGCATGCGCCGTGACCGTGAGGAGGTGAGGGACATATGAGTTCCAGCGATAGTCCGGACCGAAGTCCGAGCTGCGTCTCGTCCCGATCCGGTCTCCGGTACGACGATCTGCTCTGAGTCGTCGATCCGCTTGCGAGCCAAGCGGTCCGGGGTCGGAACCGCCAAGGGACGGGACGCGTCAGTCCTGTTAGTCCCCAACGGAAATCCGTCTAGGAGGTCATCATGACCGCAGTTCTGTACGACGAAGTGGTAACCGTAGCGCCCGCCCCCGTGCTGACGGTGGTGCGCGACACCGACACGATCCCCGCCCAGGCGCCCAAGAAGGCGACCCGCCGGGTCGACAAGGCTCCCGGCGACCCGCTGGTGGAGGGCGCGACCCGCCTGCTGAGCATCCCGCTGCGCCACCTGTACGCGGCCCTGTGGCGGGTTGGTGTGCTCGAAGTCCAGGCCTGAGGAGGCGTCGATGAGCAGTGGGCAATCGAGGCTCCAAGGGGCCACCTGACCGCAGGGCCGCCTGAGGTCAGGCGGCCCCTTGGAGCGAGCGTTCACCGATTTGCGGCGTTCACTAGAATCGGTCCAGCGGCGTCGATCCGGCCATCACCGGGGAGCCTTCGGAAGAACGGCCGGCACGGCTCAGTAGAACCGGACGGGTGGGCCCGTCACAGCCCGAATCGAGCGGCCCCGCGCAAGCGGGGCAAGCGGGGTGGTACCGCGGCGCTCGCGCACATCGCGCGTCGTCGTCCCCGGCCAACGGCATTGGGGCGCAAAGGACGCAATCGTGGTGACCGACAACGTTGACCTCGGGGACTCCGTCAGGGTCTATCCCAAACTGGCCGGCGGGGCGCCGGACTTCCCGGCGCTCGAGCTCGAGGTGCTCGACTACTGGGCGTCCGACGACACCTTCCGGGCCAGCATCGCCCGCCGCGACGGCGCGCCGGAGTACGTGTTCTACGATGGGCCGCCGTTCGCCAACGGGTTGCCGCACTACGGGCACCTGCTCACGGGTTACGTGAAGGACATCGTCCCGCGCTACCGCACCATGCGCGGCTACAAGGTCGATCGCCGCTTCGGCTGGGACACCCACGGCCTGCCCGCCGAACTCGAGGTCGAGCGCCAACTCGGCATCACCGACAAGTCGCAGATCGACGACATGGGGATTGCCGCATTCAACGACGCCTGCCGGGCCTCGGTGTTGCGCTATACCGACGAATGGCAGGCGTACGTGACGCGTCAGGCGCGGTGGGTCGACTTCGACAACGACTACAAGACCCTCGACCTGCCCTACATGGAGTCGGTGATCTGGGCGTTCAAGCAGCTGTGGGACCAGGGCCTGGCCTACGAGGGTTACCGCGTGCTGCCCTACTGCTGGCGCGACGAGACCCCGCTGTCCAATCACGAACTGCGCATGGACGACGACGTCTACCAGAGCCGCCAGGACCCTGCAATCACGGTGGGCTTCAAGGTGATTGGCGGCGAGCTGGACGGGGCTCACCTACTGGTGTGGACCACCACCCCATGGACGCTGCCGTCGAACCTGGCGGTCGCAGTCAACCCCGAAGTCACCTACGTCGAGATCAGGGCCGGCGACCGTCGCTTCGTGCTGGCGCAGCCGCGCCTGGCCGCCTATGCGCGCGAATTCGGCGATGAGCCCGAGGTTTTGGGCAGCTACCGGGGCGCGGAACTGCTGGGCACGCGGTACCTGCCGCCGTTTCCGTATTTCGCGGACACCGCCAACGCTTTCCAGGTCCTGCCCGGCGACTTCGTGACCACCGAGGACGGCACCGGCATCGTGCACATGGCGCCCGCGTACGGCGAGGACGACATGGCCACCACCGACAAGGCCGGCATCGCGCCGGTCACGCCGGTGGATGCGCGGGGCCGCTTCGACGCGGAAGTCCCGGATTACCAGGGGCAGCACGTCTTCGCGGCCAACGCTCAGATCATCCGTGACCTGAAAGACGGCAGCGGCCCGGCCGCCGCCAACGGCGCGGTCCTGGTGCGCCACGAGACCTACGAGCACCCCTATCCGCACTGCTGGCGCTGCCGCAACCCGCTGATCTACCGGGCGGTGTCGTCGTGGTTCGTTGCCGTCACGGAATTCCGCGACCGCATGGTCGAACTCAACCAACAGATCACCTGGCATCCCGACCACGTCAAGGACGGCCAGTTCGGCAAGTGGCTGCAGGGCGCCCGCGACTGGTCGATCTCGCGAAACCGCTACTGGGGCACCCCCATTCCGGTGTGGAAGTCCGACGACCCGGCCTACCCGCGCATCGACGTGTACGGCAGCCTGGCCGAACTCGAGCGCGACTTCGGTGTGCGCCCGACCAATCTGCACCGGCCCTACATCGACGAGCTCACCCGCCCGAACCCGGACGACCCGACCGGACGCAGCAGGATGCGGCGCATCCCCGACGTGCTCGACGTCTGGTTCGACTCTGGTTCGATGCCGTACGCCCAGGTGCACTTTCCGTTCGAGAACGAAAAGTGGTTCGACACCCACTATCCGGGGGACTTCATCGTCGAGTACATCGGCCAGACCCGAGGCTGGTTCTACACCCTGCACGTGCTGGCTACCGCGCTGTTCGACCGTCCGGCGTTCAAAACCTGTGTGGCACATGGCATCGTGCTGGGCTCCGACGGGCAGAAGATGAGTAAGTCGTTGCGCAACTACCCCGACGTCAGCGAGGTGTTCGACCGCGACGGCTCCGACGCCATGCGCTGGTTCCTGATGGCCTCGCCGATCCTGCGCGGCGGCAACCTCATCGTCACCGAGCAAGGGATCCGCGAGGGCGTGCGGCAGGTGCAGCTGCCGCTGTGGAACGCGTACAGCTTCCTGGCCCTCTACGCGCCCAAGGCCGGCGCCTGGCGCACCGATTCGACGCACGTGCTGGACCGCTACATCCTGGCCAAGCTGGCCGACCTGCGGGACGACCTGACCGCCGAGATGGAGGCCTGCGACATCTCCCGGGCCTGCGAACACCTGCGCCTGTTCACCGAGGCGCTGACCAATTGGTATGTCCGCCGGTCGCGTTCGCGCTTCTGGGAGGAAGACGCCGGGGCCATCGACACGCTGCACACCGTGTTGGAGGTGACGGCGCGGCTGGCCGCCCCGCTGCTGCCGTCGGTCACCGAGATCGTCTGGCGTGGCCTGACCGGCGGGCGCTCGGTCCACCTCACCGACTGGCCGGGGGAAGGCGTCGTGCCCGCCGATGCCGAGCTGGTCGCCGCGATGGATCAGGTCCGCGAGGTGTGCTCCGCCGCATCGTCGCTGCGCAAGGCCAAGAAGCTGCGCGTCCGCCTGCCGCTGCCGAAACTGACTGTGGCGGTTGATGATCCGCAGCGGTTGGAGCCGTTCGTGGATTTGATCGCCGACGAGCTGAACGTCAAGTCCGTCGAGCTGACCGATGCCATCGACACCTACGGCCGTTTCGAGCTGACCGTCAACGCCCGCGTGGCCGGGCCGCGCCTGGGCAAGGACGTGCAGGCCGCGATCAAGGCGGTCAAGGCCGGCGAGGGCGTCGTCAACGCCGACGGCACCCTGACCGCGGGCCCGGCGGTGCTGCGGCCCGAGGAGTACAGCTCACGCCTGGTGGCCGCCGACCCCGAGTACACCGCGGCGCTGGCCGACGGGGCGGGCCTGGTCGTGCTCGACGGCACCGTCACCCCCGAGCTGGAGGCCGAGGGCTGGGCCAAGGACCGCATCCGCGAGCTGCAGGAGCTGCGCAAGTCGACCGGGCTGGACGTGTCCGACCGGATCTCCGTGGTGATGTCGGTGCCCGCCGGGCGCCTGGGCTGGGCGCAGACCCACCGCGACCTGATCGCGGGGGAGATCCTCGCCACCGGTTTCGTGTTCGGAGAGCCGGCGGACGGGGCCGAGATCGGCGACGGCGTGCGGGTGAGTATCGCCAAGGCGTGACGGGTGGTCAGCCGCCGTTTCGGGTCGCGGCGGCGGCCAGCGTGACGTAGTGCATGGTGAAGCCGCCGCCGATCGAGTCGAGCGCGGCTCCCACGGCCCCCAGCACGGTCGCGACCTTGTCCGGGGCGAGCTGGGTGAGCGTGCCCATGGTCGGCAGGTGGTCCAGCCACTCGTCGCGGCTGTAATGCCGCTCCCATTCGAACCGCCACTGCTCGGGTTCGCCGAACGCGCCGGTCGCCCGGACGCCCTCGACGGCGCGCAGGAGATTGCCCTCCTGCAGGTCGAAGGCCGGGTTACCCACCTGGCTGCCGTCGGTCGGCCGGTTCTGCAGGGGCGCGTCGGGCGCCACCCGGTGCAGGGCCTCGTCGAAGGCGTCGGCGACCTCGCGCGGCGGATCGAAGACATGCCAGTACACCGCCAGCAGGCCGCGCGGCCGCAGCACCTGCGCGGCCTTTTCGGCGCCCCGCACCGGGTCGACCCAGTGCCAGGCCTGCCCGGCGACGACGGCGTCGAAAGAACGGCCCGCTGCGTCCCACTCCTCGAACTTGCCGATCTCCACCTCGATCCCGGTGCTCCGGGCGAAGTCCCCCATCCGCGCGTCCACGTCGACGCCCAGCACCCTGCGACCGGCGGCGCGGTACTGCCTCGCCCCGATGCCCGTGCCGCAGCCGACGTCGAGGAACTCGACCCCGGGGCTGGCGGCGACGACGCGCTGGATCAGCTCGTCGGGGTAGCGCGGGCGCGCCCGGTCATACCGCGCGGCGTCCACCCCGAAGGACTCCGCCACGTCCCGGAGCCGGTGCAGCTCCAGCGAAGAAGAGGGTTCAGTCGTCATTGCTTGCACTCCGTCCTACGGCCTGGTCCGGCCAAGATGCGCCGGACGCACCCTCCACATTACGAAATGCGTTTTCCAGCAAACGATTTCCGCGGATGGCCCGGCGGGCGGGACGCGGCACGCCACGGTTGGCGGTGGGCCGCGCCTAGCATTCCCCAGTGTGGAGTCCCGCTGGGTGCTGCACCTGGACATGGATGCGTTCTTCGCGTCCGTCGAGCAACTGACCCGACCGACCCTGCGGGGGCGGCCGGTGCTGGTCGGCGGGCTGGGCGGACGCGGCGTCGTGGCCGGCGCCAGCTACGAGGCGCGCGTGTACGGGGCGCGGTCGGCCATGCCGATGCACCAGGCCCGCCGGCTGATCGGCGTGAGCGCCGTGGTGTTGCCGCCGCGCGGTGTGGTCTACGGGCTGGCCAGCCGGCGGGTCTTCGAGACGGTGCGCGGCATGGTTCCCGTCGTCGAGCAGCTGTCGTTCGACGAGGGCTTCGCCGAACCGCCGCAGCTCGCCGGGGCATCGGCCGAGGACGTCGAGGCGTTCTGCGAAAAGTTGCGGGGCCGGGTTCGCGAGGAGACGGGCCTGACCGCATCCGTCGGCGCGGGCTCGGGCAAGCAGATCGCCAAGATCGCGTCGGGACTGGCAAAGCCCGACGGCATCCGCGTGGTCCGGCGTGCCGAGGAACGGCTGCTGCTGGGCGGGCTGCCCGTCCGGCGCCTGTGGGGGATCGGCCCGGTCGCCGAGGAGAAGTTGCACCGGCTCGGCATCGAAACGATCGGGCAGTTGGCGGCCCTGACCGACGCCGAGGCGGCCAATATCCTGGGCGCGACGATCGGTCCGGCGCTGCACCGCCTGGCCCGCGGCATCGACGACCGGCCCGTCGCCGAGCGGGCCGAGGCCAAGCAGATCAGCTCCGAGTCCACCTTCGCGGCCGACCTCACCAGCCTGGAGCAGCTGCACGAGGCGATCGGTCCCATCGCCGAACACGCGCACCAACGCCTGCTGCGCGACGGGCGCGGCGCGCGGACCGTCACGGTGAAACTGAAGAAGTCCGACATGAGCACGCTGACCCGTTCGGCGACGCTGCCGTATGCGACGACCGAACCTGGCGCGCTCGCCGCCGTCGCCCGCCGCCTGCTGCTCGACCCGCGCGATATCGGGCCGATTCGCCTCCTCGGCGTGGGATTTTCGGGGCTGAGCGACGTGCGGCAGGAGTCGCTGTTCCCGGATCTGGATCTCGCGGGCGACCCGTCGGAGGGGCCAGCCGTCGAGACCGCGACCGAGGCGATGTTCGCCCCGGCGCCCCCCGATGCGGGGTGGCGGGTGGGTGACGACGTCACGCACCGCGAATTCGGCCACGGCTGGGTGCAGGGCGCGGGCCACGGCGTGGTCACCGTGCGCTTCGAGACCCGCGGTTCCGGCCCGGGACAGGCCCGGACGTTCCCCGCCGGCACCGGCGAACTCGTCAGGGCCAACCCCGTCGACTCCCTGGACTGGCCGGATTACGTGGGCGCCCTGCAGGCGAACCCCGAATCAACCCCACCGGGCGATGACGTCGGTGACCGGTAGCTTCGCGGCCAACGCGGCGATCAGCAGCACCCGGGCCTGCGGGGGCCGCAGTCGCGGCACCATCAGCGCGCCGGCCGTAGCCATGGCGTGTCCGGGGCCGTAGCTGGCGCCGACCCGCCCGCCCGGGACCCGCGTGGACACCGCGACAATCACCCCGTCGGCGCACTGCCGGCGCACCGCGTCGACCACGGCGGGCCCCGCGTTGCCCGAACCCAGCGCTTCCAACACCACGGCCCGGGCGCCGGCGGCCACACACGCCTCCAGCGCCACCCCGTCACTGCCCAGGTAGGCCGCGACGATGTCGACCCGCGGCGCCGTGGCGGCGCCGAGCTCTCCCACGAGCGGTCGCGTCTTCGCGCCGGTCAGCGACGCGACGCCGTCGACCGTGCCGAGCAGGGCGCCGGTGAAGCCGCTGAGGTCCTGCGTCGCGACCTTGGACATGCCCAGCGGCTGCAGCACCCGACCGGCGAAACAGACCAGCACGCCGAGGTCACGGGCGGCCGGGCTGGCCGCGAGCGCCAGCGCGTCGCGCAGGTTGGCCGGGCCGTCGGCGTCGGGAGCGTCTGCGCTGCGCATGGCGCCGGTCAGGACCACCGGCGCCGACCCGGCATACGTGAGGTCGAGCCACAGCGCGGTCTCCTCGAGGGTGTCGGTGCCGTGGGTGACGACGACGCCGTCGGCACCCCCGTCGACGGCGGATCGGACCGCGGCCCCGATCCGGTCCCAGTCGGCGAGCGTCAGCTCCGAGCTGTCGACGGCCAACAAGTCGACGACGTCGACGTCGTGCGCCGCATCGACGGCCGCCGTCAGGTCCGCCCCGCTGCGAGTCGGCCTGCGCACGCCGTCGGTACCGGTGCTCGTCGATATCGTGCCCCCGGTGGCGATGACGGTCAGGCGGGCCATAGTAGAGATCATCGCGCACGCCGCTGGCGAACATCGGCTGGCCCGCGGCCGGATTAGGGGATGATGAGAGGGTGCCTGAGGAACGATCGACCGAGCCGGTGACCTCGAAGGCTGGGAAGGAGTCGGAGGCTCCGGCGCCGCGGCCGCCGAGGCGGCTGCGGCTGCTGCTGTCGGTAGCGGCCGTCGTGCTGACTTTGGACGTCATCACCAAGGTGCTGGCGGTCAGGCTGCTGCCGCCCGGCCAGCCCGTGTCGATCATCGGTGACACCGTCACCTGGACGCTGGTGCGCAATTCCGGGGCCGCCTTCTCGATGGCGACCGGCTATACCTGGCTGCTGACGCTGATCGCGACCGGCGTGGTGGCCGGCATCTTCTGGATGGGCCGGCGGTTGGTCTCGCCTTGGTGGGCGGTGGGCCTGGGGATGATCCTCGGGGGCGCCACGGGCAACCTGGTCGACCGGTTCTTCCGCGCCCCCGGCCCGCTCCGCGGCCACGTCGTGGACTTCCTGTCGGTCGGCTGGTGGCCGGTGTTCAACGTCGCGGACCCGGCGGTCGTCGGCGGCGCGATCCTGCTGGTGGTGCTGTCGGTCTTCGGCTACGACTTCGACGCGGTGGGTAGGCGCAGGGTCGTCGACGCAGACAAGGCCGACCAACGTTGACCGACCGATCGATGCCCGTTCCGGAAGGGTTGACGGGCATGCGCGTCGACGCGGGACTGGCGCGCCTGCTGGGGGTGTCCCGCAGCGCCGCCGCGGCCATCGCCGAAGACGGTGGCGTGGAGCTCGATGGTGTGCAGGCCGGCAAGTCCGATCGCCTCACCGGCGGGGCATGGCTGCAGGTCCGGCTGCCGGAGGCGCCGGCCCCGCCGCAGAACACGCCCGTCGACATCGAGGGCATGACGATCCTCTATTCCGACGACGACATCGTCGTGGTCGACAAGCCTGCCGCGGTGGCCGCGCACGCCTCGGTCGGCTGGACCGGGCCGACCGTCCTCGGCGGCCTGGCCGCCGCCGGCTACCGGATCACCACCTCGGGCGTGCCCGAGCGGCAGGGCATCGTGCACCGGCTCGACGTCGGCACCTCCGGTGTCATGGTGGTGGCGCTGTCCGAGCGGGCGTACACGGTGCTCAAGCGGGCATTCAAGCAGCGCACCGTCGAGAAGCGCTACCACGCGCTGGTGCAGGGGCACCCCGACCCGTCCAGCGGGACCATCGACGCGCCGATCGGCCGCCACCGCGGCGGGGAGTGGAAGTTCGCCGTGACCACCGACGGCCGCCACAGCCTCACCCACTACGACACCCTCGAGGCGTTCGTCGCCGCCAGCCTGCTGGACGTGCACCTCGAGACCGGCCGCACGCACCAGATCCGGGTGCACTTCTCGGCGCTGCATCATCCGTGCTGCGGTGACCTGGTCTACGGAGCCGATCCCAAACTGGCGAAACGGCTTGGGCTGGAACGCCAATGGCTGCACGCGCGATCGCTGGCGTTCGCCCATCCGGCCGACGGCAGGCGGGTGGAGTTCGTCAGCCCCTACCCGGCCGACCTGCAGCACGCGCTGGACGTCCTGCGCTACGAGGCGTGATCACCCGGGCTTGCAGGCCTCGACGAGGACTCGGGTGGAGTGGGCGACGAACGGGCCGCCCGCCTCGATGCGCTGGTGGAGTTCAAGCAACCGGTCGCGGTAGCGCCGCACCGTGAAGTCGGGAACCGTCCAGACCACCTTGCGCAGGAAGTAGATGACGGCGCCGACGTCGAAGAACGTGGCCCGCATCCGCTCCATGCGGAGGTCGACGACCCGGAACCCGGCGGCCTCCGCCCGCGCGCGCTGGGTGTCGGGATGTAACTCGGCCCATTTCTCCGGCTGCGGCCCGATGAAGTATTCGACCAGCTCGGCCATCGTCGCCGGCCCGATCTGTTGGGCGAGGTAGCGGCCGCCCGGCCGCAGCACCCGGGCGATTTCGGCCCACCGCACGTCGATCGGGTGCCGGCTGGTCACCAGGTCGAACGCCTCGTCGGCGAACGGCAACCCGGGTTCGTCGCCCGTGGCGACCACCACCACGCCGCGGGGATGCAGGAGCTTGGTGGCCAACGCCGCGTTGGGCGGCCACGACTCGATTGCGGCCATCGTGGGCGGGAATCGCGCGGCGCCGGCGAGCACCTCGCCGCCGCCGGTGTCGATGTCGAGCGCCGCGGAGACGGCGGCCAGCCGCTCGCTCATCAGCCGCTGGTAGCCCCACGACGGGCGCTCCTCGGTTGCCCGGCCGTCCAGCCAGGAGAAATCCCAGCCGTCGACGGGCGCCTCCTCGGCCTCCGCAACCAGGTCGTCGAAGGTGCGACTCATTGCGTGTGGCAGACGAACTTGGTGCCGCCCAGCTCGACGTTGACGTCGCCCTGGTGCTCCCAGAAGTCGGCGCCGCGGTTGCCGTAGTGGGCGCCGCTGGCGGCCGGCCTGATGAACAGGATCTCCTGGCTCCCCTTCCAGTTCAGCACCGCCGTCTGCGGGTCGAACTGGTTGTAGAACTGCGCGGTCAGCGGCCCGGAGCCGGCGGGGCAGTTGTACGTCACCACGGGCGGCGCCGCGGTGGCCGGGTCGGCGATGGCCAACTGCACCAAGCGCGTCTGGTAGGCCTCCTCGAGGCAGGGCCGCGCGTCGGCGGAACCGCCGCAGCCGTCGCGGGTTGTCGCCCACGCGGCCTGCGCGGCGTTGAGCGCGGCCGCGTCGGCGCCGGGACGCGCCAGCGCCTGCTGGTAGGCGGTCTGCACCCGGTGGTCGAGCCCGGTCAGTTGCGGATCGTTGCAGACCACCTGCTGGGCGGGGTTCGCGGGCTTGGCGCAGTCGAAGGTGCCGGCGGCGGCCACCGGTGTGCTGGTGGCCGGTGTGCTGGTGGCCTGGGTGCCGGAATTGGATGGCGGAGGAGGGGTTTTCGAGCCGCAGGCGCACAGCAGCAACCCCGCGACGAACGCGACGACCAGTCTCATACGAGCTGACTACCGGCTGCACGGCGCATCGCGTGCGCGACACGCCAGAGGTGTGGGCACTTCTTGTCGGCGAAATTGCCGCTGCGGTGGTGGCGGGCGCTTGATGGCAGCCCTGGTCGCCACGGCGGCGAAAGGGCCGGCGTGGTGGTCGGCCGGGTCTCTCGGCGAGGTGGCCGCCATGGTCGTGGTTGGGGGCCGGAGCGCAGCCCTCGTGGCGATCTCGGCGAAAGGCTGGCGGAGGCGCTCAGACCTTCGCGGCGTCGCTGGTGGCGATCTCCGGTGCCAGCGGTGCTATCGCGCCGAGGATCTCGGTCACGGTTGCGGACGGCACCCCGGCCGCGCTCAACGCGTCGGCCAGGTGCCCGGCCACCAGATTGAAGTGCAGCATGGTGATTCCGCGACCCTGATGAACCTGCTTCATCGGCGCGCCGGTGTAGGGCTCGGGGCCGCCGAGGGCCGCGGCGAAGAACTCGACCTGCTTGCCTTTGAGGCGGTTCATGTTGGTCCCGGTGAAGAAGCCGGACAGCTGTTCGTCGGCGAGCACGCGGGCATAGAAGTCCTCGACCACCACCTCGAGGGCCTCGTGCCCGCCGATGCGGTCGTAGATGGTCGCTGGCTCGGGTTTGCGGAAGTGCGCCAGAATTTTCATAACAGCGATTGGAACATCTCGGCGTTGCCCGCCAGTAAGTCCGCGATCACCCGCCGATTACCCTGTGTAACAACGGCATTGCTCGCAAGTGGCCGCCCCGGCCGTCCTGCTGTGAGACCATCGTCGGCGTTTACATGACGGCAATCTGCATCCGGCAGGGGGGCGATGTCCTAGGTTGGCCTTATGACAGACGTCACATCACCCACACTGCCCCACTGGGTGGCCCCGGCCGAAGGCCGGGCTGCTCGCGGTCGGGGGGCCGGCCTCAGGAGCGAAAACCGATGAACCTCGGCGACTTGACGAATCTGGTGGAAAAGCCGATCGCGGCGGTGTCCAGTGCGTTGGTGGAAAAGCCGCTCGCGGCGGTGTCGAACATCATCAACACGCCCAACTCCGCCGGCCGGTATCGGCCTTTCTACCTGAGGAACCTGCTGGACGCGGTGCAGGGCCGCACGCTCGAGGACGCGGTGCAGGGCAGGACGGCCCTCATCACCGGGGGCTCGTCCGGAATCGGGGAGGCCGCCGCGAAGAAGATCGCGGAGGCGGGGGGACAGGTGGTGCTCGTCGCCCGGACCCTGGAAAACCTGGAGAAGGTCGCCGACGAGATCCGGGGCAGCGGCGGGACCGCCCACGTGTACCCGTGCGACCTGGCCGACACCGACGCGATCGCCGAGATGGCGGACCGGGTCCTTGCCGACCTCGGGGGAGTCGACATCCTGGTCAACAACGCGGGACGGTCCA
The DNA here is from genome assembly GCF_010729105.1 of Mycobacterium saskatchewanense. Taxonomy (NCBI): domain Bacteria; kingdom Bacillati; phylum Actinomycetota; class Actinomycetes; order Mycobacteriales; family Mycobacteriaceae; genus Mycobacterium; species Mycobacterium saskatchewanense. Next base: position 324,459 of record NZ_AP022573.1, read on the forward strand.
TCAGACGCTCGTTGGCGCTGTCCTACGACAGGATTCACGACTACCAGCGGACCATGCAGCTGAACTACCTCGGCGCCGTGCAGCTCATCCTCAAGTTCATCCCCGGGATGCGGGAGCGCGGCTACGGGCAGATCGTCAACGTCTCCTCGGTCGGAGTGCAGACCCGCGCGCCCCGCTTCGGCGCCTACATCGCCAGCAAGGCGGCACTGGACAGCCTCTGTGACGCGCTGCAGGCCGAAACCGTCAATGACAACGTCAAATTCACCACCGTGCACATGGCGTTGGTGCGCACCCCGATGATCAGCCCGACCACGTTGTACGACAAGTTCCCGGCGCTGACGCCCGACCAGGCGGCCGGGGTGATCGCCGACGCGATCGTGCACCGACCCCGACGGGCCAGCTCGCCGTTCGGGCAGTTCGCCGCCGTGGCCGACGCCGTGAACCCCGCGGTGATGGATCGGGTGCGCAACCGCGCCTTCGCGATGTTCGAGGACTCGGATGCCGCCAAGGGCGGCGAAACGTCTTCCGAGGCCAAGGAATTCGACAAAAGGAGTGAAGCATTCGTGCGCGCGACCCGCGGAATACATTGGTGATACGGGACAGATTGGCGACACCATGAGCCTTCCTAGACCCGACACTCACACCACCGTCGTCATCACCGGCGCCTCCTCGGGCATCGGTGCCGAACTGGCCCGCGGCCTGGCTCGCCGCGGCTTCCCGCTGCTGCTGGTGGCGCGCCGCCGGGACCGCCTCGACGAGCTCGCGAACGAAGTCGGCCAGGAGAACTCGGTCGCGGTCGAGGTGCTGCCGCTGGACCTCAGCGACGGTGAAGGCCGCGCGAAGCTGGGGGACCGGCTGCGCACCGAGCCGATCGCCGGACTGTGCAACAGCGCCGGCTTCGGCACCAGCGGACTGTTCTACACGCTGCCGGTCGAGCGGGAGAGCGAGCAGGTCACCCTCAACGCGCTCGCGTTGATGGAACTCACCCACGCGGCGCTGCCCGGCATGGTCGAGCGTGGCGCGGGCGCGGTGCTGAACATCGCGTCGATCGCGGGCTTCCAACCGCTTCCCTACATGGCGGTGTATTCGGCGAGTAAGGCCTTCGTGCAGACGTTTTCGGAGGCGGTGCACGAGGAGTTGCACGGAACCGGGGTGTCGGTGACCGCGCTGTGCCCGGGCCCCGTGCCCACCGAGTGGGCCGAGATCGCCAACGCCGAGCGATTCAGCATCCCCGCCGCCCAGGTGTCGCCCTGCGACGTCGCCGAGGCGGCGATCGGGGGAATGCTCGCCGGCAGGCGCAGCGTGGTGCCGGGCATGGTGCCGAAGGTGGCCAGCGCCGGCGGCAGGTACGCCCCCCGGAGCCTGCTCCTCCCCGCGCTGCGGATCGGGCAGCGACTTCGCGGCGGGCCCGACCGCTGATGGCGGTCGTGGCGGCGGCCTCCGGCGGAGACGCGGCGGTCCCGAAGCCCGACCAGGGGCGCCGCGACACAGCACTGGTTGCGACGACACGCCGGAAATCGTCGCGGTGGTTTATGTCTCGCGGACGCAGCGCGGGGATTCGGGGTGAACGATGGCCGCTGTAGATCTGACCGCCGATGTGCCCATGAGCCCGCAGGACATGTGGGACCGCGTGTCCGACCTGTCGGACCTGGGCGACTGGCTGGTCATGCACGAGGGGTGGCGCAGCGAGCTGCCCGACGAGCTCGCGGTCGGCACCCAGGTCGTCGGAGTCGCGCGCGCCAAGGGTTTTCGCAACCGGGTCACGTGGACGGTGACCGAGTGGGACCCGCCGCACCAGGTCGCGCTCTCGGGCTCCGGCAAGGGCGGGGCTAAGTACGCCGTGAGCCTCACCGTGCGCGCCACCGACGACGGGTCCACCCTGGGCGTGCGCCTGGAGCTGGGCGGACGCCCGTTGTTCGGGCCGGTCGGTTCGGCGGCGGCCCGGGCCGTCAAAGGGGACGTGCAGAAGTCGCTGCGGCAATTCGTCCAGCTGTACGGCTGACGGGTTCAGCTCGGCTTGGCGGGCATCACCGCCGTGTCGCCGTCCTCCCACAGCAGCAGCTGGCGCACCGCGGCGCGGGTCCCGTAGGGCCGCAGCATCGAGCTCGCCGGACGCGGGCGCACCCGTTGCGGCCACCAGAACCAGCGCCCGAGAAGCGTTGCGACCGAAGGCGTCATGAACGAGCGCACGATCAGCGTGTCGAACAGCAAGCCGAGCCCGATGGTGGTCCCGATCTGACCGAGGACCTGGAAACCGCTGAACACGAACGCGCACATGGTGACCGCGAAGACCAGGCCGGCGGAGGTGACCACCGATCCCGACCCGGCCATCGCCCGGACGATGCCGGTCTTGAGCCCGGCGTGGATCTCCTCCTTGAAACGGGAGATCAGCAGCAGGTTGTAGTCGGAGCCCACCGCCAGCAGCAGGATGACGGCCAGCGCCAACACCACCCAGTACAGCTGGATGCCGAAGATGTACTGCCAGACCAACACCGACAAGCCGAACGAGGCGCCCAGCGAAAGCGCCACCGTGCCGACGATGACCAGCGCGGCGATCAGGCTCCTCGTGATGATCATCATGATCAGCAGGATGAGGGCGAGGGCGGCGAGCGCGACGATCATCAGATCGTATTTGGCGCCGTCCTGGATGTCCTTGTACGTCGCCGCGGTGCCGCCGATGTAGATCTGGGCGTCGGCCATCGGCGTGCCCTTCAGCGCCTCGTGCGCGGCCCGGGCGATCGGGTCGATGTGCGAAATACCTTGCGGGGTAGCGGGATCGCCCTCATGGGTGACGATCAGGCGGGCCGCCCTGCCGTCGGGCGAGAGGAATAGCTTCAGCCCGCGCTTGAAGTCGGGGTTGTTGAACACCTCGGGGGGCAGGTAGAAGCTGTCGTCGTTCTTCGCGGCGTCGAACGCGCGACCCAGCGCGGTCGCGTTGTCGATCGCGTCCTGCGTCTGGGCGTTGATGCCGGCCTGGGTGGCGTGGCTCGCCAGCGCCAGCTCGCGATTGGTCTCCTGGCTGTCGATCTGGGGCGGGATGAGCGCCACCAGTTTCGGCTGCAGCGCGTCGAGCTTGTCCAGGGTGGCCGTGAGGTTCTCGAATTTCTCGGTCAGCTGGTCGACGCCGTCGAGCGCGTCCAGGACCGACCGGATCGCCCAGCAGGCCGGAATGTCGTAGCAGTGCCTCTCCCAGTAGAAGTAGCTGCGGATCGGCCGGAAGAAGTCGTCGAAGTTCGCGATCTTGTCGCGCAGGTCCTGAATCGTGGCGACCGTGTCGTGAAAGCTCTCGGTTTCGCTGTGGGTGGCGGCGGCGAGCTGTTGCTGCAGCGCGTACTGCTGTTTCAGGATGTTGATCGTCTTGGAGAGTTCGCCGGCCTGCTTGAGCAGGTCGTCCGCGCGATCCCGTTGATAGGTCAGGTTTTCCTGCTGGGCGGCGCTCTGATTGCTCACGACGAACGCGAGCGAGCTGTGGTCGAGGGGAGTGCCCAGCGGCCGGGTGATGGCCTGCACCTGGGCGATGCCGGGCACGTGGAAGACCGCCTTGGCCACCCGGTCCAGGATGAGCATGTCGGCCGGGTTGCGCATGTCATGATCCGACTCGACCATCAGGAGTTCGGGCTCGAGGCGGGCCCGGGAGAAGTGCCGTTCGGCCGCGGTGTAGCCGATGTTGGCGGGCGCGTCGGCGGGCATGTAGGGGCGGGTGTCGTAGCTCGTCTTGTACCCGGGTAACGCGATCAGGCCGACGAGCGCCAGCGCGCAGGCCGCGGTCAGGACCGGGGCGGGCCAGCGGACGATGGCCGTGCCGATCCGCCGCCATCCGCGGGTGCGCATCGCGCGTTTCGGGTCGAAGATGCCGACCAGCGCGCCCAGGGTGAGCATGGCCGGGCCCAGGGTGAGCGAGGCGATCAGCGCGACGACGATGCCGATGGCGGCGGGGACGCCGAGGCTCTGGAAATACGGCAACCGGGTGAAGCTCAGACACGCCACCGCGCCGGCAACGGTGAGGCCGGACCCCAACACGATGTGCGCCGTGCCGTGGAACATGGTGTAGAAAGCGCGTCCTCGGTCCTCGCCGGCGCCGCGCGCCTCCTGGTAGCGGCCGACCACGAAGATCGCGTAATCGGTTCCGGCGGCGATCACCAGCAGCGTGAGCAGGTTCGTCGCGTAGGTCGAGAGCCCGATGATGCCGGCATTGCCGAGGAACGCGACGATTCCTCGGGCGGCCGACATCTCGATGAGCACCGTGATGAGCACCAGCAGCGTCGTGAGTACGGACCGGTAGACGAAGAACAGCATCACCGCGATGACGCCGATAGTGATCGCGGTGACCTTTGCGGTGCCCTTGCTGCCGACGTCGAACTGGTCGGAGATGAGCGGCGCCGCGCCGGTGACGTAGGCCTTGACGCCCGGCGGCGGCGGCGTGCGGTCGACGATGTCGCGGACCGCGCCGACGGATTCGTTGGCCAACGCCGAGCCCTGATTGCCGGCGAGGAAGACCTGGACGTACGCCGCCTTGCCGTCGGTGCTCTGCGAACCGGCCGCCGTCAGGGTGTCCCCCCAGAAGTCCTGGACGTGTTCGACGTGCTTCTTGTCCTCCTCGAGCTTGTGGATCATCGTGTCGTAGAACCGGTGGGCATCCGCGCCGAGCGGCTTGTCGCCCTCGAGGACGATCATCGCGGAGCTGTCGGTGTCGAACTCCTTGAACGCCTGGCCGATCCGCTTGATCGCCTTGAGCGACGGCGCGTCGGGCGAGTTCAGCGCGACGTTGTGGGTCTTGCCGACGTCCTCGAGCTGCGGTACCGCGATGTTCGTCAGGGCGGCCAGCGCCACCCAGAACAGCAGGATCGGCAGCGCGAGCCGCCGGATGGTGTGGGGCACGCGGGGCCGCGGTTGGTCTTCGTCGTTCATCCCGACTTGTCCAGGCAGAAGGTGTAGGCGTCGGCTTCGTTGACGGTGCGCTCGTCCTTGACCTCGCCATTGACGGTGATGCGGCACCCGAGGGTGTCGCCGTTGCCCTGGGCCACGACGTTGCCCAGAACGGCGGGCTCCGTCGTGGTGATCGTGAACGACCAGGGCAGCGGGGCGTTCTTGACCTCCTGTGGCTGGGCGTTCACATCGAGGTAGTTGATGGTCGCCACGGCCCCGGGCGCGCCGAAGACCTCGAGGACCACCTGTTTGGGGTTGAAGGGCACGATCTCGTTGGCGAGCCCGCTGTTGGCCGAGGTGTTGTCGTTCGTGCCGAAGATCCCGTGCAGCCGAAAAATCGCGAACCCGGTCAGGCTGACGACCAGCATGGCGACGAGCACCATCCACCCTCGTTTCACGAAGCGCCCAACCGGAATCCGTTTCACCCGTTGGCCTTTCGATGCTCGGGCGACGCGGCAACTCTCGCCGTCGTTGGATACACGGTACGGTACTGAACCGTACTCCACAAGAGACGTGACCGTACACTCGTTGCGATGATGGCCGCGACGGCCGCGACGGCCGCGACGGCCGCGACGGCCGTGACGGCCGCGACGGCCGCGACGGCCGTGACGGCCGCGACGGCCGCGACGGCCGCGTGCGTCCAACGTGGAGTTGTTGTGCCGGAATCGCGGGTTCGGCCGCAACAACTCGACACTGGGCCTACCCGACGGGCCGGATCAGGCCGGGGAGGATGAAGTCGTCGACGAGGGCCTGCACGGTGCGCCGGGTGGGCGGCCGGCCGGGGATGATGCAGCGGAAGATCAGATAGCCGGGCAGCAGGTCCCAGAGCTCGTCGGTGATGACGGCCTCGGCGATCTCGCCGCGCTCGACGGCTTGGCGCAGCACATGGTCGAGCAGGGCCTTGCGCTGAACCAGGAACTCGCGCTGCATGGCCTCATTGAGGGCGGGGTGGCGCGACACCTCGACGAGCACCGCACGGATGGTGCTGGCGTGCTGGCGGCCCTGCTCGGCGCAGGTCTCGCCGATCTGCAGCAGGTCACCCCGCAGGGTGCCGGTCTGGGGGGCGACCGCGACCTGGCGGATGCCCTCGGTGAAGGCGGCCAGCACCAGCTCGGCCTTCGACGGCCAGCGCCGGTACACCGTGGCCTTGCTCGCGTGGGCGGCGCCGGCAACCGCGTCCACCGTCAACCGCTCGTAGCCGTGCTCCTGCAGCAGTCGCAGCGTCGCCGCAAGCAGCTCCGACTCCCGCGGCGACCACGGGGACGACTCCGCGGCACGGTCGGCGGTCTGCGTCATGACGCCCACAATAGATCCGGCACGTCGGCGGGCCGAGTTTTCAGACACACTTGGCGACACGCCCGAAACGTGTCGGAGGTCGGTCATAGACTGACGTCCCTATGAGTCAGTCGTCCTTCGTGCACCTGCATAACCACACCGAGTACTCGATGCTGGACGGTGCCGCGAAGATCACGCCGATGCTCGCCGAGGTGGAGCGACTGGGGATGCCCGCGGTCGGGATGACCGACCACGGAAACATGTTCGGGGCCAGCGAGTTCTACAACGCGGCGAGCAAGGCCGGGATCAAGCCGATCATCGGGGTCGAGGCGTACATCGCTCCCGCTTCCCGCTTCGATACCCGGCGCATCCTGTGGGGTGACCCCGGCCAGAAGTCTGACGACGTCTCGGGCAGCGGCTCCTACACGCACCTGACGATGGTGGCGGAGAACGCCACCGGACTGCGCAACCTGTTCAAGCTGTCGTCGCTGGCCTCCTTCGAGGGGCAGCTGGGCAAGTGGTCGCGGATGGACGCCGAGCTCATCGCCGAACACGCCGAAGGCATCATCGCCACCACCGGCTGCCCCTCGGGTGAGGTGCAGACCCGTCTCCGCCTGGGGCACGACCGCGAGGCGCTGGAGTCGGCCGCCAAGTGGCGCGAGATCTTCGGCGCCGACAACTACTTCTTGGAGCTGATGGACCACGGGCTGTCCATCGAGCAGCGGGTCCGCCAAGGCCTGCTCGAGATCGGCCGCAAGCTCGGCATCCCGCCGCTGGCGACCAATGACTGCCATTACGTCACCCGCGACGCCGCGCACAACCACGAGGCGCTGCTGTGTGTGCAGACCGGCAAGACGCTGTCGGATCCCAACCGGTTCAAGTTCGACGGTGACGGCTACTACCTGAAGTCCGCCGCCGACATGCGCGCGATCTGGGACGACGCGGTGCCCGGCGCCTGTGACTCGACGTTGCTCATCGCCGAGCGGGTGCAGCCGTACGACGAGGTGTGGGCCCCGCGGGACCGCATGCCCGTCTTCCCGGTGCCCGAGGGGCACGACCAGGCGAGCTGGCTGCACCACGAGGTGATGGCCGGGCTGCGGCGGCGCTTCCCGTCCGGTGTCGGCCAGGACTACATCGACCGGGCCGAGTACGAGATCAAGGTCATTTGCGACAAGGGCTTTCCCGCGTACTTCCTGATCGTCGCCGACCTGATCAACTACGCGCGATCCGTCGACATCCGCGTGGGTCCGGGGCGCGGCTCGGCGGCGGGCTCGCTGGTGGCCTACGCGCTGGGCATCACCAACATCGACCCGATCCCGCACGGGCTGCTGTTCGAGCGCTTCCTCAATCCCGAACGGCCGTCGGCCCCCGACATCGATATCGACTTCGACGATCGCCGTCGCGGCGAGATGGTGCGCTACGCCGCCGACAAGTGGGGTCAGGACCGGGTTGCCCAGGTCATCACCTTCGGCACGATCAAAACCAAGGCGGCGCTGAAGGATTCGGCCCGCATCCACTACGGCCAGCCCGGCTTCGCCATCGCCGACCGGATCACCAAGGCGCTGCCGCCGCCGATCATGGCCAAGGACATCCCGCTCTCGGGTATCACCGATCCGGGCCACGAACGCTACAAGGAGGCCGCCGAGGTCCGGGGCCTCATCGAGACCGACCCCGACGTCCGCACCATCTACCAGACGGCGCGCGGCCTGGAGGGCCTGATCCGTAACGCGGGCGTGCACGCCTGCGCGGTGATCATGAGTAGCGAGCCGCTCACCGAGGCCATCCCGCTGTGGAAGCGTCCGCAGGACGGCGCGATCATCACCGGCTGGGACTATCCGTCGTGCGAGGCCATCGGCCTGCTGAAGATGGACTTCCTGGGCCTGCGCAACCTGACGATCATCGGCGACGCGCTGGAGAACATCAAAGCCAACCGGGGCATCGACCTCGACCTCGAGTCGGTGCCGCTGGACGACAAGCCCACCTACGAGCTGCTCGGTCGGGGCGACACCCTGGGCGTGTTCCAGCTCGACGGCGGCCCGATGCGCGACCTGCTGCGCCGCATGCAGCCCACCGAGTTCAACGACATCGTCGCCGTGCTGGCGCTCTACCGTCCCGGCCCGATGGGCATGAACGCCCACAACGACTACGCCGACCGCAAGAACAACCGGCAGGCGATCAAGCCGATCCACCCGGAGCTCGAGGAGCCGCTGCGCGAGATCTTGTCCGAGACCTACGGCCTGATCGTCTACCAAGAGCAGATCATGTTCATCGCCCAGAAGGTCGCCTCCTACACGATGGGCAAGGCCGACGCGCTACGCAAGGCCATGGGCAAGAAGAAGCTCGAGGTGCTCGAGGCCGAGTACAAGGGCTTCTACGAGGGCATGACCGCCAACGGATTCTCCGAAAAAGCGGTGAAGGCCTTGTGGGACACCATCCTTCCCTTTGCCGGTTATGCGTTCAACAAGTCGCACGCCGCCGGCTACGGCCTGGTGTCCTATTGGACCGCGTACCTGAAGGCGAACTACCCGGCCGAATACATGGCGGGTCTGTTGACCTCGGTGGGCGACGACAAGGACAAGGCCGCGGTGTACCTGGCCGACTGCCGCAAGCTCGGCATCACCGTGCTGCCGCCCGACGTCAACGAGTCGCTGGTGAACTTCGCGTCGGTCGGCAAGGACATCCGGTTCGGGCTGGGCGCGGTGCGCAACGTCGGAGCCAACGTCGTCGGGTCGTTGATCAAGACCCGCAACGAGAAGGGGAAATTCACCGACTTCTCGGACTACCTGAACAAGATCGACATCTCGGCCTGCAATAAGAAGGTCACCGAGTCGCTGATCAAGGCGGGCGCGTTCGACTCGCTGAACCATGCCCGCAAGGGCCTGTTCCTGGTGCACACCGACGCCGTCGACTCGGTGCTCGGCACCAAGAAGGCCGAGGCGATGGGGCAATTCGACCTGTTCGGCGGGGATGACGGCTGCACCGAGGCGGTGTTCACCATCAAGGTCCCCGACGACGAGTGGGAGGACAAGCACAAGCTGGCCCTGGAGCGGGAGATGCTGGGCCTGTACGTGTCCGGGCATCCGCTGAACAAGGTGGCGCACCTGTTGGCCGCCCAGGTCGACACCCAGATCCCGGCCATCCTCGACGGCGATGTGCCCAACGAGACACAGGTGCGGGTCGGCGGCATCCTGGCGTCGGTGAACCGGCGGGTGAACAAAAACGGGATGCCTTGGGCGTCGGCCCAATTGGAGGATCTCACCGGCGGCATCGAGGTGCTCTTCTTCCCGCAGGCGTACTCCGCCTTCGGGGCAGACATCGCCGACGACGCCGTCGTGCTGGTCAGCGCCAAGGTGGCGATCCGCGACGACCGGATCGCGCTGATCGCCAACGAGCTTGTGGTGCCGGACTTCTCGTCCGCCCAGGCTGATCGCCCGATCGCGGTCAGCCTGCCCACCCGGCAGTGCACCATCGACAAGGTGACCGCGCTCAAACAGGTCCTGGCCCGCCATCCGGGCACGTCGCAGGTGCACCTGCGGCTGATCAGTGGCGAGCGCATCACCACGCTGGAGCTGGACGCGTCGCTGCGGGTGACCCCGTCACCGGCGCTGATGGGCGATCTCAAGGCATTGCTCGGCCCGGGCTGCCTGGGCGGCTAGCGCCGCCCCTCACGGCCTGCTGGGCCTCCTGCCGCCTTTTGCGGCTTCGCCACCGTCGCGAGCGTGCGCGAAAGTACGCGGCAACCGGCGTGTGTGCCGACACGCACGCTCGCGGGGCTATGAAGCCCCGCCGTCGAAAACTGTAGGGAAATCCCTAATTGATTGGTGAGGGTGCCGGGCGTTGGCTGAAAGCACCGCACGGGCGGCAATTGCCGTCGACAAACAGTCATTCGACGACGAAGAGACATACGGCACGGCTGCATGCAGTCGCGTCTCGAAAGGAACGCCATGTCAACGAATCCGCCTGCGGGTCAGCTCGTGCGTGCAGGCTCGAGCCCGTGGCGCGCAGTGGCCGCGGTCCCGCCGCCGAGCGTCGCGATCGGTCTGTTCGCGGCCGTTGCCATCGCCGTGAGCGGAGCGCCGCCGGCTATGCTGCCCCCCGCCCAGGCGAGTCCGGGGCAACACACCGTCGTGTATCGGATCCTCGGCGGCGGCGACGTGTTTTCCGTCATTCCCGACCCCGGTACGCCGGTGTACCCGGCGAGCACCACGACCTGGGTTTCGGTGCCGTGGTCGCAGACCGTCCAGGTGAGCGGGAGTCCTTACCTGGCGTTGAACTACACCGACAAAAACGGCGGTCCCCACGACTGCGCCATTGAGGTGGACGGCCACCCCGTCCCGCTCACCGAACACACGACCGGCAGGTGCGCTTACCAGATCCCCGGCCCCGCGCAGTAGGCCCGCGAGCGGTCGGAACGTCGGCGGGCACAGCGATGACTGACGAAGGAGAGCAGCGATGAAGCATGGGATCGTCGTCGGCGTGGCCGGCGTGGCACTCCTCGTCGCGGGGTGCGCCGGCTGCTCCAGCAATAAGTCGAACACGGGAGCGTCGAACACGCCGGCGCCGGCCCCACCGCAGGTGATCGTGGACGGCAAGAACCTGAACGTCAGCGGTCCGGTCACCTGTACCCCGGCCGGCAACAACGTCACCATCGGCATCGGCGACCCCGCCAACGGCGTCGGTGCGGTGGTCAGCAAGGACAACCCGCCAATCGTTCACGCGGTCGGGTTGGGCAATGTTGATGGCATCACGCTCGGTTACGCGGACGCCGCACCAGGCCAGGCCGGAAACGCCGGAGCCGCGGCCAGCGGCAACTCTTTGCAGATCAGGGGCACCGCGGTCGGTCCCGACATGAGCAATCCGCAGGAGCCGAAGCAGGTAACCAAGTCTTTCGAGTTGGACGTTACCTGCCCTTAAAAAGACGAGCGCCGGTCGATCGTCGGGGCCGAGGCCCGAGAAGGGACGCAACGAATGTCAATCAAACATCTCGCCGCGGCGGCGGCAGTTGCGACGGGCCTGGGCATGTCCGCAACGGTCTTCAGCGGGGGTTTGGCCAGCTCGGACCCCTGCCCGAACTGGGACAAGGCCTGCAACGGCGGCGGCACGACCACCAATCCCGGCCCCGGTTACGGGGGCACCGGGACCCTGCCTCCCCCGGGATCGACTGTTCCCAAGCCCAGCACCCCGCCGCCGACGACAAGCGTCCCGCCCAAGCAGACGACCTCGGCGCCGCGGAGCACCCCGCCACCGACGACCTCGCAGTGGAGCGGTCCGACGCCGACGACGACGATGCCGCGGAGCACGCCGGGGCCGACGACCTCGCAGTGGAGTGGTCCGACGCCGACAACCTCGTTCCCGGTGGAGTGCCCCAGCTGGTACAAGACGTGCACTCCCGCTCCCAACCCCGGCCCCGGTTACGGCGGTTCGCAGCCGCCGCCGAGTGGGCAGTGGGGTGGCGGTTCGCAGCCGCCGCCGAGTGGGCAGTGGGGTGGGGGTTCGCAGCCGCCGCCGAGTGGGCAGTGGGGTGGGGTTCGCAGCCGCCGCCGAGTGGGCAGTGGGGTGGGGTTCGCAGCCGCCGCCGAGTGGGCAGTGGGGTGGGGGTTCGCAGCCGCCGCCGAGTGGGCAGTGGGGTGGGGGTTCGCAGCCGCCGCCGAGTGGGCAGTGGGGTGGTGCGCCTCAGCCGACGCCGGGCCAGGGCGGCGCCTACCCGTCCCCGGTTCTGCACGCGCCGGAGCGGCAGCCCGAACACCCGCCGTACTATCCGCCGCGCGGCCCGATCCTGCGTGGCACTCCCCAGTACGGCGGCCCCGTCGACCTGCAGAACGGGTACTACCTCCCGGGCCAGGGTGCACCGCCCCCGCCCCGGCCAAGCGGCTATGGCTGGAACGACGGCCCGCCTCCCGGCTCGCCCCCGCCGAACTGGGAGGGCCCACCGCCTACCGGCGGCTGGAACGGGCCGCCCCCTCCCGGTGGTTGGAACCGCCCCTGGACCGGACCGCCGGTCGACGCGAGCTACGGCCAGCGCTATTTCGCACCGTTCACCTACAACACCTACACCGCCCTGCCGGTTTTCAACTGGCAGTACGGCGGTTGGGGTTATTGGTTCGAGGGGCTTTGGATCCCGCTGTACTGAGGGGCCTCGGGCCCTAACCCGTCAGCGACCGCCCGGTGGTCGTGGGTCGGGATGATCGCCACCCGGTGCCGCGCCAGGTGCAGTCGATGCAGCGTCCTGAAGGCTTCGTCGCGATCCTCGTCCACCAAAGCGCCCGGGTAGCTTGATTTTTGGCGTACCTTCTCGACCTGAAGCGTGTGCCACGCGGCGTCACCGGCGATCAGCGTCCACCCCCGGCCGGCGTGGACGAGCACCCCGACGCTGCCCGGGGTATGCCCGGCCAGGTCAACCAGGATCACCGAGCCGTCACCGAACAGGTCACGGCTCCGGGCGAAGGTCGACACCGGCGGGCCGTCCAGGTCGTATTCGACGACGGGCCGGCCGCGCAGCGAAGCGCGGACGCCGCCCACGGGGGCTACGGCCCCCGCACTGATCCACTCCCGTTCCGGCCGGTGCAGGTGCGCCGGAAGGCCCGGCAGGTCCAGCAGGCCCGACACGTGATCCCAGTGCGCGTGGGTCGGCACCGCGAAGTCAAGCCGGGGCGTTGTGGGCAGCCGGTTCAACGCCGTGATCGTCGGCACCGTGGCGGCGGGCGGGAGGACCGCGACGCGTAGCACCGCGGGCAGCTGGGCGATCACTCGTTGCCCGACATCGGTGCACACGGCGGGATCGACGATGAACGTGGCTTCAGGATGCCTGACGACGAATGACGTCAGCGAGTTCTCCACGCGCGCAGGCCTGAACACGCCCTCGACGATCGCGGCCGTCGGCACCGGGCGCGGCAGCTGGGGCAGCGCGGTCACCGTGACGGTGCGGCGGGGTTGCGGCAATCCGGCGTCGACGATGCTGCGGATGAACCGCTGGTCGAGCCGCCTCGGCCGCACCATGCCCCGCAGGAGTCCCACTGCGGCGGCGCAGCATTGCAGGGCGGAGGGGGAGCGGACCGGGTCCTTGGCCGGCCGTGCCATCAGAGCTTCACCCGGACGATGACGCTGTCGGGCCATACCCCGCGCTGACGCACGCGTCGGAGCTTTTCGCGGACGCACAGGTCTTGGTGCACGTTGGGTACGCCCGGCACCTTCACCAGTGGCACGATGTTCCACTGCCAGCCGTAGCGCTCGCGGAGCAGGCGGTTGGCCCGCTCGGCCTCGGCGCCGGACAGGACCGTCGCGTGGCCGGCCACGGTGGTCGCGCCGGGAAAGACGCGACCCCGGTAGTCGCAGGCGGTGAGTTCGACTCTTCGGGTGGCGTTGAGCCGCTTGGTCTTCGGGCCGACCTTGGTCCGGAACAGCAACGCATCGCCGTCCAGCCCGAACCAGACCGGCGTGTCGACGGGTGTGCCGTCTCGGCGGAAAGTCCGGAGCAGGGAGTAGCGGCCGCGGCCCAGCTCGGCCAGTGCTTTTTCGTCCATGGGTACAGTCAAAGGCTTCGAGTTAACTCGAAGTCAAGCTCGAACGAGGAGAGGCCCACGGTGCTGACGATCGGGGCGGTGGCGCGCGCGTCCGGCGTCGCACCCACCACACTGCGCTACTACGAGCAGATCGGGCTGGTGCCGGCCCCCTCCCGGCAGGGCGGGCAGCGCCGCTACGACGATTCGGTGCTCGCCCGGCTCGAGGTGATCGGGCTGTGCAAGTCGGCAGGATTCACGTTGGACGAGGTCCAGCTGCTGTTCGCCGACGACGCGCCGGGGCGGCCCGTCAGCCGCAAGCTGGCCGAGGACAAGCTCGCCGAGATCGATGCCCGAATGGAGTCGCTGGCCCGAGCCCGGGCCGTCATCGAATGGGGAATGCGCTGCACCTGTCCGTCAATCGACGCATGCACCTGTGGCATTCACACCGGGGTGCCGGCCACCTAGGGAGAATGTGTTCCCCGCCACTCGTCGCGGACGTACGCTCACTCCGTTGTACGGCGAACGCGAAGGAGAGCATAGATGACCACAACCGAGCGTCCGGCCACGATGTGTGAGGCTTTTCAGCGGACCGCGTCGATCGATCCCGACGCCGTGGCGCTGCGGACGCCGGGCGCCACCCAGACGTTGACGTGGCGGGAGTATGCGGCGCAGGTCCGCAAGGTCGCCGCCGGCCTCGCGGGCCTGGGAGTTCGGCGGGGCGACACCGTGTCGCTGATGATGGCCAACCGGATCGAGTTCTACCCATTGGAAGTCGGGGCCCAACACGTTGGGGCCACATCGTTTTCGGTCTACAACACGCTGCCCGCCGAGCAGCTGACCTACCTGTTCGACAATGCCGGGACCAAGGTGGTGATCTGCGAGGAACAATACGTCGAGCGCATCCGCGCCAGCGGCGCAGCCATCGAGCACATCGTCTGCATCGACGGATCGCCGGACGGCACCCTGTCGGTCGACGAGCTCTACGCCGCCGCACCCGCCGACTTTGACTTCGAGTCCGCTTGGCGCGCGGTGCAATCCGACGACATCGTCACCCTCATCTACACGTCCGGGACGACCGGAAACCCCAAGGGCGTGGAGATGACCCACGCGAACCTGCTGTTCGAGGGCTACGCGCTGGAGTCGGTGCTCGGCATCGAGTTCGGCGACCGCGTCACATCGTTCCTGCCGTCCGCGCACATTGCCGACCGCATGACCGGCCTGTACTCGCAGGAGCTGTTCGGCACGCAGGTCACCGTCGTGTCCGACGGTCGCGCGATCGTCGCCGCGCTGCCCGACGTGCGGCCCACCATTTGGGGGGCCGTGCCGCGGGTGTGGGAAAAGCTCAAAGCCGGAATCGAATTCATGGCCGGTCACGAGCCCGACGACGTGAAGCGGCAGGCGTTGCAGTGGGCGCTCGGGGTTGCCGCGAAGCGGGCCGGGGCGCTGCTCTCCGGCGAACCGATGCCCGACGAGGTCGCGGCGGAATGGGCCCGGGCCGACGAATTGGTGTTGTCCAGGCTGCGGGAGCGGCTCGGCTTCGCCGAACTCCGGTGGGCCATGTCGGGTGCGGCCCCGATCCCCAGGGAGACGCTGGCCTTCTTCGCGGGAATCGGCATCCCCATCGCCGAGGTCTGGGGGATGTCGGAGCTGAGCTGCGTCGCCACCGTGAGCCACCCCCGCGACGCCCGGCTGGGCACCGTCGGCAAGCTGCTTCCGGGGCTGGAGGGCAGGATCGCCGAGGACGGCGAGTTCCTGGTCCGCGGCCCGCTGGTGATGAAGGGCTACCGCAAGGACCCCGCCAAGACCGCGGAGGCGATCGACGCCGACGGGTGGCTGCACACCGGCGACATCTTCGAGGTCGACCCGGAGGGCTACCTGCGGGTGGTCGACCGCAAGAAGGAGCTGATCATCAATGCCGCCGGAAAGAACATGTCGCCGGCCAACATCGAGAACACCATCGTGGCCGCGTGCCCGATGGTCGGCGTCATGATCACCATCGGCGACGGGCGGCCCTACAACACCGCGCTCATGGTCTTCGACGCCGACTCCGTCGGGCCCTATGCCGCCCAGCACGGCCTGCCCGACGCGTCGCCCGCGGCGCTGGCCTCCCACCCCGAGGTGATTGCCAAGATCGCCGCGGGGGTCGCCGAGGGCAACGCCAAACTCTCGCGGGTCGAACAGATCAAGCGGTTCCGCGTCTTGTCGACGTTGTGGGAGCCCGGCGGTGACGAGATCACGCTGACGATGAAACTCAAGCGCAAGCCGATCCACGCCAAATACGCGCCAGAGATCGAGGAATTGTATTCGGCCGACCCGCATCCGCACGTACACGAACCGTCCGACGCCGCGACGGTGCAACCGGCATGAGCGGCGGAGCGGCGGCCACCGCCCGCGAGATGGGGCGCGTCGGCGTACGAAAGGTGCTGCAGCGCACCGGGATCATCGGTGAGTCGGTCGCACCGTTGTCGACGGACCCGCCCGAGGTCGTCGAATTGCTGACCACGCCGTGGTACGTGGAGCGGTTGCGCAAGCTGGCTGACGACCTCGGGCGGGACCTGGACGGCGTCCGGGCCGAGGCGGCCGGGTACCTGCGGGAGATGGCGACGTCGCTGGACGAGCGGGCGGTGGAGGCCTGGCGCGGTTTCAGTCGCTGGCTGATGCGGGCCTACGACGTGCTGGTCGACGAGGACCAGATCGCGCAGCTCCGCAGGTTGGACCGCAAAGCCACGCTGGCCTTTGCGTTTTCGCACCGGTCGTACCTGGACGGCATGCTGCTGCCCGAGGTGATCGCGGCCAACCGGCTCTCGCCGGCGCTGACGTTCGGCGGCGCGAACCTGAACTTCTTCCCCATGGGGCTGTGGGCCAAGCGCACCGGCGCGATCTTCATCCGGCGGCAGACCAAAGACATTCCCGTCTACCGGTTTGCGCTGCGCGCCTACGCCGCGCAGCTGGTGCTGAATCATGCCAACCTGACCTGGTCGATCGAGGGTGGCAGAACCCGGACCGGGAAGCTGCGGCCGCCGGTGTTCGGAATCCTGCGCTACATCACCGACGCCGTCGACGAAATCGACGGGCCCGAAGTGTATCTGGTGCCGACGTCCATCGTGTACGACCAGCTGCACGAGGTCGAGGCCATGACCAACGAGGCCTACGGCGCCGCCAAGCGCCCCGAGGACTTCCGCTTCCTGATCCGGCTCGCGCGCCAGCAGGGCGAGCGACTGGGGCGGGCGTACCTGGACTTCGGCGAACCGCTGCCGCTGCGCAAGCGGCTGGAGGAGCTGCGAGCCGAGGAGTCCGGGACGGGCACCGAGATCGAGCGCATCGCCCTGGACGTGGAGCACCGGATCAACCGCGCCACGCCGGTCACCCCCACCGCGGTGGTCAGCCTGGCGCTGCTGGGGGCGGACCGGTCGCTGTCCATCACCGAGGTGCTGGCCACCGTGCGGCCGCTGGCGAGCTACATCGCCGCGCGCAACTGGGCGGTGGCCGGGGCGGCGGACCTGACGAATCGCTCGACGATCCGCTGGACGCTGCACCAGCTGGTCGCCTCGGGCGTGGTGAGCGTGTATGACGCCGGCACCGAGGCGGTCTGGGGTATCTGCCCGGATCAGCACCTGGTTGCGGCGTTCTACCGCAACACCGCCATCCACATCCTGGTCGATCGCGCCATCGCCGAGACGGCGCTGCTTGCGGCCGCCGAATCCTCAACGGATGGCTCGGTGTTGCCGGTCGCCGTGCGCGACGAGGCGCTGGCTCTGCGGGAACTGCTGAAGTTCGAGTTCCTGTTCTCGGCCCGGGCGCAGTTCGAGAAGGACCTGGCCGACGAGGTGCGACTGATCGGGCCCGCGGACCCCCTGGTCGACACCAGCAGCGCCGCGAGCGCGTCCTCCGTGCGCCGGCTGCTGGAGGAGGCGGACCTGCTGCTCGCCCACCTGGTCTTGCGGCCGTTCCTGGACGCCTACCACATCGTCGCCGACCGGCTGGCCGCCTATGAGGACGAGTCGTTCGACGAGGACGGCTTTCTGGCCGAATGCCTGCAAGTCGGCAAGCAGTGGGAACTGCAGCACCGGATCGCCAACGCCGAGTCGAGGTCGATGGAACTGTTCAAGACCGCGCTGCGCCTGGCGCGGCACCGCGAACTGGTCGACGGCTTCGGCGATGCCGGCATGGCGACGAGGCGGCGTGAGTTCGCCGACGAGATCGCCACGGCGATCCGGCGGGTCAACACCATTGCCGAGCTTGCGCGCACGTGCTGATTGCTACAGCAATCTGCGCCGATGTATGCGTCATCGGTCCGCCAACAGGCGTGAACCAGCGAGGCCGGGGCACACGGCCCGTTCGCTGACAGGATCGTCCCCACATCCTGCGGATGGAAGAACAATGTCTCGCGAATCGGTCCTACCGACCACTCGACGACGTCCCCGCCTTTGGGCGAGCCCCGCGATGAAACACGGCCGCAACTGATCCGGTAAGGGTGGGTCAGAGACCGTAGGGGACCCGATTCTCGGGGGACCAGTAGCAGGGGCGGGAACCACCGCCCCATCACCTGCCTCCCCTCCGGATTGCACGCCCCCACACCGAGACAGTTCCCGACAGCGGCAGGCATCCACCTCTGCGCCGCGTAGCGCGACTTGTTCACCCGCCGGACGAACCAATGCCGGACGTAGGTCGTGTCATGTTCGTCACCCGTTGCGTTTTGCGCGGTGTGCGGATTGCGATCGGAAGTCGGTCGGCCATCGGGACAGGCCACTTGAAACGAGGAGAATTTCCGGATGAGCCGAGAAGACCGCGTTCGAAAAGGTCATGAACTTGCGACCCGACGCCTGGAAGTCGATGTCGCCGATGGTCCCCCAACTGCCGCCGCAGGGCAGTTCGAAGCCTTTGACCGGTTCATCTCCGAGCGACTGGTCCCAATGCGGTTGTCAACCGACGACACCGAGGGCTTCCGGGCCCGGGCACGCTCGGTGAGTCTGGGGGATGTCCGGCTATCCGATTTGTGGGCCCGTGGTCCCTTCGTCGCTCGCCGTACCGTGCAGCTCATCACGGCCGGCTGCCCGGAGTACCTCAAGGTCGGCCTGCAACTCTCCGGGGTCGCCGGGATATCCCAGGGCAGTCGAGAGGCCGAGTTGAGGCCCGGAGACATCGTCTTGTACGACACCAGCCGTCCGTACCAGATCAGCACGGCCGCGTCGTTCCGCATGCAGACGGTGATGTTGTCCCGCGGGGCGCTGCGGCTGTCCCCAGCGCAATTGGAGCAGTTGCCGCTGCGGCCGATTAGTTGCCGGCAGGGTCTGGGATTGCTGGTGTCGCAATATCTCCGCGGCCTTAATCGGCAACTCGACGCCGGGTTGCATCCGGCGTCTTGTCATCTCGCCGATGCGTTGGTGGACTTGCTGGCGGCGCTGTTCGTCGAGGAGCTGGCGTCGGCATCCAGGGCCCCGACGGAATCCGACAACGGCAGAGCGGGCCTGCTGAACCGAGTCCGCGCTCATATCGAGAGCCGGCTCGCCGACCCACACCTCAACGTCGCGAGCATCGCCCGGTCGCACTACATTTCGGTCCGTTACTTGCAGAAACTTTTCGAAGAGCAGGGCGACACGGTGACCGGGTGGATTCGGGCTCAACGCCTCGAGCACTGTCGCAGGGACCTCGCCAACCCCGATCTTGCAGCACACTCGATCGGGTCGATCGCCGCCAACTGGGGTCTCGTCGACCAGCCGCACTTTTCCCGGCTCTTCAAGTCGGCATACGGGATGTGTCCGCGCGACTACCGGGGCCGGGAGATCGGTGTATTCGCCGCTTGAGGGGGCGTGCCGTCGACTGCCAGGGGCCCGCAACGCGGCAGGGATGACTTTCAACCGTCGCACCTCACTGCGGGTCAATCCTGGGTGGGCATCGCTGGATGCGGGCCACCACGCGGCCGCGGCGCAGCACATCGAAGATTTCCCCCGCCTCGACTCGGTCCAGGTAAGCGCTTGTGGTCGCACGCAGTTGGCCGATGCCGATCCGTGCGGGGGCAGGGTCGGCGCTCGATGGCATACCCTGCAGACTGATCAGTAGGTGGTCCACAACGGCCAGCGCCTCGGTCCGCGCCAAGGCCGTGTCCCGTGCTCGTGCGATCTCAAAGGTCAAGGCGGTCATTGCGCCCCGAATGGCGACCGCGCCCATAGCCGCCGTGTAACCACCGTGTCGCGGGGGGAGCAGCATATCGGTGAGCGCGCTGATCGGGGGCGCGTAGTACTTGTCGTCGAGCTCTCGCCAGCCGTCCCACCCCAGGACGGCCGGACCCTGTTCCAGCACGACGCTGTGATACGTGGCCTGGCCGCAACCGTCGAGGAATGTGGCGATGCCGGCACGTGCTTGCCCCAACGGATCGTGCTGCAGATTGATCGCTTCGGACATCCGCGTGCACAGGTCGCGTTGCAGGTGTTCGACAACCGCCACGAATAAGCCGAATTTGCTGCCGAAGTGGTGCTGTAGAGCGCCGCGGGTGGCGCGCGCCCGCTTGCAGATCTGCAAGTCGGTGGCGTCGGAATACCCGATTGTGGCGAAGATTTCACGGCCCGCCGCCAGGACGCTGTCCCTGGCGGCGTCGGCGGTGCGAGTGCCCGGCGGGGTCGATGCGGCCGTCGGTTCTTCCGGCCAATCAGGGTTGCGCTCGTCTGCCGGCGTGCTGTCTCCCCGGTCAACCACTGCGGGGCACCGGTCTGCCGAGAACGAGACGCTTGCGCACGCTGCGGGTTGTGGTCAAGTGTGCGGAGGCGGAAAGGCTCAGCGGAACCACGTTGTGGTCGCGGCGGATGTCGGCAATCTCAGTCATCTGGGTTACTCCGTTGATTGGCATCCCACACGTCCGCACGTGCGAAACGTGCTCACTTGACGAGGAGCCCGGCGTCGAGCGGCAACGTGATGCCGGTGATGTAGCGTCCGGATTCACCGCACAGGTAGACCATCGCCTCGGTGACGTCCTCGGGTTCGATCAACGGCACCGGGAGCAGGTTGACGAAAGCGGTCGCGAATGCTTGATGGTCGGCGGAGTAACGCCCGAACGCCTCGTTCTGGATCATTGGGGTCGCGACACCGGTCGGGTGCACCGAATTGACCCGAATCTTCTTCTCGGCGAGGGAAGTCGCGTAGTACCTCATCAGTCCCACCACCCCGTGCTTGGCGGCGGTATACCCGGCCAGCCCATGTTCGCGGCTGTCGAAGCTGAGGCCGATCGATTTCAGACCGGCCGCGGAACTGGTGATGACGATCGCACCGCCTTCATCCCGCCCCAGCATCGCGGGCAAGGCCGCCTCGATCGTGAAGTAGACGCCGTTGAGCATGACGTCGATCGCGTCCCGGTACGCGGACATGGTCGGCTGTGGGAGACCGGCGCCCGGCGCTATGCCGGCATTGGCCAGCACGAAGTCCAGGCGACCGAGTTCGGCGACCCCGTCGGCGACGACGGATTGCAGCCGCGAGAAGTCCCGGACGTCGGCTTGTTCGGCGACGATGCGGCGCCCGGTCTTCTCAACGAGGTTGACCGTCTCGTCGAGGTCTTCGCGCCGGGCCATCGGGTATGCCACGCTGTCGATCTGCTCGCAGATGTCGACCGCGATGATGTCGGCGCCCTCCTCGGCGAACCGCACCGCGTGGGTGCGCCCCTGCCCCCGGGCGGCCCCGGTGATGAATGCAACCTTGCCGCTGAACTTTCCCGTCATGATCCCCCGCCCATCCGCCTTGCCGCATGTGTTCGTCGGTCGTCGATTCGACTCCACTGTGACGGCCACCGAGTGCGCTCACTTGCTTGCAGGCGCAGGACAGTTGTTCCGGTGCGCCCAGTAGCGGCGGCTCGTCAGGGGCTGACTGTGCTGGCGACCCGAACGGGGGCGTCGGCCGACGCGCCGGTCCACGCGATGTACCCGTCGGGGCGCACCAGGACCGCGGGGCCGTCGTCGGTCCGCTCCGCCTGGGCGATGCCGGGGGCCTCGATCGGCGCGGTGCCCCGTTCGCGCACCAGCAGGTAGCCTCCGGCGCGTTGCAGCGCGGTGACGCACCCCTGGGCCAGCGGTATCTGGGTCGCCCGGGTGCCGACCGGCCCGCGCCGGCCGTAGCGCAGGGCCGAGCCCGAAAAACTGCCCGCCACCAGGTCGCGCACCGCTGGTATCCGAAGCAGGTTGGGCGCCAACAGGTTTCGCAGCAGCCGCGCCGGCCGCGGATGCAGGGTGACCGCGCGGGCAATCAGCCCGGACTGCAGGAGCACCCGTTTGCCGATCGGGTGACGCTCGGCGTGGTAGGTGTCCAGCAGGCTGTCGTCGGCACCGGCGAGCGCCGCGTCGATCTTCCAGGCCAGGTTGGCGGCGTCCTGGATTCCGGTGTTCATGCCCTGGCCGCCCATGGGGGAGTGCACGTGTGCGGCGTCGCCGGCGAGGAAAACCCGGCCGTGCCGGTACTGGCGGACCTGCCTTTCGTCGCAATGGAACCGGGACTTCCAGCTGATCTCGGTCACGCCGAAGTCCACGCGCATGGCGCGCGCCAGGACGGCGATCACCTCATGGTCGTCGACGGGCTCGCTGTCGGGCACCTGGTGGTTGCGATCCCACACCATGGCGCGATACCAGGAGCCGTCCGCGTCGCGGCGCCCGTAGGGCGCGAGGAAGCCCAGCGCGTCGCGGGTCGAGCCCATGCGCAGCCCCTCGCCCGAGGGCTCGCGGGCCAGCTTCACGTCAGCCAGCACGAGGGACGTGAGCAGCGTCTTGCCGGGGAAGTCGGCGCCCACCAATTCTCGGACGGTGCTGTGGGCCCCGTCGGCGCCGATCACGTAGCGCGCCCGCCAGACCTGCCGGTGCGCCGGATTGCCGTCGTCCTTGGGTCGGGCGGTCAGGGTCACGCCATCGGCGTCCTGGTCGAGTGCGACCACCTCGACGCCGCGGCGGATGTCGGCGCCCTGCGTGGTCGCGTAGCGACCAAGCGCGGCATCGACATTGGCCTGCGGCGTGACCAATACGAACCGGTAGGGGGAGTCCAGGTGCGTCAGGTCGAGGCGGGCACCGGCGAACAGCCGCACCCCCGGCGCGTGGTGCCCGAGCGCCAGCAGGTCGTCGGCCAGGCCGCGGGCATCGAGGACCTCGAGCGTGCGGGCCATGGTGGCGAACGCGCGGCTCGACGGGTTTTCCGACGGCCAGCGTTCCAAGACGGCCACCGATCGGCCGGCGCGGGCGAGGTCGCCGGCGGCCGTCAGCCCCGTCGGGCCCGCACCCACCACGAGAACGTCGACGTCGTTCATCGCGTCGCCCCTTCCGGTTCGGGGTACCACCGGCGGACGTCGCCCGGCGTGGACTCCGCCGCGCGGTTGAAGACGAAGCGGCAGTCGGGCTGCGTCGCATGCGCGGCGTTGACGATCGCCTCGAACAGCAGCGTGTTCCTCGCGACCAGCCTGATCCCGGCGCCGATCAGCACCGCGTCGTAGCGCTTGGCCTCCAGCCACCGGCGGGCCTTGTCG
This sequence comes from Mycobacterium saskatchewanense, assembly GCF_010729105.1. Taxonomy (NCBI): domain Bacteria; kingdom Bacillati; phylum Actinomycetota; class Actinomycetes; order Mycobacteriales; family Mycobacteriaceae; genus Mycobacterium; species Mycobacterium saskatchewanense. The sequence goes on from NZ_AP022573.1 coordinate 347,646, forward strand.
GCACCCGCCGCGCCGAAGTCGACCAGGCAGTTGTCGACCTGATATCCGGCGGCCCGGAGCGCCTCGACGTTGTCGCGGTTGGCGGCCCGCAGCGTGTCCTCGGACAACCCGGGGAACTGGGCGAAATCGGGGCCGGAGTAGTCGATCACGGCGGGGTCGAGCCCGATCTGTATGACGGTCACTGGCATGCCCGAGATCTCCTCCGCTTGAGTTCAACAGTTGTTGAAGTCAACGGTAGGCATTCGGTGGTTGGCGTGTCAACAGTTGTTGAATACACTCTCCGGCATGCCCGCGAAGCCGCGCGACGGAAAGGTCACCCGCGAGACGATCCTGGGCGCCGCGCGTGCCCAGTTTTCGGCGCATGGCTTCGAGCGCAGCACCATCCGCTCTATCGCGGCCGCGGCGGGCGTCGACCCCGCGCTCGTCATGCATTACTTCGGCAGCAAGGCCGACCTGTTCGCGGCGGTGTCGCGGCTGGAGATCGACTTTCCCGATCTGTCCGGCGTCGCCCCCGATCGACTCGCGGACGTGCTGGTGCCGCTGTTCATCGAGGTGTGGAACCCCGGGGGCTCGTTCCTGCCGCTGTTGCGGGCGGCCGCGACCAACCGGGCGGCCGCCGACGCGCTGCTGCGGGTCTTCGTCGAGCAGGTCGCTCCGGCGCTGGCGGCCATCGCCCCCGACCGCGCGGCCGAGCGCGCCGCGCTGGTGGGCTCGCAGGTCATCGGAATCGCGATGGCGCGCAATGTGGTGGGCGTGCCGTCGCTGACCGGCATGGCCGACGCGACGCTCACCGAGTGGCTGCGGCCGGTGCTGGCGCGCTACCTGACGGGTCCGGCGCCGTAGCGGGGTGGAACACCGCCGCCCGGCCTAGAGTCATGGACATGCCACTTTCAGGGGAATACGAACCGTCACCGTGGGATTGGGCTCGCGAATAGGCCGACAAGTACGCCGAGTCCGGGGGAACCGAGGCCGCGGACATGAAGGGCAAGCCCATCATCCTGCTGACCACCGTCGGGGCGAAGACCGGCAAGCTGCGCAAGACGCCGCTGATGCGCGTTGAGCACGACGGACGGTACGCCGTCGTGGCCTCGCTTGGTGGGGCGCCCAAGCACCCCGTCTGGTACTTCAACATCAAGAAGAACCCGCGGGTCGAGCTGCAGGACGGCGCGGTCACCCGGGACTACGACGCCCGCGAGGTGTTCGGCGAAGAGAAGGCGGTCTGGTGGGAGCGCGCCGTCGAGGCCTGGCCGGACTACGCCGAGTACCAGAAGAAGACCGACCGCCAGATCCCGGTGTTCGTCCTGACGGCGGTCGACTGACTTCCGGAGCCGGTCGGCATGGCACCATTGATCGGTGTCCGCCGAACTGAGCCACCACCCGAGCTCGCCGATCCCTGCGCCGCTGACCGCGGCGGACATCGACGGCGCGGCGAAGCGGATCGCCTCGGTGGTGTCGCCGACCCCGCTGCAGTTCAGCGATCGGCTCTCGGCGATCACTGGCGCGCAGGTATACCTCAAGCGCGAGGACCTGCAGATCGTGCGCTCCTACAAGCTGCGCGGCGCTTACAACCTGCTGGTGCAGCTGTCCGACGAGGAGCTGGCCTCCGGCGTGGTGTGCTCGTCGGCGGGCAACCACGCGCAGGGGTTCGCGTACGCGTGCCGGACGCTGGGTGTGCACGGGCGCGTCTACGTCCCGGCCAAGACGCCCAAGCAGAAGCGTGACCGGATCCGCTACCACGGGGGCGACTTCATCGAGCTGATCGTGGGCGGGGCGACCTACGACCTCGCCGCCGAGGCGGCGCTGGCCGACGTCGCGCGCACCGGCGCCACCCTGGTGCCGCCGTACGACGACCCGCGCACCATGGCCGGCCAGGGCACGATCGCGGTCGAACTGCTCGCCCAACTCGACGCGGAGCCCGACCTCGTGGTGGTTCCCGTGGGCGGCGGCGGCTGCATCGCGGGCATCACCACGTATCTCGCCGAGCGGACCGCCAACACGGCGGTCCTGGGCGTCGAGCCGGCCGGCGCCGCGGCGATGATGGCCGCGCTGGCGGCCGGGGAGCCGGTGACGCTGGACCACGTCGACCAATTCGTCGATGGCGCCGCCGTCCGCCAGGCCGGGGCGCTCACCTACGCCGCCCTGGCCGCGGCCGGCGACATGGTCTCGATCACCACCGTCGACGAGGGCGCGGTGTGCACCGCGATGCTCGACCTGTACCAGAACGAGGGGATCATCGCCGAGCCGGCGGGTGCGCTGTCGGTGGCGGGTCTGCTGGAAGCCGACATCGAGCCGGGCGCAAGCGTGGTGTGCCTGATCTCGGGCGGCAACAACGACGTCTCGCGCTACGGCGAGGTGCTGGAGCGCTCGCTGGTCCACCTGGGGCTCAAGCACTACTTCCTCGTCGACTTCCCCCAGGAGCCGGGCGCGTTGCGCCGGTTCCTCGACGAGGTGCTCGGGCCCAACGACGACATCACCCTGTTCGAGTACGTCAAGCGCAACAACCGCGAGACCGGCGAGGCTCTGGTCGGCATCCAGCTGGGATCGTCGGCCGATTTCGACGGCCTGCTCACCCGGATGCGGGCCACCGACCTGCACATCGAGGCGCTGGAGCCGGGATCGGCGGCCTACCGCTACCTGCTGTAGGCCGCGTGCGGCGTCGACCGTCGACTTGTGGCGGTACTCGCGGGTAAACCGCGCAAACAAGTCGACGTTCGGCGGCTAGCGCAGGTAGGACGGCAGGGGCGTCGCGGGATCCAGATCGGTTGCGGCGACGGGCGTGCCGGCGGTCAGGCGCAGGGGCACCACGCCCGCCCAGTGGGGCAGCGCGCGATCCTCCGGATCGTCGACGGGAGCACCGGCGCGCACCTTGGCCGAGACTTCGAGCAGGTCGAGCGCCAGCACGCCCGTGGCCGCGAGCTCGCGCGCGTCGGGTCTCCGGCAGTCCGCGGCGCGACCGGGCGCGACGTGGTCGAGCAGGCGATCGAGGGCCCGTCGCTTCTCGGCCTCCCCATCGACCACCCGGGCGGTGCCGTGCACCACCGCGGAGCGGAAGTTCACGGAATGGTGCATCGCGGCGCGGGCGAACACCAGCCCGTCGACGAGCGTGGCGGTGACGCATACGGTCAGGCCGCCCGCCGGCTTGGCCGCCAACATCGGGCCGCCGCCGGAGGATCCGTGCAGGTAGAGGATCTCGCCGAGGCGGGCGTGCGTCATCGGCAAGACGACCGGGCGATCGCCGCTGAGGTACCCCAGGTGGCAGATCAGCGCCTCGTCGAGGATGGCGTGCACGGTTGCGCGGTCGTAGTGCGCGCGCTCGCGGTGGCGGGTGGGGGTGGTGCGGGGTGTCGGTCGGTAGCCGGTGTCCACTCGATTGCCCTCATTTTTGTTCTAGTACATAATTATTTCCGTGCCAGTACAATATCGTATCGCGGGGGCGGGTGCCGACTCGATTGCCGCCGACGTCGAACGTGCGGTCTCGGCGGGAGACCTCGAGCCCGGGGAGGCGCTGCCGCCAGTCCGCGAGCTGGCCGGCCGGCTCGGCGTGAACGCGAACACGGTGGCCGCCGCCTACCGGCTGCTGCGCGATCGCGGGGTCGTGGAAACCGCTGGCCGGCGCGGCACCCGGGTGCGGCACCGACCGGCCAGCACGCCGCGCTCCCTGCTGGGGCTCGACGTCCCCACGGGCGTCCGCGACCTGTCGACGGGCAACCCCGACCCGGCGCTGTTGCCCATCGGCTCCGTCGAGGTCCCACGGGGCCGGCCGCTGCTCTACGGCGGGCCGGCCATGTCGCCCGAACTGGTCGACTTCAGCCGTCGCGCGCTGGCCGCGGACGGCGTGCCGGCCGACCACCTCGCCGTGACCAGCGGGGCATTGGACGGCATCGAGCGCGCCCTCGCCGCCGAGCTGCGACCCGGCGACCGCATCGCGGTCGAGGACCCGGGTTGGGCCAACCTGTTGGATTTGGTTGCGGCACTGGGTCTTTCCGTCGAGCCGGTGCGGGTCGACGACGACGGGCCGTTGCCCGGTGACGTGGGGCGCGCGCTCAGCCGCGGCGCAAGGGCGCTCGTCGTCACCGGTCGGGCGCAAAACCCAACGGGTGCAGCGCTATCCGCGGCACGCGCGGACGAACTGCGCGGCTTGGTCGCCGGTCATGACGTATTAATGGTCGAGGACGATCACTGCGCGGGCATCTCCGGCGCCCCGCTGCACACCCTGGCCGGATCGACCGACCGTTGGGTGTTCGTGCGATCGGCGTCCAAGGCCTACGGGCCGGACCTGCGGGTGGCCGTCCTCGCCGGGGACCGCCGCACCGTCGAACGCGTGCACGGACGCCTGCGGCTCGGCCCGGGATGGGTGAGCCACCTGCTGCAAGACCTGGCGGTGCGGTTGTGGAGCGACGCCTCGGCGACACGCCTGGTGCACGACGCCGAGGCGCGCTACCGCACGCGGCGTACCGGGCTGTGCGACGCGCTCGCCGCGCGCGGCGTCGACGCCCACGGCCGCTCCGGGCTCAACGTGTGGGTCCCGGTGCCCGACGAGACCGTCGCGATCACCCGGCTGATCGCCGCCGGGTGGGCCGCCGCGCCCGGGACGCGCTTCCGGATCGGAACGCCGCCCGGAATCCGCGTCACGGTAGCCGACCTGAGCGCCGACGAGATCAACCCGCTCGCCGACGCGATCGCCGCGGCGGTGCTCGCTACCGGGCGTCGGAGCGTGTGAGGATGCCGGCGGCCCGGGCGACCTCGCCGTAGGCGCTCGCGAGGCTCGCGAGCGACGCGTGGGCGTTGCGGCCACTGGGATTCGGGACCACCCACAGTTCGGTGGCGGGGAACGGCGACACCTGCCTGCCCGGCTTCGCCAGCCGATCGCCGAAGGCTTCCCGGTAGGCGGTGATGCCGAGGACCGCGACGACGGCGGGGGAGTACTTCGCGACGGTCCGCTCCAGCTTCCGCCGGCCAGCCAGCAGTTCGGCGGGTGTGAGTTCGTCCGCGCCCGCGGTCGCCCTGCCGACCAGGTTCGTGATGCCGATTCCGCTTCGCAACAAGTACTTTCGGTCGGCCGGGGTAAACCCTGACGAGGCGTCGATCAGGTGATCGGTGATGCCGGCTTGATGCAGCGCGGGCCAGAACCGATTGCCGCGCGGCGCGAAATGCGCCTGCACCGCGGCGGTTCTCAGGCCCGGGTTGATCCCGACGAACAGCAACTTGACGTGGTCGGAGATGAGGTCGGGCAGGGTGCTGCCGCGGAACCGCTTCAGTTCGTCGCGGGTGAATCGGACCTCGGCCATAGCGGACGCCGATGATACCCGTCGCCGGCGGTCGTGCGGTGACGGCCCATCGTGCGGGGCTGAACCGAACAGTCGGGACGGGGGATTCCCGCACGACGAGATATAAACGGCTGCTGCCCTTTTCGGCGTGTCGCGTGCGTGGTTTATGTGTCGTGGGGTGGGCGGCCGGGCGCCAGGTGCGCGGCCCGCGTCGGGCCAGCGAGCGTCAGAAATAGTGCCGGCGGCCGCCGACGGCGCGTCCGGTGCTGCCGAGGACCGCGAGGACGGCGCCGATGACGAGCAGGATGATCCCGAGGGTCCACAGGATCGAGATCTTGAGCACGAATCCCGCTATGAGCAGAATGATTCCGAGAATGATCATGACAAGCCTTTCCCCTTGTTCGAGTGACTGACGCTCTCAGTCGACCACCCCAAAGGGGGGAGCAATACACCCCTAAGTAGGTAATGTTCCAGGCATGTCGCCCTCGCCGATCACGGTCGCTCTCGTCGACGACTACGACGTCGTCGTCAAGGGTGTGGCCAACATGCTCGATCCCTACCGCGACCGCGTCGTGATCGCCGAGCTCGACTCCACCATGCCGGTCGAGGACACCGTCGACATCGTGCTATACGACTCGTTCGCCCAACCCGAGTCCGACCACGAGGAGATCGCCGTCCTCGTGGCCAATCCCCGGGCGCACCGAGTCGTGGTGTACACCTGGAATTTTCACCCCGACCTCGTCGACAGCGCGCGGCGGCAGGGCGCACACGGCTACCTGTCCAAGACCCTGCCGGCCCGAGAACTCGTCGCCGCGCTGGAGGCCGTGCACTCCGGCGAGCAGGTGATCAGCGAGGTGTCATCGCGCGCCCGCAGCGCGCCCGGGCTGGACTGGCCGGGTCGCGGCGAGGGGCTCAGCGACCGCGAGGCGGAGCTCCTGGCCCTCATCACCCAGGGCAAGAGCAACGCCGACATTGCGCGGCTGACCTACCTGAGCCCGAACACCGTGAAGTCATACATCCGCACGGTGTACCGCAAGCTCGGTGTCGAAAGCCGAACCCAGGCCGTGCTCTGGGGCGTCAGCCACGGGTTCACCCCTGACCATCACCGCATCGAGCACTGGCGCGGCGGGCCTTAGCCCGGCCGTTGCTCGAGGGTGGCGGTGAGGTAGCCGGAGGCGCCACCGAACAAGGCCAACTCGTCGGCAGGCAGCTCGAATCCGTTGGCGCCGTAGGCCCGCTCGGTCGTCTGGATGTCCGTCCGCCACCCGTGCGCGGCGAGGTACTCGGCCGCCGTGTTGCGCTCGCCGGTGTAGAACAGCTCGGCCAGGTTGATGTTGGAGCCGATGCGCCGCGACCGCTCGGTCAGCCGCTCCGCCCAGTCCGCGGGGATGTTGCGCATGTCCATGTGTTCGGTCGCGATGCGGCTCCCCGGCGCCGACAGGGCGGCGATGTTGTCGAACAGGCGATCCTGCGCCTCGGGTGGCAGGTAGACCAGCAGCCCCTCGGCGCTCCACGCGGTCGGCTGTCCGGTGTCGAATCCGGCCTGCCGCAACGCCGACGGCCAGTCGTCGCGCAGGTCGATGGCGACGGTGCGGCGCTCGGCGCTGGGCTCGGCGCCGAGACCGGCCAGGGTCCGCGTCTTGAATTCGATCACGTCGGGCTGGTCGATCTCGTAGACCACGGTGCCCGCCGGCCACGCCAGCCGGTAGGCGCGCGTGTCCAGGCCCGAGGCCAGGATCACGGCCTGCCGGATGCCCGCGCCCGTCGCCTGCAGGAAGAAGTCGTCGAAAAACCGGGTGCGCACGGTGATCTGCTCGTTCATCGCCCTGCGATTCAGCAGGGGATCGTCCTCGCGGGGCCCGAGCTCACCGTCGATCAGCTTGACGAAGGTGTCCATGCCCACCGCACGTACCAGTGGGTCGGCCCACGGGTCGTCGAGCAGCGGATCCGGCCCCTGCGACGCCATCGCCCGCGACGCGGCGACGGCCGTCGCGGTGGCGCCCACGCTGGACGCCAGATCCCAGGTGTCGTTCTCGGTGCGGGCCATCCACGAACCCCTTTCCGCGCGAGTGCGCGTTAGTTAGCTCATTTAAGTGACTTCCCCACTGTACCCCCGTTCGCGCGGGGCCGCGTGGAGCTCAGCCGGCCGCGCGCAGCACCGCGAACGAATGCCCGTCGAGCAGCGTGCTGTCGCCGTCGACGCCGGGCCGGCCCCAGGCCAGCACCGTCTCGCCCGTCACCGGAACCTTCACCGGCTCGGCGCCGAGGTTGCATGCGATACGCAACCGCCCGTGGGAGACGACGATCCAGCGCTGATCCTCGTCGAAGTCGACCGCGAGGTGGTCCAGCCACGGGTCGGCCATGTCGGGATCGTCGTATCGCAGCGCGATGAGCTCGCGGTACACGCGCAGCAGCCGGGCGTGGTCGCCCGAGTCGATCTCGTCCCACTTGAGCTTGGACCGCCGGAACGTCTCGGGGTCCTGGGGGTCGGGGATGTCGTCGGCGTCCCAGCCGTGCCCGGCGAATTCCGCCTTGCGCCCCTCCGCGGTCGCCTTCGCCAATTCCGGCTCGGGGTGCGAGCTGAAGAACTGGAACGGGGTGGACGCACCGTATTCTTCACCCATGAAAAGCATTGCGGTATAAGGTGTTCCGAGCGCAAGGGCGGCCTTGACCGCACACTGTCCGGCCGTCAGGTTCTGCGACGGGCGGTCGCCGAGGGCCCGGTTGCCGACCTGGTCGTGGGTGCAAGTGTAGGCGACCAGCCGGGTCCCTGGAATGCCCGTGCCCTCGGTGGTGTCCAGTGGGCGCCCGTGGCGGCGGCGCCGGAACGACGAGTACGTGGCCGCGTGGAAGAAGCCGCGCCGCAATGTATGCGCGAGCGTCGCCAGCGAACCGAAGTCGGCGTAGTAACCCTGCCGCTCGCCGGACACCGCGGTGTGGATGGCGTGATGGATGTCGTCGGCCCACTGCGCCGTCACCCCGTACCCGCCTCGGTCGCGGGGGGTGATGAGCCGCGGATCGTTGAGGTCGCTCTCGGCAACCAGCGACAGCGGACGGCCCAAATCCCTTGACAGCCAGTCGGTTTCGGCCGCCATCTCCTCGAGAATGTGGATGGCGGTGGTGTCCACCAACGCGTGCACCGCGTCGAGGCGCAGGCCGTCGGCGTGGAAATCGCGCATCCAGCGCAGCGCGCACCCGATGATGTAACGCCGCACCTCGTCCGAGTCGGCGTCGGCGATGTTGATCCCCTCGCCCCACGGATTGCTCGCCGAGGACAGGTAGGGCCCGAACTTCGGCAGGTAGTTGCCGGACGGGCCGAGGTGGTTGAACACCGCGTCGATCAGCACACCGAGGCCCCGCGCGTGGCAGGCGTCGACGAACCGGACGAGGCCGTCCGGGCCGCCGTAGGGTTCGTGGACGCTGTACCACAGCACGCCGTCGTATCCCCAGCCGTGCGTGCCGGCGAACGAGTTGACGGGCATCACCTCGACGAAGTCGACGCCGAGATCGACCAGGTAATCCAGCTTCTCGATCGCCGAATCGAACGTGCCAGCCGCGGTGAAGGTGCCGACGTGCAGCTCGTAGATCACCGCGCCGCCGACCGGCCGGCCGGCCCAGTCGCCATCGGTCCATGCCGCCGGCGCTGGATCCCACAACTGCGAGCGCTCGTGCACGCCCTCGGGCTGCCGCGGTGACCGCGGATCGGGGAGCACCGTCGGGTCGTCATCGAGCAGGAAGCCGTAGCGGGCGTCCGGCGCCGCGTCGACGTTGGCATGCCACCAGCCGTCGTCGGAGCGGGTCATCGGGTGCACGTGGCCGTCGACGTCGAGGCGCACCCGCTCGGGTTTAGGGGCCCAGACCCGGAATTCAGTCATGGCTGCGCTCCAGCAAGACGACCGGCAGCTCGCCGAACAATTGCGCGGCCGCCGTCGGGCCGCTCGCCATCGCGCCGGTCAGAGCGTCGGTCCAGCGCCCCTCGGGAACGGGGATGACGGTGTTGCCCCAGCCCCGCTCCTTGAGGCGCACCGTCCAGCGGGTCACCGCCACCAGGATGTCGCCACCCCGCAGGAACGCCACCACGTGATCGGCGGCCTCGCCGCTGGCCAGGACAGGCGTGTAGTCGCCACGCAGGAAGCTGTCCGGACGGGACCGCCGCAGCTTCAGCGCCGTCGTGACGACCCGGATCTTGGGGTGTTCCAACGCGTTCAGCGCCGCGCGCCGGGCGGTGTAGTCGACCGGCCGGCGGTTGTCCGGGTCGACCAGGCTGTCGTCCCACAGCTCGGTGCCCTGGTAGACGTCCGGAATCCCCGGCACGGTCAGCGCGAGCAGCTTCTGGCCCAGCGCGTCGCTGGCCGCGTGCGGATTGAGCTGCACGACAAGCTCGGTCAGCTGTCCGGCGACCGGTCCGTCGAGCACGGTGTCCAGCCAACGGTGCACCGCGCCCTCGAAATCCGCGTCCGGCTCGTTCCACGTGGTGTGCCAGGCCGCTTCCCGGATCGCTTTCTCGGTGTAGGCGTGCAACCGGTCGCGCAGCGCCTCGGTAACCGCGGGGTTTTCCAGGCCGCTGACCGGCCACACGCCGAAGATGTTCTGCCACAGGAATTGTCCGGTCGCCGGGTCGGGGGAGGGCGCCCGGACCTCCCAGCGGGCGAGGAACTCCGTCCAGAGCGACGGGACCTGCGACAGCACGCCGATGCGGGCCCGGACGTCCTCGCCGCGCTTCGTGTCGTGGGTGGTCAGCGTCGTCATGGTCTGCGGCCACGTCCGGGCGCGGATGGCGGCGCTGTCATGGAACTCCGCCGCGCCGACGCCGAAGCGGTGCGGTTCGCCGCCCACCTCGTTGAGCGACACGAGCCGGGCGTCGCGATAGAAGTAGCAGTCCTCAACAGACTTGGCCGTCACCGCCCCGCACAGCTGCTGTAACCGGGTGACCGGCTCGCCCCCGCGGGCGAGGGCGGCGGCGACGACCTGCAGGGCGGGGTCCAATTCCGGTGCGGCCGCCTGCGTTTCGGCGAGTGCGGTGGGCATGATCGCGGCCAGCCCCGGGTAGTCGCAGCGGTAGACGCCGATGTGGGTGAGCAGGGCGGCCACCGCCTGGGGGATGCCCGGATGGTCGCTGCCGGCCGCCGCGACGATGCTGCGCCGCAGCCTGCGCAGTTCGCTCGCCAACGTGTCCGTCGCCGAGCGGACCTTGAGGTCGGCCAGCATCTGGGGCATCGCGCCGTAATCGACCCCGGCCGACTCGACGAGCGCGGTGAGCGCGGGGGCACCGGCGGGATCGACGAAGACGCCGCCGACTTCGCGCAGCACGTCGTAGCCGGTGGTGCCGTCGACGGGCAGTGTGGGCTCCAGCGCCTCGTCGACGGCCAGGATCTTCTCGATCACGATCCAGCCGTCGGGACCGACCACCTCGCGCAGCCACGCCAGATACCCGCAGGGATCGGACAAACCGTCCGGGTGGTCGATGCGCACGCCGTCGACCAGTCCCTCGGCGAACCACCGCGCGACCTCGGCGTGCGTCGCGTCGAACACCGCGCGATCTTCCTGGCGCAGCCCGGCCAGCGACGTGATCGAGAAGAAGCGGCGGTAGCCGCATACGCCGTTGCGCCAGCCCACCAGCCGGTAATGCTGGAGATCGTGGACTCGAGCGCCGTCCGCCGAGTGGGCGCCGTCCGCGGTGCCCGGCGCGATGGGAAACGCCAGGTCGCCCAGCCGAAGCAGATCACCGTCGACCTTCAGGTCGGCGACGTCCCCGTCGGAGCCCAGCACCGGCACCACGATCCGGCCGTCCTCGTCGAGGTCCCAGTCGATGTCGAAATACGTTGCGTAGGAGGAGGAGCGGCCGTGCCGCAGCACGTCCCACCACCATGCGTTCTCCCGGGGCTGGTCGATTCCCACGTGGTTGGGCACGATGTCCACGATCAGGCCGATGCCGCGCTCGCGGGCCGCCGCCGACAGCCGCGCCAACCCGTCGGCACCGCCCAATTCGGGCGACACCGTTGTCGGATCGGTGACGTCGTAGCCGTGATTGGAACCGGTCGTCGCGGTCATGATCGGCGACAGGTAGACGTGCGAGATCCCGAGGTCGTCCAGGTAGTCCAGCACGTTCAGAGCGTCGTCGAACGTGAACGCGAATCCGCTCGATTCACCACGCAGCTGCAACCGGTAGGTGGACAGAATTGGCAATGCCATGCGTCACTGCGTCTTACGAAGCACGAGCAGCGAATGGGACGGCAACGAAATCGTTTCCTCGGCCTTCACCACCCGATCGGCACGGCCGACCGGATCGTTCGTGTCGAGCTCCACGGTCCACTCGTACGCATAGTCGGCGTGCGGCATAATAAACTCCACTGGTTCCTCATGGGCGTTGAAGCACAACAGAAATGAATCATCGGCCACCCGCTCGCCGCGGGCGTTCGGTGCGGTAATGGCCTCGCCGTTGAGAAACACCGCCACACACTTGTGGAAACCCGTTCCCCAGTCGTCGTGGGTCATTTCCTGGGCGCCGGGGGTCAGCCAGGCGATGTCGCGAACCTCGTCGCCGGTTCGGAGCGGTTCGCCCTCGAAGAACCTGCGCCGGCGAAACACCGGATGGCCCTTGCGCAGCGCGGTCGCCCTGCGGGCGAAGGCCAGCAGGTCTGCGTTCTTGTCGACCAACGACCAGTCCATCCAGGACAATTCGGAGTCCTGGCAGTAGACGTTGTTGTTGCCGTTCTGGGTGCGCCCGAACTCGTCGCCGTGGGCGATCATCGGCGTGCCCTGGCTGACCATCAGGGTGGCCCAGAAGTTGCGCATCTGGCGGCCGCGCAGCGCGAGGATGTCGGGGTCGTCGGTGGGCCCTTCGACGCCGCAGTTCCACGACCGGTTGTGGCTCTCGCCGTCACGGTTGTCCTCGCCGTTGGCCATATTGTGTTTCTCGTTGTAGGTGACCAGGTCGTTGAGGGTGAACCCGTCGTGCGCGGTCACGAAATTGATGCTGGCGCTCGGCCGTCGGCCAGTCGCCTCATACAGGTCCGACGACCCGGTCAGCCGGGAAGCGAACTCGCCCAGGGTTGCGGGTTCGCCCCGCCAGTAGTCGCGCACAGTATCGCGATACTTCCCGTTCCACTCGGTCCACAAACCCGGGAAATTTCCGACCTGGTAGCCGCCCTCGCCGACGTCCCACGGCTCGGCGATCAATTTGACCTGACTGATGATCGGATCCTGCTGGACCAGATCGAAAAACGCGCTCAGCCGGTCGACGTCGTGCAGCTCGCGGGCCAGGGTGGCGGCCAGGTCGAAGCGGAAGCCGTCGACGTGCATCTCGAGGACCCAGTAGCGCAGCGAGTCCATGATGAGCTGCAAAACGTGCGGGTGACGGGCGTTGAGGCTGTTGCCCGTGCCCGTGTAGTCCTTGTACAGCCGCAGGTCCGTGTCGACCAGCCGGTAGTACGCGGCATTGTCGATCCCGCGAAAGTTGATGGTGGGGCCGAGGTGGTTGCCCTCGGCGGTGTGGTTGTAGACGACGTCCAGGATCACCTCGATGCCGGCCTCGTGCAGGGTGCGCACCATCGACTTGAATTCGGCGACGCTGGCCGTGCGGTTCGCCGCGTACTGGTTGTGCGGGGCGAAGAAGCCAAAGGTGTTGTATCCCCAGTAGTTTCGCAGGCCCAGATCCAGCAGCCGGGAGTCGTGCATGAACTGGTGCACGGGCATCAGCTCCAGGGCCGTGACGTTGAGCGCCTTGAGGTGGTCGATGACCACCGGATGGGCCAGCCCGGCGTAGGTGCCGCGGAGTTCCTCGGGGATGCCCGGATGGGTCTGCGTCATCCCCTTGACGTGTGCTTCGTAGATGACCGTTTCGTGGTACGGGGTGAGCGGCGACCGGTCGGAGCCCCAGTCGAAGAACGGGTTGCTGACCACGCTGGTCATGGTGTGGCCGAGCGAGTCGATCATGGGGGGAGTGCCGGGGTCGACCCCGGAGGAATTGTCGCCCTGGACAGCCTTCAGGTCGTAGGAATACAGCGCCTGGCCGAATCGAAAGTCGCCGTGGAACGCCTTGCCGTAGGGATCCAGGAGCAGCTTGCTCGGGTCGCAGCGGTGCCCGGCCTCCGGTCCCCACGGTCCGTGCACCCGATAGCCGTAGCGCTGACCCGGGATGATGTTCGGCAGATAGGCATGCCAGACGTAGCCGTCGACCTCTTCCAGGGGGATCCGCGTCTCGGCGCCCTTGTCGTCGATCAGGCACAGCTCGACCCTCTGGGCGATCTCGGAGAACAGCGAAAAGTTGGTTCCGGCGCCGTCATAGGAAGCGCCGAGCGGGTAGGGGTTTCCCGGCCAGACGGTGGCCAGCCTGGGTCGGTGGTTACCAGCAGCGCCTGTTTCTGAAGCGGGATTCTTGGTCGGCATCTGTCGACCTTATCCGCGCCCGGGTGGCGGGGAGCGCCCTCACCACCAGCCCGTGCTGGCGCCGATTTGCCGGCCCAGCTCGTCCGTCATGGTTCGCACGTAGGTGGGCGACAGGTGGTGGGCGCCGTGGTAGATCAGCACGTTTCCCTCGACCGCCCGGCACATGTCCGGGCGGCAGATCGCGTCGGACATGTCGAGCGGCTTGAGCAGCGGGAATTGTGCGACGAAGTCGAGGGTCGGGTTGTGGTCGGCCAGCACCTCGGAGCGCTTGACGCCGCACGACTGGGGGTTTCCGCCCTTGGCCAGGCAGTCCGCGGGATCGAGCGGTTTGCCGTTCTTGACCAGCCACGGCGTATCACGCATGGCCAGGATCGGAATGTTGTTGTCGGACAACGTCTGCCAGATGCCGATGTAGGTGGCCGGCATCACGTCGCCCGGCCTGATGTTCCACGGGCGGGTGGAGGTGGTGAACACGTAGTCGGGGCGGTCGGCGACCAGCTTGTCCATCGTGCGCTGCACCCACTCCCGGCACTGCGGGTACGGCGCGTTGTTGCCCATGATCAGCGGGACCTCTTCGGTGGACAATGGGCAGCCCATCTTGAGGTAGGTCACCACCTTGAAGTGGTGTACGGCGCCGAGCAGCTCCAGCGCCGGCAGCCAGTGTTCGGCGTGCGACCCGCCGGCCAGGGCGATGGTCCGGCTCGCGGCCGGGTCCCCGTAGGTGCAGACCACCACGGCGGGGTTGACGAAGTCGCTGATGCACCCGTCGCGCGTCGAGCGCGGCAGGTCCTGCTTGACCTCCAGCACCGTGGGCCGCATCGGCAGCGCGGGCACCCGCACGTGCTCGGTCAGGGCCCGCGCGCCGGGGTAGTCCTGCGCGTTGAGCACGCTCAGCTCCTTGCCCGCGGCCCGCAGGACCGTGACGTGCTGGCGCCAGGTGAACGACGTCGCGGTCAGGGTGACGCCCAGCAGCACCACCGCCGATCCGAGCGCCATCGTCGGTCGGCGCAGGCGCGCCAGCCACGGAATCGTCACGGCCGCCTCGCCGGACTGATAGCGCAGCGGGTCCTCGACGAGCCGGGTGGTCAGGTAGGCCAGCGCCCCGGACACGAGCAGCACCGCGGCGCCCTCGACGAAGTTGGCGTGCCGGTGCCCCGTGTAGGACAACCAGAAGATGAGCAGCGGCCAGTGCCACAGGTACAGGGAGTACGCCATCGCGCCGAGCGCCACCAGCGGCCGGGCGGCCAGCAGCCGGTTGGGCAGCGGCCGGTCCTCGCCGGGGCGCAGGTTCGCCCCGGCGAGGATCATCAGCATGGTGGCGCCGACCGGGACCAGCGCCCACGGGCCGGGAAACTCCTTGACGCCGTCGATCAGGGCCCCGCACAGCAGGACCGCGCCGAGGCCCACGGTGGCGGCCAGCGTGCGCAGCCACCCCGGCCAGCACACGTGCGGCACCACCGCGCCGACGAGCGCGCCGAGCAGCAACTCCCAGGCGCGCGCGAAGCTGTTGTAGTACGCCGTCATCTGGTCATCCTGGTGGGCGAAGATCGCGTAGACGAACGACGCCACCGTCAGGGCGCTCAACAGCACCAGGAACAGCGTCCGCAGGTGGCCGTGCAGGAACCGCCGGAACATGGTGCACCCGGCGATCAGCAGCAGGAAGCCGATGTAGAACTGGCCCTGGACCGACATGGACCAGATGTGCTGCAGCGGGCTGACGGCCTCACCGGCCCGCAGGTAGTCCGATGCGGTGCTGGCCAGCTCCCAGTTCTGGTAGTAGCCGAGGCTGGCCAGGCTTTGATCGGCGAACGTCTCCCACCGGGTCTGCGGCTGGATCAGGATCGTCAGGGCCGCGCCGCCTGCGAGCACGACGACCAGGGCGGGAACCAGGCGGCGAACCAACCGGAGGGCTTCCGCCGGCGGCGACAGCCGGACCGCGGGGTTCAGCGCCGCGCGCAGGATCTTGCCGCCGAAGAAGAAGCCGGACAGGGCCAGGAAGACGTCCACGCCGCCGGAGACGCGCCCGAACCAGACGTGGAACATGGCGACCAGGGCGATGGCGACGCCGCGCAAGCCGTCGAGGTCGTGGCGATAGAAGCCCGCAGACCGCGTTCCCATGTCGACCGGCTGCGCGGTGGCGAGCGGTGGGGCAGGCGGCGACAGGGTAACCATGATCGACCGCTAATTTACCGAAAACCGCCACTCGCTCCCTGTTGAGCGCGCCGGAGGCGCGGGAGCGGGTGGCGGCTTCGAACGCCGGGGCGGTTTACCGCGCCGTGTTGATGGGGGCCTGCTGCACGGGTGCCTGTTGCGCCGGCACCTGCAACGGCATCTGCTGCAGCGGCGCCTGCTGGACGGGCGCCTGCTGGGCCGGCAGCTGTTGCGTCGGCGCCTGCTGGGCCGGCAGCTGTTGCGTCGGCGCCTGCTGGACGGGCGCCTGCTGCAGCGGTGCCTGCTGTTGCTGCAGCGGTGCCTGTTGCGTCGGCGCCTGCTGGACGGGCGCCTGCTGGGCCGGCAGCTGCTGCAGCGGGGCTTGCTGGGCGGGGATCCCCTGCGTGCCGAGGACGCGGACCAGGTACGGCGTCATGCCGGTGCTGCGCACGGGCGACACCTGGACGACGTCGCCCACTTCGAGCATCTGGTTGTTGCCGAGGTACATCGCGACGCTCTGCGTCCCTTCGGGACCGTAGAAGATCAGGTCACCCCGGTGGGCCTGCTGCGGCAGGATCTTCTGTCCGGAGCGATACATCTCGCCGGACGAGCGGGGGAGCCTGATGCCGGCGCCGGCGTAGGCGTACTGCATGAGCCCGGACGCGTCGAAGCCGACGGTCATGGCGCCGGAGCCCTTGCCGCGCGTGGGTCCGGTGGGACCGCCGCCGGCCCACGCAAACGGCACACCGCGCTGGGAGAGGCCCCGCATGATGACCACGTCGGTGGCTTGTTGGTAATCCATTGGCCTGGTGCCCGGGTCGGCCGCGGCGATGCCGAGGCCGAGCAACGGCGCCGCCAGCATCGCCAGGCCTATCGCGAGGGCGTGGATGCGTTTCATTGTGGGTTCCTTCCTCGGGCCTCGGCGCGGTGACTGCGCGCGTCGGCCGCTACTGCGGCGGGCGTCGGACGCCTCCTCGTCGGGGCCCGCCGCTGCTGCATGAGCTTGATATGTATCCGTGGAAAGCGATCCACAGTTTTCACATCAGTCACTAGAGACACTTTTACAACAGAAGTTCCCACGGGAAAATGCCTGGTGAGGCGCGCGGGGGATTTTTATCGCAACCGTGACCGGACGGTGACTGGGGCGGCGAATCGCCTGCGCGCCGTTGTGATTTCGGTCTCAGTCGGTGGCCCCGCCGAGGCTCAGATCCAGTACCGCTCGCTGAACGTGGTGAGGATCGAACCGGCCACCGAGCTGACCATGATGACGGCGAGGGAAAGCACCGGCCAGAAGGACATGTACCAGCCCTTCAGGAGGGAGACGAACGGGCCGACGACGGCGGCCGCGATCGCGGCACCGATGCCGCCCCACACGACGGGATGAATGTAGTAATCCACGCCGTAGGGGACGGGACCGCAGGTTTCCCCTTCGCACACATTGTCGAGGAAGCCGTAGAGCCGGGTCGGCCAGGTCGTCGCCGTGGCGAGGGTGATCAGCAGGGCCAGCAGCGCGACGGTGCAGATCACGTCCCAGGCCGCCACCCGCAGCCGCAGCACCCGAGGCTTCACCTCGTCCGACGGCCGCGCGACGAGGGGAGTCTTCGGCACCGGTGGCTCTTCGGTGTCGTCGGGGTAGGGGATTTCGGGCTGATGCGGCCAGGCCATGGGGTCCCATGCTCCCCGATGGTTGGGATTTGTGCGACCCGGCTGTTTACCCTCGATCACTATGCCCGCGGCGAAGGCCGGGTTGACGCCCGAGCAGATCAGCGCGATCGACGCCGCGCACCTGTGGCATCCCTACAGCACCATCGGCGCCGAGTCCATGGCGCCGGTGGTCGCGGTCGCCGCCCGCGGCGCCCGGCTGACGCTGATCCGGGACGGTGGGCCCGCCGAAGCGCTCGACGCGATGAGCTCGTGGTGGACGGCGATCCACGGGCACGGCCACCCCGTCCTGGACGCCGCGCTGACCGCTCAGCTCGGGGTGATGAACCACGTCATGTTCGGCGGGCTCACCCACGAGCCCGCGGCCCGGCTGGCGCAGCTGCTGGTCGAGATCACCCCCGCGGGTCTGGAGACCGTGTTCTTCAGCGACTCCGGGTCGGTGTCCGTGGAGGTCGCGGTCAAGATGGCGCTGCAGTACTGGCGCAGCCGCGGCCGGCCCGGCAAGAGCCGCCTGATGACGTGGCGCGGCGGCTACCACGGCGACACCTTCACCCCGATGAGCGTCTGCGACCCCGACGGCGGCATGCACGCCCTCTGGACGGACGTTCTGGTGCGCCAGGTGTTCGCCCCGCAGGTGCCGCGCGATCACGACCCCGCCTACAGCGCGGCGTTCGAGGCACAGCTGGAAAGGCACGCCGGGGAACTGGCGGCCGTGATCGTCGAGCCCGTCGTGCAGGGGGCGGGCGGAATGCGCTTCCACGACCCCCGCTACCTTCGCGACCTCCGCGATATGTGCCGACGGCACGACGTGCTGCTGATCTTCGACGAGATCGCCACCGGGTTCGGCCGCACCGGCGAACTGTTCGCCGCCGACCACGCCGGGGTCAGCCCGGACATCATGTGCGTCGGCAAAGCACTCACCGGCGGATACGTCACCCTGGCCGCCACCCTGTGCACCACCGAGATCGCGCACACCATCAGCGCCGGCGAGGCCGGCGCGCTCATGCACGGCCCGACGTTCATGGCCAATCCGCTGGCCTGCGCGGTCTCCGTCGCCAGCGTCGAGGTCCTGCTCGGCCAGGACTGGCGTTCGCGGGTGGACGAGATCGGCGCCGGCCTGACCGAGGGGCTCGAGCCCGCGCGGGCACTCCCCGGCGTGACCGACGTCCGCGTCTGCGGCGCCATCGGCGTCATCGAATGCGAGCGCCCCGTCAACCTCGCCGTTGCGACCCCGGCCGCGCTGGACCGCGGTGTCTGGCTGCGCCCGTTCCGCAACCTCGTCTACGCGATGCCGCCCTACATCTGCTCCGGCGACGAGATCGCGCGGATCACCTCGGCGATGGTCGACGTCGCGTGCCTCGTAGGCTGAGCGTCGATGAAGCCACCGCTCGAGGTATCCCCGCTGGCCTGGCTGGAGGCTGTGGAGAGGCAGCGCCGCGAGGCCGGACTGCGCCGGTCGCTCCGGCCGCGTCCCGCCGTCGCCACCGAGCTGGACCTGGCGTCGAATGACTACCTCGGCCTGTCCCAGCACCCCGACGTCATCGAGGGCGGCGTCGCCGCGTTGCGGGTATGGGGCGCCGGCGCCACCGGCTCCCGCCTGGTCACCGGCGACACCGAACTGCACGAGCGGTTCGAGAGCGAGCTCGCCGAGTTCGTGGGCGCCGCTTCGGCTCTGCTGTTCTCCTCGGGATACACCGCCAACATGGGGGCCGTGGTCGGCCTGTCCGGCCCCGGCTCGCTGCTGGTGTCCGACCAATATGCGCACGCGTCGCTCATCGACGCC
The DNA here is from genome assembly GCF_010729105.1 of Mycobacterium saskatchewanense. Taxonomy (NCBI): domain Bacteria; kingdom Bacillati; phylum Actinomycetota; class Actinomycetes; order Mycobacteriales; family Mycobacteriaceae; genus Mycobacterium; species Mycobacterium saskatchewanense. The sequence goes on from NZ_AP022573.1 coordinate 366,897, forward strand.
TGCCGGCTGTCGCGGGCCCGGCTGGCCGTCACCCCGCACCGCGACGTCGCGGCGGTGGAAGCCGCCCTGGCCTCCCGCGCGGAGGACCGCGCCCTCGTCATCACCGAATCGGTGTTCAGCGCCGACGGCGCGCTCGCGCCCCTGCGGGAGCTGCACGAGGTCTGCCGCCGCCACCGCGCGGTGCTGCTGGTCGACGAGGCGCACGGCCTGGGTGTCCGGGGCGGCGGCCGCGGGCTGCTGCACGAGGTCGGCCTGGCCGGTGCGCCGGACGTGGTCATGACGACGACGCTGTCCAAGGCGCTGGGCAGCCAGGGCGGCGCGGTGCTGGGACCGTCGGCGGTGCGTGCGCACCTGATCGACGCGGCCCGGACGTTCATCTTCGACACCGGCCTGGCCCCGGCGGCGGTCGGTGCCGCGCGGGCTGCGCTCGGCGTGCTGCTGGCCCAGCCGTGGCGCCCGGACGCGGTGCTGCGCCGCGCCGGCGAGCTGGCCGGGATCTGCGGCGTGGCCGAGGTGCCGCGGTCGGCGGTGGTGTCGGTGATTCTGGGCGACCCGGAGGTGGCCGTGGCCGCCGCCGCCGCGTGCCTGGACGCCGGCGTGAAGGTCGGTTGCTTCCGGCCCCCGACCGTGCCGGTCGGGACCTCGCGCCTGCGGCTGACCGCGCGGGCGTCGCTGGACGATGCGGACCTGGAGATCGCGCGCAGGGTGCTGACCGACGTGCTCGCGACGCGCCGTTGACCGTTCTGGTCATCACCGGCACCGGCACCGGGGTCGGCAAGACCATCGTCACCGCGGCGCTGGCCTCGTGCGCCCGTCGGGCCGGCGTCGACGTGGCCGTGTGCAAGCCGGTCCAGACCGGCACGGACTCCGGCGACGACGACCTGGCCGAGGTGGGCCGGCTGTCCGGCGTGACCGAGCTGGCCGGTCTGGCCAGGTACCCCGAGCCCATGGCGCCGGCCGCCGCGGCCGAGCGGGCCGGCCTGCCCCTGCCCACCCGCGACGAGCTGCTGCGGCTCATCGCCGGGCTGGACCGCCCGGGACGGCTGACCCTGGTCGAGGGCGCTGGCGGCCTGCTGGTCGAGTTGGGAGCCTCTGGCGTCACTTTGCGCGACCTTGCCGAGGACCTGGGCGCCGTGGCGCTGGTGGTGGCCGGCGCCGGACTGGGCACCCTCAACCACACCGCGTTGACCCTGGAAGCCCTTGCGGCGCGAGACGTTCCGTGCGCCGGTTTGGTCATCGGGAGCTGGCCCGCGCGGCCCGGGGCGGTGGAGACCTCGAATCGGTCGGCGCTGGAGCGCCTCGCGGCCGTGCGGGCCGCGCTGCCCGCCGGGGCCGCGGCAATGGACCAAGAGCAATTCGCGACGATGAGCGCGACGGCGTTCGGCCTCGACTGGGTGACCGCGTTGGTCCGCTGATGGTGCACTCGATCGAACTGCTCTTCGACCCCGACACCGAGGCGGCGATCCGCCAGATCTGGGACGGCCTGGCCGCCCTGAGCCAGCTGGGCCTCTCCGTCCGCACACCACCCGGGCGCCCGCACATGACCCTGGCCGTCGCCGACCACATCGGTGAGGGCGCCGACGCGCTGCTGCGGCCGCTGGCCGGGCGCCTCCCGCTCCCGTGCACCGTCGGCGCCCCGCTGCTGCTGGGGCGGTCCAGCGCGATCCTGGCGCGGCTGGTCGTCCCGACGCCGGCGCTGCTCGATCTGCACGCTCAGGTGCACGGCGCCTGCCGTGGCGAGCTGGAGCCCGAGCCGGCGCCCAACAGCCTGCCCGGCCGGTGGACCCCGCACGTCACCCTGGCCCGCCGCGTCGAGGGGCCGGCGCTGGGGCGGGCGCTCGCCGTCGGGGGACGCCCGCAGGAGATCGCGGGCTGCTTCGCCGCGCTGCGACGCTGGAACGGCGACGAGAAGGTCGAATACCTGATCTAGCCCGAGCGCCCATAGAGCCCGAGCGCCCGGCCAGCCGGGCGGTAGAGCGCGAACGCCCGGCCGGCGGGGCGCCCGCGGGCTAACCGCCGAAGAGCAGGTACAAGCCGGTGAAGGTGTAGCCGACCATGACCAGCATCATCGTCAGCTGGCCGGTCAGCTGATGGCCGGCCGGCAGCACGCGCAGCGCCTTGTCGTGCGCGGCGACCACCGCGACGATGTGCCCGACGACGACGCACGTCACCTTGATCGCGGCCAGCACCGGCGGGTGCGTTGACAGCACGTAGGCCACCTGCTGGTGCGCAAGCCCGAGCGGGTTCCACCCCCGGCCGAACGGGTCGGCCAGGCTGATGACGGCCTGCTGCCCGCGCTCGACGAGGTAGGACAGGTAGTGCGCGAAGATGTAGCCCACCACGATCGGGATCAGCGAGTGCGCAAGCTGGCCGGGCAGCGCCCGGCGTTGCTCCTGGTCGACGCCGCCCGTCGCGCGCGCCGCGAGCGAAAACGTCACCGCCACAACGGAAATGAATACGATCAGCCCGGCGGTCCGCAGGACCGACGACGACACCGTCGGACCGAGGCGGACGACGCGCGACGTGCTGTCCCCGAACCCCCGCCACGTCGGCGACGACGAGAAACTGTCGAACGCCGTCGACCCGAGCAGCACCGCCAGGATCGCGACGACGCCCGGTCGCACGGGCAGCGACGGCAGGTGGTCGAGCGGGTTGCCCATCACGATGTTCCCGGTCTCCGGGTTCCGCCGAAACGGTGAGAGCCGGGACACCGTCATGCTGTACACGCCGAAGGGGTCGGCGCGGGCCAGCCACCGCTGCCCGCACAGCCACGCGCCGCCCAGCATCGCCACGGCATAGAGCAGCAGCCACCCCTCGACCAGGGGCAGTGACGCCGAGTTCGGGCTCGCCAGCTCCATCCACACGAATGCGAACAGGCCCAGCGCCGCGGGGCGATAGCCCCAGCCCTCGGGGTAGGCGAGGCGGGGCCGCCCCGGGACGAGGCGCCGGGTCAGCAGGTACACCGTGCGCATCGGGGAGAGCACCCGCCAGACGGGCCCGAGCACCAGCGACAGCGCCACCAAACCCACCCAGAGCAGCACGTAGAACACCCCGAGCAGGGCGTTGGTCTGGGATTGCGGGCCCCACACGCCGGCCAGCACGACCCAGACCGCGAAGACGAGCGCCGCGCCCGCCGCCGCCCAGCGGGTCGCGCGGGCGTCGACGAAGCGGGTGACCGCGGCCGGCAGGGCCCGGCCGGGCTTGCGCGGGTCGAATCGTGGCCGCCGCCACGCGAACGCCACCAGCGCGAACGTGAACGTCAGCGCCCACGCCGCGCCGACCATCGCGTACATGTACGGCACCGGGAGATCACCGGAGCCGCCCAGACCGTGCGCGAGTATCGCTGTCGCGCCGCCGGCGCTCACGGCTGGACTTGGATGGTCGCGATCGTGCGGTCCAGGTGGTGCAGCTCGACCTCGACGGTGCCGGGCACATCGACGCTGAACTGGAATTTCTGGTCGCGCGCCGCGGCGACCTCGAACCTGTGATCGGGCACCGAGTGCACGTGCAGCTCGTCGGTGGCGTCGCTGGTGACGGTCAGCGTGATGGGCTGGTGCACCTTGGCCTGCAGCGTGGCGTTGGTCGGCGCGACCTGCCCCTTGGCGATGGTGACGGTCACGTCCAGGTCCGGAGACGGGCGCTGCGACTTGGTCTGCGAGCCGCCGCAGGCGACCAGCCCGCACGCCAGGGCCGCCACCCACGCCGCGGCCAGGGTGTTACGCATCGCCATGGCTCACGCCGCCCGCGGCAGCGGCTGCTTCGGCTCAACCGGCTCGGGCTCGACGACCGCCCGGTTGAGCCGGCCGGCGCCCCAAGTCAGGCCGGCGATCACCATGAGCGTGAAGATCAGCACCAGTATCGAGCCGGCGGTGAACAGCCACAGTGGCGCATTCTGGTCGCGCTCCCGCTGAAGGATCGTGATCTCCTGCACGAACGGCCGCGTGCTGGACGCCAAGGCGGGCACCTCGGCCGCCGGAATCGCGTCATCGGCCGGCTCGAAGATGGGCACGGCCGTCATCGTGTAGCCGTCCTGAACCCGCAGCAGGGTTTTCCAGGATCCCCACACCGGGACCGGTTGGGTGGACCGGTAGTGGCCTGGTCCCACCTTGTCCAGCCGGTCGATGACCAGGCCGCGGTGATTGTCCATGCGTCCCTGCCAGGAGAGGATCGTCAGCCAGTCCGGCTGATCGCTGACCATGGTCGACGGCGTCAGCTGCACGTCGGCGTTGACCATGCGCTGGCCCGGGGGGCTCGGCACTTCGGTCAAGGTGACCGCGGCGGTGTCCTGGCGGGGCACCACGATGTGTAGCCCGTTGGCCACCGCGCCGCCGATCACCAGCACCGTAAGCACCACCGCGGAGATGCCGACCCGGCGGCCCGGCAGGCGCTGGCCGGTGAGCACCATGCCGAACAGAGCGCCGCAGACGCCGGTCATGACCGCGACCGGCACCGACATGGCCAGCGCCTCGCCCCACATCCGCATCCGCCAGGGGTAGTGGTAGACGGCGCCGATCCACAGCGACTCGAGCCAGAGCCCGACGGTCCCCACCGCGAGGCCGCTGACGGCACCGAACGCGACGGGCCGCCTGAACAGCGGGGTCAAGGCGACCAGCTCGACCATCAGGGCGGGGCCCAGATACAGCGGGAACCAGTTGATCGGGGCGCCCAGGATGGGCCCGACGATCAGTGCCACCGCGCCGCGCAGCGCGATCGCGAACAGGGCCGCGATGATCGCCGCCCCGCGCCCCAGGGTGATGCGAGCTGCGACCGCGGCCAGCGCGGCCGCCGCCGCGATCATCATCGGCTGCAGCACCAGCCGGAATTGCTCGACGCCGAAGTCGTACTCGATCTGGTAGACCGACAGCCCGATGAACATGCCGCCGAAGGACAGGTATTGCAGGAAGGTGATGAACGCGCCGTGTGCCGCCTCGATGGGCTGTTCCCGCTCGCCCTCCCGCTCGAGCATCAGCACCGCGAACAGGGAGAATCCGGCACCGCCAATCATCATCAAATGCGTTGGGCCCCATAGCGTCACGTCCTGGCCGAAGGTGCGGTGCCAGATGTCATCGAGGGGGAAGCCGAGCAGCGCGTAGAGCCCGCACCCGGCCATCAGCACGCCGCCGACCGGCGCATGCCAGTCACGTGTGATGCGCACGGCCGCCGGTCCGGGCTTGTCGAACGGCAGGACGATCGCCACCATCCCCGCCAGGAACACACCGAACAGCCCGATGATGATGAAGTAGTGCGCGGGGTTCGCCAACGGGCCAGGGTCGCGGCCGTTGCCGATGTGCCAGCTGACGTCCCAGATGAACCCGAACAGCGCGCAGATGATCGACGTCGTGAAGATCAGCACGGGCAGCGCTACCCAGTTGGGGCGGTGGAACTTCTCGCCCGTTCTGTCGGCGATCCGCGTCAGCCACTCGATGCGGCGGGTGCGATGCGCGTGGCCCACCCACAGCATCAGCAGGGTGACCACGACCGCGGCGATCGACAGCCCGATCACCTGGTTCAGTCCGGCGCCGCGCGCCGATGGCTCCGCGACAAACGTGAGCTCCGTCGATCCCATTTGTTTGGCCCCTCCCAGTCGCGCCGGTTCGATCCGGGGAGATGTGATCCAGCTTGCAGGAACCGGAATGCCCGGATTGGAGGCCGGTCAATCACCCTTTTGTTCGGTCCCACCGGTTCGCTGCCCAGGCTCGCGCGGTTTGCCACCGGGAGCCCGCGGCGCCGCCTCGGTGGGCTGGTCGACGGCCCGCAACGCCGGCGGAGGCCGGTCACCGCGGCGATCCCGCAGCGCGACATACAGGATCACGGCGACGACGATGATCGCCGGCAGGAAGGCGGGGATCGCCAGCAGGATCATGTGGTGCGCCACGAGCGTGACGTGCGGGTCGGTCATCCTGCTGGCATACCCCCAGGGGCCCCATGTTCAGCGGCCGTTACCCTACTTTGAACCGTTTTATTCACGCTGCCACGACCAGGTGGCGGGTGCGGCCGCGTGCCGACGAACAAGATGCAGGGGAGTACCTGGTGACTCAAGCGGCAACTCGACCGACAACCGGCGCCGACGGCACGGACATCCTGGCCGAAGCCCGGCAGCAGGTACTCGAGCGCGGCGAGGGGCTGAGCCGGGAGCAGGTGCTGCAGGTACTCCGGTTGCCCGACGACCGGCTCGACGAGCTGCTGGCGCTGGCCCACGAGGTGCGGATGCGCTGGTGCGGGCCCGAGGTGGAGGTCGAGGGCATCATCAGCCTCAAGACCGGGGGCTGCCCCGAGGACTGCCACTTCTGCTCCCAGTCGGGGCTGTTCGCCTCGCCGGTGCGCAGCGCCCGGTTGGACATCCCCAGCCTGGTGGAGGCCGCCAAGCAGACCGCCAAGTCGGGCGCCACGGAGTTCTGCATCGTCGCCGCGGTGCGCGGCCCCGACGAGCGGCTGATGGCCCAGGTCGCCGCCGGTATCGAGGCGATCCGCAACGAGGTCGAGATCAACGTGGCCTGCTCGCTGGGGATGCTCACCGCCGAGCAGGTGGAGCGGCTCGCCGCGATGGGCGTGCACCGCTACAACCACAACCTGGAGACCGCGCGCTCGTTCTTCACCAACGTCGTCACGACCCACACCTGGGAAGAGCGCTGGGAAACGCTGTCGATGGTGCGCGACGCCGGCATGGAGGTCTGCTGCGGCGGCATCCTCGGCATGGGGGAGACGCTGGAGCAGCGCGCCGAATTCGCGGCGGAACTGGCCGAGCTCGGCCCGGACGAGGTGCCGCTCAACTTCCTCAATCCCCGGCCCGGAACGCCGTTCGGCGACCTCGAGGTCATGCCGGCCACCGAGGCGCTGAAGTCGGTGGCCGCCTTCCGGCTCGCGTTGCCGCGGACCATCCTGCGATTTGCCGGGGGCCGCGAGATCACGCTGGGTGACCTCGGCGCGAAGCAGGGCATCCTAGGCGGCATCAACGCCGTGATCGTCGGCAACTACCTGACCACGCTCGGCCGGCCCGCCGAGGCCGACCTGGGACTGCTCGACGACCTGCAGATGCCGATCAAGGCCCTCAACGCCACCCTGTAAGAGACTGGGAACCGTGGGTCACGAGTTGGGCGCTGCGGTCAGCGCCGGTGTGTACAACGTCTACACCGGGGAACTGGGGGGGACGGCGATGCCCACGGCCGCCCAGCTGGGCCTGGAACCGCCCCGGTTCTGCGCGCAGTGCGGGCGCCGGATGGTGGTGCAGGTCCGGCCCGACGGGTGGCATGCACAATGCTCGCGGCACGGCCAGGTCGACTCGGCCGATCTGGAGGCGCAGCGATGACCGAACAGCCGACGCCGCCGGCGGTGACCCGCCCGCCGCGGGCGCGCGCGATCGTGCTCGCCGGCCTGGGCCTGTCGGTGGTCGGCGCGGTGCTCGGCGGGGTGTGGGCGTGGATCGCCCCGCCCATCCACGCGGTGGTGGCGATCACCCGCGCGGGCGAGCGCGTTCACGACTACCTGGGCAACGAGTCCGAGCATTTCTTCGACGCGCCCTGCCTGATGCTCGGCCTGCTGACCGTGCTCGCGGTGGTGGGGGCGGTCCTGGTGTGGCAGTGGCGCGACCACCGCGGCCCGGGCATGGTCGTCGGCCTGTCGGTCGGCATGCTGGTCGCGGCGGCCGCCGCGTCGGCGGTCGGGGCCGTGCTGGTCCGGCTCAGCTATGGAACCCTGGACTTCGATGCGGTGCCGCTGGTGGGCAAACCGGCGGTGGCCTACGTCATCGAGGCGCCGCCGGTGTTCTTCTCGGATCAGCCGCTGCAGGCGGCGGCGACCCTCGTCTGGCCGGTCGCTATCGCGGCCCTGGTCTACGCCGTGCTGGCGGCCTCGGACGTGCGTGACGACCTGGGAGCCCTTCCGGTGCACGCTCAGCCCGGGCCCATGGAGCCCGAAGCCGCCGTCTCATAGCCGTCTCATAGCGGTCGGCGGTCGATCCTCCGGCCGGTGATGACCTTGGCCGCGATCTTGACCAGCCGCGCCATGCCGACGTAGGTCATCGGGTTGAACATCGTCGGCCAGGTCGTCCTGATGAGGTGCTCGGTCAGCGGGCGGCGGTCGAAGCGGTCGGTGAGCCAGCGCAGCGTCATCGGGGCGGACAGCGGGTGCAGGAGTATGTGCTCGTTGAACGCGTCCCGGTGGTAGGTGACCCTGGCGCCGCCGGCCGAATAGGCGTCGGCGAGCTCGTCGATGTCGTCGACGCTGATCAGGTAGTCGTGCACGGCCTGCACGATCAACACCGGCGGCGTCGGTACCGCGGCGCCGAGCTTGATGTGATCGAAGACGTAGGTGACCTCGGGCGTCGACAGGATCTCCTCGAGCGGCTCGTCGAGGTAGTCGCCCATGTCCTTGCCCGCCATCCGCACGACGGCCTGCACCGTCGTCATGTCCTCCAGTGACTCGAGCAGGGCGCGACCCTCCTCGTTGGTGTGTTGCTTGATCACCCGGTCCAGGTCGGGGTAGGCGTGGGCGAGCGCGGCCACCACCAGGGCGGGCAGGCCCGCCAGGAAGCTGCCGTTGAGGCGGCGGAAGGTGTGGCCGAGGTCGCCCACGGGCGAGCCCAGCACCGCGCCGACGATGTCCAGCTCGGGCGCGTAGGCCCCGCACATCTCGGCCGCCCAGGCGCTGGCCAGCCCGCCGCCGGAGTAGCCCCACAGGCCGATCGGCGCCGACGGGGACAGCCCGAGCCGTTCGGAGCCCAGCGCGGCCCGGATCCCGTCGAGTGTGCGATATCCGGGTTCGTAAGGTGCGCCCCAGATGCCCCGCAGGCCCTCGTGGTCGGGCACCGACACGGCCCACCCCTCGGCGACCGCCGCGGTGATCAGCAACAGCTCCAGCTGCCCCATCGACCCGAGCGCCTTTGCCCGCCGCCGCAGCGCGTACGACGGGAAGCAGCGCGACGACATGGCGTCGATCGCGCACTGGTACGACAGCAGCGGGCACGGGCGTTCCGGGGCCAGCTGCGCCGGCACGATGACCGTGGTGACGGTCGCCTCGGGCTCGCCGTTCATGTCCATCGTCCGGTAGAGCAGCTGCACGGCCTTGACGGGCTGCGGGATCAGGCCCAGGAACGCGAGCTCGACGTCGCGCGACCGAAGGACCGTGCCCGGTTCCGCGTGCTGGTAGCCGAGAGGTGGCTGGTAGAACGGGTCGTCCGATGGCAGCAGCGGGCGCACCTTGCGCTGCAGCTCCTCGTGCGGCGGCTGACCGATCCACTGCGCGCCACGGGTGTCCGCCAGATTGCCGAGCTCAACCATTCGGGCTCCCTTCAGGGCCAACCGGCATTGTCGCGCATGAACGTGCGGTAGCCAAAACGTAATCGCCGCACTGTGAGCTAGTTCTGGCCGACGGCGGGCAGGTCAGACCCGTCACGAGAGGGGCGTTCGCGGCGTGGTCAGGGCTGCCCCGGGGGCCGCAGCGCGGCGAATTCGTCGGTGACTCGCAGTTGTGAGTCGGTGAACTGGTACAGCGCGGCGGGCCGGCCGCCGCTCCGCCCGGACTGCGCGACGGTGCCCGTCGGCGAGATCACCCCGCGGCGCGCCAGCACCCGCTGCAGGTTCGTCGCGTCGACCTGGTAGCCCAGCGCGGCGCCGTAGATGTCGCGCAGCGTGGAGAGCGCGAATTCCCTTGGTGCCAAGGCGAACCCGAGATTGGTGTACGACAGCTTGGCGACCAGCCGGGTGCGCGCGTGGGCCACCATGGTGCCGTGGTCGAACGCCATGGGCGGCAGCGAATTCACCGGGTGCCAGCGGGTGTCCGGGGGCAGCTCGGGGGTGGCGGGGGAGGGCACGAGTCCGAGGAAGGTCGAGGCGATCGTCCGGGAGCCGGGCACCCGGTGCGGGTCGGAGAAGACCGCCAGTTGCTCGAGATGCGCCAGCTCTTTGAGATCCACCTTTTCGGCCAACTGGCGCAGGACCGACGCGGTCATGTCCTCATCGGTGCGCAGCCGCCCGCCCGGCAATGCCCAGGAGCCCTTCTGCGGATCCTGGGCACGTTGCCATAACAGGACGTTCAGCTGCGGTTTTTGTGCTCGGGGGCCGGGCGTTACCTGGCGGACCTGAAACACCACGGCAAGCACTTCGTGTTCAGTGCTAGTATGGCCCATGTTTTCGATTATAAGTCGAAAACCTCTTGGGCTGAAAGGAGCCGCCGTGACGGTTATGAATCGCATGGACCTGCTCGCCGAAGACATGATGGCCGACGTCACCGACTCACCCACCGGCTACGCCGGCGTTGAGGGCGACGCGCAGTGGGCCGCCGAGATCCGCCGCCTGGCCAAGCTGCGCGGCGCCACCGTGCTCGCGCACAACTACCAGCTGCCCGCGATCCAGGACGTCGCCGACCACGTGGGGGATTCGCTAGCCCTGTCGCGGATCGCCGCCGAGGCGCCCGAGGACACCATCGTGTTCTGCGGCGTGCACTTCATGGCCGAGACCGCGAAGATCCTCAGCCCGGACAAGACCGTGCTCATCCCGGACCAGCGGGCCGGCTGCTCGCTGGCCGACTCGATCAACGCCGACGAGCTGCGCGCCTGGAAGGACGAGCACCCCGGCGCCGTTGTCGTCTCTTACGTCAACACCACGGCGGCGGTGAAGGCGCTCACCGACATCTGCTGCACGTCGTCCAACGCCGTCGACGTGGTGAACTCCATCGACCCCGACCGCGAGATCCTGTTCTGCCCGGACCAATTCCTCGGGGCCCACGTCCGCCGGGTGACCGGCCGCACCAACCTGCACGTGTGGGCGGGCGAATGCCACGTCCACGCCGGGATCAACGGCGACGAGCTGTCCGAGCAGGCCCGCGCGAACCCCGACGCCGAGTTGTATGTGCACCCCGAATGCGGTTGTGCCACTTCGGCGTTGTACCTCGCCGGCGAGGGCGCCTTCCCGGTGGACCGGGTGAAGATCCTGTCCACGGGCGGAATGCTCGACGCCGCGCACGAGACCCGGGCCCGCAAGGTGCTGGTGGCCACCGAGGTCGGGATGCTGCATCAGCTGCGCCGAGCCGCCCCACAAGTCGACTTCCAGGCGGTCAATGACCGCGCGTCGTGCAAGTTCATGAAGATGATCACCCCGGCGGCGCTGTTGCGGTGCCTGGTCGAGGGCGCCGACGAAGTGCACGTCGACCCCGACGTCGCCGCGGCCGGCCGGCGCAGCGTGCAGCGCATGATCGAGATCGGCCAACCGGGCGGCGGCGAATGATGGCCCGCCCGGCCTGGACCGACAGCGCCGACGTCGTCGTCATCGGCACCGGGGTGGCCGGACTGGCCGCCGCGCTGGCCGCCCACCGCGCCGGGCGCAGCGTCGTCGTGCTGAGCAAGGCCGAGCAGTCGCGGATGACGGCGACCCACTACGCCCAGGGCGGCATCGCGGTGGTCTTGCCCGACGGCGACGACTCCGTGGCGGCCCACGTGGCCGACACCGTGGCCGCGGGCGCCGGGCTGTGCGATCCCGACGCGGTGGCATCGATCGTCGCCGACGGCTTCCGGGCGGTGTCCGAATTGGTCGGTGGCGGAGCGCGATTCGACGAGGCTGCCCCGGGACGCTGGGACGTGACGCGCGAAGGCGGACATTCGCGGCGGCGGATCGTGCACGCCGGGGGCGACGCCACCGGCGCCGAGGTGCAGCGCGCGCTCGACCACGCCGCCCGGCTGCTGGACATCCGCACCAGCCACGTCGCGCTGCGCGTGCTGCACGACGGCACGGCCGTGACCGGTGTGTCCGTTGGCAACCCGGACGGCTACGGGATCATCAGCGCGCCCGCGGTGATCCTGGCCTCCGGCGGCCTCGGTCACCTCTACGGCGCGACCACCAATCCCGAGGGCTCCACGGGCGACGGCATCGCGTTGGCGCTGTGGGCCGGTGTCGCGGTCAGCGACCTCGAGTTCATCCAGTTCCACCCGACGATGCTCTTCGGAGGGGGCGGCGGCCGGCGCCCGCTGATCACCGAGGCCATCCGCGGTGAGGGCGCGATACTGATTGACCGGCAAGGCAATTCGGTCACCGCCGGCGTTCACCCGATGGGCGACCTGGCGCCGCGTGACGTCGTCGCCGCCGCCATCGACACGCGGCTGAAGGCGACCGGCGACCCGTGCGTCTTCCTCGATGCGCGCGGCATCGAGGGCTTCGCCACCCGGTTCCCGACCGTGACCGCCGCCTGCCGGGCCGCCGGCATCGACCCCGTCCGCCAACCCATCCCGGTCGTGCCGGGAGCGCATTACAGCTGCGGGGGCGTCGTCACCGACGTGCACGGGCAGACCGAACTCCCGGGGCTCTTCGCCGCCGGCGAGGTGGCGCGCACCGGCATGCACGGCGCCAACCGGCTGGCGTCCAACAGCCTGCTGGAGGGCCTGGTGGTCGGGGGCCGCGCCGGTAAGGCCGCTTCCGCGCATGCGGCGGCGGCGGGCCGCGTCGTGGCGTCGGAGTGTGAGCCGTCCGCCCACACCGCCCCGGAGCGTGGCCAATTGCAGGCCGCGATGAGCCGCGACGCCTCGGTGGTGCGCGATGCCGCCGGGCTCAACCGGTTGTCCGACACGCTGTCGGGGGCGCCGGTACGCGCCATCGCCGGCCGTCGCGATTTCGAAGACGTCGCGTTGGCCGTGGCCGCCCGCGCGGTGACGGCCGCGGCACTGGCCCGCGACGAGAGCCGGGGCTGCCACCACCGGGCCGAATACCCCGGCCCCGCGCCGGATCAGGTGCGCAGCAGCGTGCTGCGGCTGGCCGACGACCGCAACTCGGTGGCGGTGGAGACGCTGGCGGCGGTGGGCTGCGGATGATGCTGCCCGACGAACGCAACGCCGCTCAGGACACGATCCGGCGCGCTCTCGAAGAGGACCTGCGGTACGGGCCCGACGTCACCACGCTCGCGACGGTGCCCGCCGGCGCGGTGGCCACGGCATCGATGGTGCCCCGGGAGCCCGGCGTCATTGCCGGGGTGGACATCGCCCTGCTGGTGCTGGACGAGGTGCTCACCGCCGACGGATACCGGGTGCTGCATCGGGTCGAGGACGGTGCCCGGCTGCAGCCGGGGGAGCCGCTGTTGACGGTGGCCGCCCAGACCCGCGGCCTGCTGACCGCCGAGCGGACGATGCTCAATCTGGTCTGCCACCTGTCGGGCATCGCCACCACGACGGCGGCCTGGGTCGACGCCGTGCACGGCACCAAGGCCAAGGTCCGCGACACCCGCAAAACCCTGCCCGGGCTGCGTGCACTGCAGAAATACGCGGTGCGGGTGGGCGGGGGCGTCAACCACCGGATGGGCCTGGGGGACGCAGCGCTGATCAAGGACAACCATGTGGTGGCCGCCGGATCGGTGGTGGACGCGCTGCGGGCGGTGCGCGACGCGGCCCCGGATCTGCCCTGTGAGGTGGAGGTGGACTCCCTCGAGCAGCTCGACGAGGTGCTGGCCGAAAAGCCCGAACTGGTGCTGCTGGACAACTTCCCGGTGTGGCAGACGCAAATGGCCGTGCAGCGCCGGGATTCGCGCGCGCCGGCCGTCCTGCTCGAGTCCTCCGGCGGGCTCAGCCTGGACAACGCCGCCACCTACGCGGCGACCGGGGTGGACTACCTGGCCGTGGGCGCGCTGACGCACTCGGTGCGCGCCCTGGACGTCGGCCTGGACATGTAGCTCGGTGGTGCCGGCCGGGGCGCGTTGAGTGTGCATCGTGGGCGTTGGGTGTGAAGTCTGGGCGGTGATTTCGTCGAGATTCCGCCCTTAGTGCACACTCGACGCCTTCAGCGCACACCCAAGGCAGGCCTCTCAGGCGATGTCGCCGACGAAGACGCCTATCCGGCGCAGCTGCATGCGTGCGAGCCGCGGCAGCTTCTCGGCCTCGGGCCCCTCGGTGCCCGCCGACAACACCCGCGGGTTGGTGATGTGCACCACGCGATTGCGGCTGAACTGCACGTCTGCCTCGCCGGCCGCCAGCACGTTCTTGACCCAGTTGGTCTTCCCGTGGCCCAGCGCGATGGCCAGGACGTTGCCCTTGCGGTACGGGGTGATGACGGTCTCGTACGGCGTGCCGGACGCGCGACCACGGTGCTTGATGGTGGCGGTGCCGGGCATGAACCGGGCAATCGGCTTGATCGCCGAATTGATGTATTTGATCTGAATGCGCTCGAACCAAGGCGGGAACACCATCGGGACGCCCGGTGCGTTGTTGGGGTGATCCTTCGCGGACATGACGGCTCCCTCTGCCAAGCGGTGTGGGCCTGCTCACCGGCACTGTACCGGTCGGATAAGTACTTGAGCTGCTCTGGGAGAATGGGGAACGTGAACACCTGCCAACCGTCACCGCTGGCCCGCATAGACCTGCGGGGCGTGGACTTGACGGTGCCCCGACTGCGGGCGGCACTGCCGCGTGGCGGTGCCGATGTGGAGGCCGTGCTGCCGAAGGTGCGGCCCATCATCGAGGCCGTGGCCGAGCGCGGGGCCGACGCGGCGCTGGAATTCGGGGCGTCCTTCGACGGCGTGCGACCGCCGACCGTCCGGGTGCCCGAAGCGGCCCTCAGAGCGGCGCTGGACGCCCTCGACGCCGACGTCGCCGAGGCCCTGCGGGTGATGATCGAACGGGCCCGCGCGGTGCACGCCGACCAGCGACGCGCCGACGTCACCACCACGCTGGGGCCCGGCGCGACCGTGACCGAACGGTGGGTGCCGGTCGAGCGGGTGGGGCTGTACGTGCCGGGCGGCAACGCGGTCTACCCGTCGAGCGTGGTGATGAACGTGGTGCCCGCGCAGGTAGCCGGTGTCGGCTCGCTGGTCGTGGCCAGCCCGCCGCAGGCGCGCTATGACGGGCTGCCGCACCCGACCATCCTGGCCGCCGCCCGCCTGCTGGGGGTCGAGGAGGTGTGGGCCGTAGGGGGTGCGCAGGCCGTGGCCCTCCTGGCCTACGGCGGCACCGACACCGATGGTCGCGAACTCATGCCCGTGGACCTGATCACCGGGCCCGGCAACATCTACGTCACCGCCGCCAAGCGGCTGTGCCGCTCCCGGGTGGGCATCGACGCCGAGGCCGGGCCGACGGAGATCGCCATCCTCGCCGACCACACTGCCGACCCCGCCCACGTGGCCGCCGACCTGATCAGTCAGGCCGAGCACGACGAGATGGCGGGCAGCGTGCTGGTCACCCCGAGCGAGGACCTGGCCGCCGCCACCGACGCCGAAGTGGCCGCCCAGCTGCGCACGACGGTGCACCGCGAACGCGTCACCGCGGCGCTCGGGGGACGCCAGTCGGCGATCATCCTGGTGGACGACCTGGACGCCGGGATCGAGGTGGTCAACGCCTACGCCGCCGAACACCTGGAGATCCAGACCGCCGACGCCGCGGAGGTCGCCGGCCGAATCCGTTCGGCCGGCGCCATTTTCGTCGGGCCGTACTCGCCGGTGAGCCTCGGCGACTACTGCGCCGGGTCCAATCACGTGCTGCCGACCGCGGGCTCCGCGCGGCACTCCAGCGGCCTGTCGGTGCAGACCTTCCTGCGCGGCATCCACGTCGTCGACTACACCGAGGCCGCGCTGAAAGACGTCTCGGGCCATGTCATTTCGCTGTCGAAGGCCGAGGATCTGCCGGCGCACGGCGAGGCGATCCGGCGGAGGTTCGAACGATGAGCGCAGCCGGAAAGCCCACCCTCGACGACCTGCCGCTGCGTGACGACCTGCGGGGGAAAACCCCTTATGGCGCACCGCAATTGGCGGTGCCGGTGCGGCTGAACACCAACGAGAACCCGCACCCGCCGAGCCAAGCGCTGGTCGAGGACGTCGTCCGCTCGGTCGGCGCGGCGGCAGTCGACCTGCACCGCTATCCCGACCGCGACGCGGTCGCACTGCGCACCGACCTGGCCGCCTACCTCACCACCCAAACCGGGACACCGCTGAGCGTCGAAAACGTCTGGGCTGCAAACGGTTCCAACGAAATTCTGCAGCAATTGCTGCAGGCCTTCGGCGGCCCGGGCCGTACCGCGATGGGTTTCGTCCCGTCGTACTCGATGCACCCGATCATCTCCGACGCCACGCGCACCGAGTGGCTGCAGGCGGGCCGCGCCGACGACTTCAGCCTCGATGTCGACGCCGCCGTCGCCGCGATCACCGACCGCCGCCCCGACGTCGTCTTCCTCGCCAGCCCCAACAACCCGTCCGGGCAGAGCATCCCGCTGCCGGATCTGCGACGGCTGCTCGACGTGGTGCCGGGCATCGTGATCGTCGACGAGGCCTACGGCGAGTTTTCCTCGCAGCCGAGCGCGGTGGCGCTGGTCGAGCAGTTCCCGGCCAAGCTGATCGTCACCCGCACGATGAGCAAGGCTTTCGCCTTCGCCGGCGGCCGGCTCGGCTACCTGGTCGCCACGCCGGCGGTGATCGACGCGATGCTGCTGGTGCGGCTGCCGTATCACCTGTCATCGGTCACCCAGGCCGCGGCCCGGGCCGCGTTGCGGCACGCCGACGACACGCTGAGCAGCGTGGCAGCGCTGATCGCCGAACGCGAACGCGTCACGAAGGCGTTGAGCGGGATGGGATTTCGGGTGATCCCGAGCGACGCCAACTTCGTGCTGTTCGGGGAGTTCGCGGACGCGCCGGCAGCGTGGCAGCGTTACCTGGATGCCGGGATCCTGATCCGCGACGTCGGGATCCCCGGCTACCTGCGCGCCACGACGGGATTAAGCGACGAGAACGACGCGTTCCTCAAGGCCAGCGCCCAGATCGCGGCCACCGAACTGGCCCCCGCCACCGCCGTAGGAGCACCGTGACAGCCATCGAAACACCGAAAGCGACGCGCCGCGCGCGGATCGAGCGGACGACACGCGAATCCGACATCGTCATCGAGCTCGACCTCGACGGCACCGGCCGGGTGCATGTCGACACCGGCGTGCCGTTCTACGATCACATGCTGACGGCGCTGGGCAGCCACGCCAGTTTCGACCTGACCGTGCGCACCAAGGGCGACGTCGAGATCGAGGGGCACCACACCATCGAGGACACCGCCATCGCGCTCGGCCAGGCGCTCGGGCAGGCCCTGGGCGACAAGAAGGGCATCCGCCGCTTCGGGGACGCGTTCATCCCGATGGACGAGACGCTGGCCCACGCCGTCGTCGACGTCTCCGGCCGGCCCTACTGCGTACACACCGGGGAGCCGGATCACCTGCAGCACACCACCATTGCCGGTAGCTCCGTGCCCTACCACACCGTCATCAACCGGCATGTGTTCGAGTCGCTGGCCGCCAACGCCCGCATCGCGCTGCACGTCCGCGTGCTGTACGGGCGCGACCCGCACCACATCACCGAAGCCCAATACAAGGCCGTCGCCCGTGCTTTGCGCCAGGCCGTCGAGCCCGATCCGCGGGTGTCGGGCGTGCCGTCCACCAAGGGTGTTCTGTGACAGCGGTGTCCCCTAAAAAGACGATTGTGGTGCTCGACTACGGTTCGGGCAACCTGAGGTCGGCGCAACGCGCCCTGGAGCGGGTGGGTGCGTCGGTCGAGGTGACCGCCGACGCGGACGCGGCCGCCGCCGCCGACGGGCTGGTGGTTCCGGGCGTCGGCGCGTACGAGGCCTGCATGACCGGGCTGCGGAAGATCGGGGGCGACCGCATCATCGCCGACCGCGTCGCCGCAAGCCGTCCGGTCCTGGGGGTGTGCGTCGGCATGCAGATCTTGTTCGCCCGTGGCGTCGAATTCGGGGTGGAGACGACCGGCTGCGGGCAGTGGCCCGGGGCGGTCACCCGTTTGGACGCGCCGGTGATCCCACACATGGGTTGGAACGTCGTCAACGCCGGGGCGGACACGGTCTTGTTCAAGGGGTTGGACGAGGACACCCGGTTCTACTTCGTGCATTCCTATGCCGCGCAGCGTTGGGAGGGATCACCGGCGGCGGTGCTCACCTGGGCCACCCACCAGGTGCCGTTCCTGGCCGCCGTCGAGGAGGGGCCGTTGTCCGCCACCCAATTCCACCCGGAAAAGAGCGGAGACGCCGGCGCGGCCGTGCTTAGCAACTGGGTGGAGGGACTGTAATGCCATTGATTCTCTTGCCGGCGGTCGACGTGGTCGACGGGCGGGCCGTGCGTCTGGTGCAGGGCAAGGCCGGCAGCGAAACCGAGTACGGGACCGCGCTGGACGCCGCCCTGGGCTGGCAGCGCGACGGGGCCGAGTGGATCCATCTGGTGGACCTCGACGCCGCCTTCGGCCGCGGCTCCAACCGCGAGCTGCTTGCCGAGGTGGTCGGCAAGCTCGACGTGCAGGTCGAGCTCTCCGGCGGCATCCGCGACGACGAGTCGCTGACGGCGGCGCTGGCGACGGGCTGCGCCCGGGTCAACCTCGGGACGGCCGCCCTGGAGAACCCGCAGTGGTGCGCGCGGGCGATCAGCGAGCATGGCGACAAGGTCGCCGTCGGCCTGGACGTCCAGATCGACCCGACCCATCCCCAAGGCCAGCACCGGCTGCGCGGCCGTGGCTGGGAGACCGACGGCGGTGACCTCTGGGAGGTGCTGGAACGCCTTGACAGCCAAGGGTGTTCGCGATTCGTGGTCACCGACGTCACCAAGGACGGCACCCTGGGCGGCCCCAATCTCGAGTTGCTCGCCGGAGTCGCCGAGCGCACCGAGGCGCCGGTGATCGCGTCCGGCGGCGTGTCCAGCCTGGACGACCTGCGTGCGATCGCCACGCTCACCGACCGCGGGGTCGAGGGGGCCATCGTGGGCAAGGCCCTCTACGCCGGGCGGTTCACCCTGCCGCAGGCCCTGGCCGCGGTGCAGGGGTGAGCGACGCGATGGACTTGGACGCGCTGGTCGAGACGGCGTCGGCGATCCTCGACGACGCGACCGAGCCCTTTCTCGCCGGCCACCGGGCCGAGTCGGCCGTGCAGAAGAAGGGCAACGACTTCGCCACCGACGTCGACCTGGCGATCGAGCGGCAGGTCGTCGCCGCCCTCACCGAGACCACCGGAATCGGTGTGCACGGCGAGGAATACGGCGGCGAAGACGTCGACGCGGAGTGGGTGTGGGTGCTCGACCCCGTAGACGGCACGTTCAACTACGCGGCGGGTTCGCCGATGGCCGGCATCCTGCTCGGGTTGCTGCATGACGGCGAGCCGGTCGTCGGACTGACCTGGTTGCCCTTCACCGGCCAGCGTTACACCGCGACCGTCGGCGGGCCCTTGGTGAAAAACGGTAAGCCCCAGCCACCGCTGGGCCGGGTCGAGCTGGCCGACGCCCTCATCGGCGCCGGCTCGTTCAGCGCGGACGCCCGGGGCAGATTCCCCGGCCGCTATCGGGTCGCGCTGCTGGAGAACCTGAGCCGGGTGTCGTCGCGGCTGCGCATGCACGGCTCCACGGGGCTGGACCTGGCGTATGTTGCCGACGGAATCCTGGCGGCCTCAATAAGTTTCGGCGGACACGTGTGGGACCATGCCGCGGGCGTCGCGCTGGTGCGGGCCGCGGGTGGCGTCGTCACGAACCTGGCAGGCGAAGCGTGGACGCCCGATTCGGAGTCCGCGCTCGCCGCGGCGCCGGGCGCGCACGACGAGATCCTCGAAATCCTGCGCAGCACGGGCGAACCGGGAGACTACTGACGATGTGCGCGAGTAACGGCCTCGCGGTGCGGGTGATTCCCTGCCTGGACGTCGACGCCGGCCGGGTGGTCAAGGGCGTCAACTTCGAAAACCTCCGCGACGCGGGAGATCCCGTCGAGCTGGCCGCCGCCTACGACGCCGAGGGGGCGGACGAGCTGACGTTCCTCGACGTCACCGCCTCGTCGTCGGAACGCGGCACCATGCTCGACGTCGTGCGGCGCACCGCCGAGCAGGTGTTCATCCCGCTGACCGTGGGCGGGGGAGTGCGCACGGTGGCCGACGTCGACGTCCTGCTGCGCGCGGGGGCCGACAAGGTGTCGGTCAACACCGCCGCGATCGCGCGCCCCGACTTGCTGGCCGAGATGGCGCGGCAGTTCGGGTCGCAGTGCATCGTCTTGTCCGTCGACGCCCGCACGGTCCCGGCCGGCTCGGCCCCGACCCCGTCGGGCTGGGAGGTCACCACCCACGGCGGCCGGCGCGGCACAGGGATCGACGCCGTCGAGTGGGCGGTGCGCGGCGCCGAGCTCGGGGTGGGGGAGATCCTGCTCAACTCGATGGACGCCGACGGCACGAAGGCCGGGTTCGACCTGGCGATGCTGCGGGCGGTCCGCGCCGCGGTCACGGTGCCCGTGATCGCCAGCGGGGGTGCCGGAGCGGCGGCGCACTTCGCGCCCGCCGTCGCCGCCGGCGCCGATGCGGTGTTGGCGGCCAGCGTCTTTCACTTCCGCGAGCTGACCATCGGCCAGGTGAAGGCCGCCATGGCCGCCGAAGGGATCACCGTGCGATGACGCTCGACCCACGGATCGCGGCGCGGCTCAAGCGCAATGCCGACGGGCTGTTCGCCGCCGTCGTGCAGGAGCGGGACAGCGGCGACGTGCTGATGGTCGCGTGGATGGACGACGACGCGCTGGCCCGGACATTGGAAACCCGTGAGGGGACGTACTATTCGCGGTCGCGTGGCGAGCAGTGGGTGAAGGGGGCGACGTCTGGCCACACGCAGCGCGTCCACTCGGTGCGGCTCGACTGCGACGGCGACGCGGTGCTGCTGACCGTCGACCAGGTCGGCGGCGCCTGCCACACCGGCGACCACAGCTGTTTCGACGCCGACGTGCTCCTGGAGCCCGAAGGTTAGCTCCGGCGCCCCACCGAGATTGCGGTGTGGGTGGTGGTTTGGCGCGGGTCGCGCCCACTGCGGCAATTTGGTAGAGGCTGGCCGCGAGGTCGGCTTCGCGTAGGAAGCGCTGGCGGAACTCGTCGTCCGCGGTCAGGTCGCGGGGAGGATCTTCAGGGCGTCCGTGCGGGGCAGCCGCGGGTGCTGCGCCAGGTACATCTCGCCCATTCCGCCGGCGCCCAGGCGCCGCACGATCGTGTACCCGGCGAACACCTCCCCTTCGGTGAGGCCTTCCACTCGCGGCATGTGAGCATGCTACTGAGGCCGTGCGCACGGCAACCGTGATTCGCCTGGATGGCGCCCCTCAGGGCGCACCGCCGCCGGCCTTCCGTGAGAATGGCGGGCGATGATCAAACCGGTGACGTGGACCGCGGTCATGCCCCTGCTCGCCCTCGTCGTGTTGGCACTGATCTGGGGGACTCAGCTCGGCCCGCTGCTCGTCGCGCTGGCGGCCGCCCTCCTGGTCGGCGCGGTGCTGGCCGCGGTCCATCACGCCGAGGTGGTCGCGGCCCGGGTGGGCGAACCGTTTGGCTCGCTGGTCCTGGCCGCCGCCGTCACCGTGATCGAGGTTGCGCTGATCGTCGAGCTGATGGCGTCCGGCGGCAGCGAAACCGCGACGCTGGCCCGGGACACGGTGTTCGCCGCGGTCATCATCACCACGAACGGGATCGCCGGATTGTCGCTGCTGATGGGGTCGCGGCGGTACGGCGTGACGCTGTTCAACGCCGAGGGAAGCGGGGCGGCACTGGCGACGATCACGACGCTGGCGACGTTGAGCCTGGTACTGCCCGCGTTCACGACAAGCCATGTGGGCCGGGAATTTTCGCCCGGCCAGCTGGCCTTCGCCGCCGTCGCCTCGCTGGGCCTGTATCTGCTGTTCGTGTTCACCCAAACCTTCCGGCATCGCGACTTTTTCCTGCCGGTCGCGCAGCGGGGCCAGAAGCGCCTCTTCGAGGATGAGAGCCACGCCGAGCCGCCGAGCGTCCGGTCGGCGCTGACCAGCCTCACGCTGCTGGTCGTCGCGCTGTTCGCCGTGGTGGGCCTCGCCGAGCAGGAGTCGCCGGCGGTCGAGCGGGCGGTGACCGCGGCCGGATTCCCGCAGACGTTCGTCGGCGTGGTGATCGCGGCGTTGGTCCTGCTGCCGGAGACCCTGGCGGCGCTACGCGCGGCGCGACGGGGCCGGATCCAGATCAGCCTGAACCTGGCCTACGGCTCGGCGCTGGCCAGCATCGGCCTGACCATTCCGGCGATCGCGCTGGCAAGCATCTGGCTGAGGGGGCCGCTGGTGCTCGGCCTCGGTCCGGTCCAGCTGGTGCTGCTCGCGCTGACCGTCGTGATCAGCATGCTGACGGTGGTGCCGGGGCGGGCCACCCGGCTGCAGGGCGAATTGCACCTGGTGCTGCTCGCCGCGTACATCTTTCTCGCGGTCAACCCGTAGGCAGGGCGCGCAGGGTCTCGAGCGCCTTGTCGGCATGGGTGTCCATGCTGAATTCGCTGGCGATCACGTCGAGCACCTTGCGGTCGGTGCCGATGACAAAGGTGGTGCGCTTGACCGGCATGACCTTGCCGAGCAGGCCGCGCTTGACCCCGAACTGCTTGGCCACCGCGCCGTCGGCGTCCGACAGCAACGGGTAGTCGAAGTGCTGGGTCTCGGCGAACTTGGCCTGCTTCTGCACGGGATCGGTGCTGATGCCGACCCGGCTGGCGCCCACCGCGGCGAATTCGGCCGCGAGGTCACGGAAGTGGCAGGCCTCCTTGGTGCAGCCGGGCGTCATCGCGGCGGGGTAGAAGAACAGGACGACGGGCCCGTCGGCGAGCAGGCCGCTGAGCGTGCGGGGCGTGCCCGCCTGATCGGGAAGTTCGAAGTCCGCGACGGTGTCACCAGGTTTCATGGCGGTCACGCTACGCCCAGGCAGCGAGCCCCCGGGCGTGGATCTGCGAGGATGGTTCGGTGCACGACCACCTCGCCGCTACCACCTCACGGGAGCACTTCCGCCGGCTGGCGGCGGAGCACCGCGTGGTGCCGGTGACCCGCAAGGTGCTGGCCGACAGCGAGACGCCGCTGTCGGCGTACCGCAAACTGGCCGCCAACCGCCCGGGCACATTCCTGCTCGAGTCCGCCGAGAACGGCCGGTCCTGGTCGCGTTGGTCGTTCATCGGCGCGGGCGCGCCCTCGGCGCTGACGGTGCGCGACGGCGAAGCGGTGTGGCTGGGCGCCGTGCCGCAGGACGCCCCGACCGGGGGGGACCCCCTGCTGGCGCTGCGCGCCACCCTCGAGCTGCTGGCCACGGCCGCGCTGCCCGGCCTGCCCCCGCTGTCGGGCGGGATGGTCGGATTCTTCGCCTACGACCTGGTGCGGCGCCTGGAACGCCTGCCGGACTTGGCTGTCGACGACCTGCGCCTCCCGGACATGTTGTTGCTGCTGGCGACGGACCTGGCGGCGGTCGACCATCACGAGGGGACCATCACCCTGATCGCCAACGCCGTCAACTGGAACGGCACCGACGAGCGCGTCGACGAGGCCTACGACGACGCCGTCGCCCGGCTGGACGTGATGACGACGGCGCTGGGCCAGGCGCTGCCGTCGACGGTCGCGACGTTCAGCCGCCCCGAGCCCCGGCAGCGCGCGCAGCGCACGGTCGAGGAGTACACCAAGATCGTCGACTACCTCGTCGAGCAGATCGCGGCCGGCGAGGCCTTCCAGGTGGTGCCTTCGCAGCGCTTCGAGATGGACACCGCGGTCGACCCCATCGACGTGTACCGGATGCTGCGGGCGACCAACCCGAGCCCCTACATGTACCTGCTGCACGTGCCGAACGGGCAAGGCGCGACGGACTTCTCGATCGTCGGATCCAGCCCGGAGGCGTTGGTCACCGTCGCCGACGGCTGGGCGACGACGCACCCGATCGCCGGAACGCGGTGGCGCGGCAAGACCGAGGAAGAGGACCAGCAGCTGGAAAAAGACCTGCTGGCCGACGCCAAGGAGCGCGCCGAGCACCTGATGCTGGTCGACCTCGGCCGCAACGACCTGGGCCGGGTCTGCACGCCGGGCAGCGTGCGCGTCGAGGACTACAGCCACATCGAGCGCTACAGCCACGTGATGCACCTGGTGTCGACCGTCACCGGGATGCTCGGTGAGGGCCGCACCGCCCTGGACGCGGTGACCGCATGCTTCCCGGCGGGAACGCTGTCGGGCGCCCCCAAGGTGCGGGCCATGGAGCTCATCGAAGAGGTCGAAAAGACGCGCCGCGGCCTCTACGGCGGCGTGGTCGGCTACCTGGATTTCGCCGGCAACGCCGACTTCGCGATCGCCATCCGCACCGCGCTGATGCGCGACGGCACCGCGTACGTTCAGGCCGGTGGCGGCGTGGTCGCCGACTCCAACGGCCCGTACGAATACACCGAGGCGTCCAATAAGGCGCGCGCGGTGCTCAACGCGATCGCCGCGGCCGAGACGCTGACCGCCCCGCGGCCGGGTCGCGATGGCTGACCGCCGCCCGGGCCGGTTCACGATCGTGCCGGCCCAGTTCCTGCTGGTGGTCGCCGCGGGGGCGTTGTGGGCGGCGTCGCGGCTGCCATGGGTTGTGGTCCGGTCCTTCGACGGGCTGGGGCCGCCGAAGGCGGTGACGCTGTCCGGCGCCGCGTGGTCCACGGCCCTGCTCCCGTTGGCCCTGCTCCTGGCCGCGGCGGCCGCGGCCGCCCTGGCCGTGCGCGGTTGGCCGCTGCGCGTGCTGGCGGTGCTGGTGGCGGTGGCCGGCCTCGCGGCCGGGTATCTGGGCATCAGCCTCTGGGTGCTCCCCGATGTGGCCGTGCGCGGTGCCGAGCTGGCGCGCATTCCGTTGATGACGCTGGTGGGCAGCGAGCGGCACCGTTGGGGAGCCGGCATCGCGGTGGCCGCCGCCGGGTGCAGCGTGATCGCCGCCGTGTTGTTGATGCGCTCGGCGTCGATCCTCGGCTCGGACGGCTCGGACGTCGCCAAATATGCGGCTCCGGCGACCCGTCGGTCGAAAGCCCTGCGCGAAAGCGCAAATGGGGTGATGCTTGAGGAGCCGGAGAAGCCGAAGATGTCCGAACGGATGATCTGGGATGCGCTTGATGAGGGTCGGGACCTGACCGAGCGCCCCGGTGAGGCCGACACCGAGGGTCGGTGACGGGCCGCGAGCCAAAGGCCGCTACCCTTCTTCACATCGTCCAGAAGGCGGCGACGGCGGGGTGACCGTGGGCACGGCGGAAGGAAACCGAAAGGCATGAGTCCGGCATCCGTGCTTGACTCCATCCTCGAAGGAGTCAGGGCCGACGTTTCCGCGCGCGAGGCCCTGGTCAGCCTGTCCGAGATCAAGGCGTTGGCCGCGGCCGCGCCGCCGCCGCTCGACGTGATGGCCGCCTTGCGTGAGCCCGGCATCGGCGTCATCGCCGAAGTCAAGCGCGCCAGCCCGTCGGCGGGTTCCCTGGCGACCATCGCCGACCCGGCGAAGCTGTCCCGCGCCTACGAGGACGGCGGCGCCCGCATCATCAGCGTGCTGACCGAGGAGCGACGCTTCCGCGGGTCGCTCGATGACCTCGACGCGGTGCGTGCGGCGGTGTCGATCCCCGTGCTGCGCAAGGACTTTGTGGTCCAGCCGTATCAGATCCACGAGGCCCGAGCGCACGGCGCGGACATGCTGTTGCTCATCGTCGCCGCGCTCGAGCAATCGGCGCTGGTGTCGATGCTGGATCGCACCGAATCGCTGGGCATGACGGCACTGGTCGAGGTGCACACCGAAGAGGAGGCCGACCGCGCGCTCAAGGCCGGGGCCAACGTCATCGGCGTCAACGCCCGCGACCTGACGACGCTGGCGGTGGACCGAGATTGCTTCGCGCGCATCGCACCCGGCTTGCCCAGCAACGTGATCCGCATCGCCGAGTCCGGCGTGCGCGGCACCGCAGACCTGTTGGCGTACGCCGGTGCGGGCGCCGACGCCGTCCTGGTCGGTGAAGGTCTGGTCAAGAGCGGTGACCCACGCGCCGCGGTGGCCGATCTGGTCACCGCCGGCACCCACCCGTCCTGTCCGAAACCGGCTCGCTGAACGTTGTTGCGCACTGAGACGTTGAATCCGATGAGCCGCCCCCGCGTTGAGCCTTGGTGATGGACGACCTGACCGGTTCGGATCTTCCGCGTTCCAGTGCGGCCATCGCCGAACCCACCAGCCACGACCCCGACGCGGGCGGCCATTTCGGCGGCCCCGGTGGTTGGGGTGGTCGCTACGTCGCCGAGGCGTTGATGGCGGTGATCGAAGAGGTCACGACCGCCTACGAGAAGGAACGTGTCAATCAGGATTTCCTCGACATCCTGGATGACTTGCAGACCCACTACACCGGTAGGCCGTCGCCGCTGTACGAGGCGACCCGGCTCAGTGACCACGCCGGCGGGGCGCGCATCTTCCTCAAACGAGAAGACCTGAACCACACCGGTTCTCACAAGATCAACAACGTCCTCGGCCAGGCGTTGCTGGCCCGCAGGATGGGCAAGACCCGGGTGATCGCCGAGACCGGGGCCGGCCAGCACGGCGTGGCAACCGCCACGGCGTGCGCGCTGCTCGGCCTCGACTGTGTGATCTACATGGGCGCCGTGGACACCGCGCGCCAGGCGCTCAACGTGGCGCGGATGCGGCTGCTGGGGGCCGAGGTCGTCTCCGTCGAGTCCGGCTCGCAGACGCTGAAGGACGCCATCAACGAGGCGTTCCGCGACTGGGTGACCAACGCGCACAACACGTACTACTGCTTCGGCACGGCGGCGGGTCCGCATCCCTTCCCGACCATGGTCCGGGACTTCCAGCGCATCATCGGCCTGGAGGCCCGAGTGCAGATCCAGCGGCAGGCGGGCCGGTTGCCCGACGCCGTAACCGCCTGCGTGGGCGGCGGATCCAATGCCATCGGCATCTTCCACGCCTTCATCGACGACCCCGACGTGCGGCTGGTGGGGTTCGAAGCGGCCGGCGACGGCGTCGAGACGGGCCGGCATGCGGCGACGTTCGCGGGCGGTTCCCCCGGGGCGTTCCAGGGCTCGTTCTCCTACCTGCTGCAGGACGAAGACGGCCAAACCATCGAATCCCATTCGATCTCGGCCGGTTTGGATTACCCGGGAGTGGGTCCCGAACACGCCTACCTCAAGGAGACCGGCCGCGCCGACTACCGGCCGATCACCGACACCGAGGCGATGGACGCGTTCCGGCTGCTGTGCCGCACGGAAGGCATCATCCCGGCGATCGAATCCGCGCACGCGGTGGCCGGCGCTCTCCAGCTGGGCGTCGAATTGGGCCGGGGCGCAATCATTGTGGTGAACCTGTCGGGTCGCGGCGACAAGGACGTCGAGACGGCCGCCAAATGGTTCGGGCTGATGTCGCCCACCGACGATGCGGGCCGGCGATGACGGTGGAGCAAAGCCAGGCGAGCAGGCTGGCCCCGGTCTTCGAGTCGTGCCGCAAGGAGGGCCGTGCGGCGCTGATCGGGTACTTGCCGACGGGCTACCCCGACGTCGCCACGTCGATGGACGCGATGACCGCCCTCGTCCAATCCGGCTGCGACATCATCGAGGTCGGGGTGCCGTATTCGGACCCCGGGATGGACGGCCCGACCATCGCCAGGGCCACCGAGGCCGCCCTGCACGGGGGAGTGCGGGTGCGGGACACCCTCGCCGCCGTCGAGGCCATCAGTTCGGCCGGTGGGGACGCCGTGGTGATGACGTACTGGAATCCGGTGCTGCGGTACGGCGTCGACGCCTTCGCGCGCGACCTCGCGGCGGCGGGCGGACGGGGCCTGATCACCCCCGATCTCATCCCGGACGAGGCCGACCGGTGGCTGGCGGCATCCGACGAGCATCGGTTGGATCGCATCTTCCTCGTAGCGCCGTCGTCGACGCCGCAACGGCTGGCGATGACAGTCGAGGCCTCGCGCGGGTTCGTCTACGCTGCCTCCACGATGGGAGTGACCGGGGCGCGTGACGCGGTGTCGCAGGCGGCGCCGGATCTGGTGGCCCGGGTGCGGGAGGTGTCTGACATACCCGTCGGGGTGGGCCTGGGGGTGCGTTCTCGCGAGCAGGCCGCGCAGATCGCCGGCTACGCCGACGGGGTCATCGTCGGCTCCGCGTTGGTGTCGGCGCTGGGCGACGGTGGCCTGCCCGCCTTGCGGGCGCTGACCGAGGAACTCGCTCACGGCGTGCGCGACGGGGTCGCCGCCTCATGACGTTGGCGCCCACCTACTTCCCGAGCCCGCCGCAGGGCGTGTGGCACCTCGGGCCGTTGCCGATCCGCGCCTACGCGCTGTTCATCATCACCGGCATCGTGGTCGCGCTCATCATCGGTGACCGGCGCTGGGAGGCCCGCGGCGGCCAGCGCGGCGTGATCTACGACGTGGCGCTGTGGGCCGTGCCGTTCGGGTTGATCGGCGGCCGGCTCTACCACCTGGCCACCGACTGGCGAACCTACTGGGGACCCGGCGGCGCGGGGTTCGGCGCGGCGCTGCGGATCTGGGACGGCGGCCTGGGCATCTGGGGCGCGGTGGCGCTCGGCGGCGTGGGCGCGTGGATCGCCTGCCGGCGTCGGGGAATCCCGTTGCCCGCCTTCGGCGACGCGATCGCCCCGGGAATCGTGCTGGCTCAGGCGATCGGGCGGCTGGGCAACTACTTCAACCAGGAGCTCTACGGCCGCGAGACCACGCTGCCGTGGGGGCTGGAGATCTTCTACCGCCGCGACCCATCGGGTTACGTCGACCCGCATTCGCTCGACGGCGTCTCGACGGGGCAGGTGGCGCTCGTCGTGCAGCCCACGTTCCTCTACGAACTGATCTGGAACGTGCTGGTTTTCGCCGCACTGATCTACTTGGACCGGCGGTTCACGCTGGGACACGGGCGGCTGTTCGCCCTCTACGTGGCCGGCTACTGCATCGGGCGCTTCGGTGTCGAGCTGCTGCGCGACGACACCGCGACCCACATTGCCGGCATCCGGATCAACTCGTTCACCTCGACTTTCGTGTTCATCGGGGCGGTGGTGTATTTCATCGTCGCGCCGAAGGGTCGGGAGGATCCCGAGAGCCTGCGTGGCAACGAAGGCGTCGTCGAGGTGTCGCCGGAACCGGAGCCGGTGGTCGCCGCAGATGTGCCCGAGTCGCCGGACGCGGATGCCGCGGCCGCCGAGCCCGAAGAGCCCGAAGCCGGAGAGCCCGAAGCCGAAGTAGCGCCCGAGGCGGGCGAGGCCGAGTCGCCCACCAGCGCCGACCCCGAACCCGGCGAAAGCGCAGCGGATGCCGCCGGCGACGGCGAGGCGCCCCGCGGGCGCTGGAGCCTGCGCCGAAACCGATAGCGGGGCGTCGAAAATCTTTTAGGGCGCGCGGCGGCCGATCTGTCATGCTGGCACGGTGACCGAACCGTCGTCGCCCGACCCCGCGAGTTTCGGCGCCCCGCCGCCCCCGCCGCCGGGTTATCACGCCGGCTACCCGCCGCCCTATCCGCAGTATCCGGTTCCGGGCGGCTACTACGACCCGTCCGCCCCATTCGGCCGTCACCCCGTGACCGGTCAGCCGTATTCGGACAAGTCGAAGACGATCGCGGGCCTGCTCCAGCTGCTGAGCCTGATCGGCATCGGCGGGATCGGCCGGTTCTACATCGGTGACATCGGCATCGGTGTCGCGCAGCTGCTGGTCGGCTGGCTCACCTGCGGATTCGGTCTCGTCTGGAGCATCGTCGACGCGATCCTCATCCTCACCGACAAGGTGCCCGACTCGCACGGTCGCCCCCTGCGTGAGGGGACCTGAGCCGGTGATGCACGAGCGCGGCGCGGTTGGTCAGCGCCTCTTCCCGGCCGTCGGCACCGGAGCGCTTCTGGGGGGCGCGCTGGTCTACATCGGTCTCGTCGACCCGCACAACGCGAGTTCCGTCTACCCGCTGTGTCCATTCAAATGGCTCACCGGCTGGAATTGCCCGTTCTGCGGCGGGCTGCGAATGACCCACGACCTGCTGCACGGCGACCTGCTGGCCGGCATCAACGACAACGCCTTCCTGGTGGTCGGCCTCCCGCTGTTGGCCGGTTGGGTGCTGTTCGGCCGCCGAAACAAGGGGTCGTCGCTGCCGATGCCGGCGGTGCTGGCGATCGCTGTCGCGGCGACTCTGTGGACGATTCTGCGAAATCTGCCCGGATTCCCGTTGATTCCGACCAACAGTGGGTAGCCCGGGCGTTAAGCCCGGCGGTCAACAAGCGCCCCGGGCTGCGCACGCGACTATGCTGGGTCGGCGTGACTAGACGCGGGAAGATCGTCTGCACCCTTGGTCCTGCCACCGCCTCAGATGAGCTGATCACAGCGCTTGTCGATGCCGGAATGGACGTCGCCCGACTGAACTTCAGTCACGGTGACTACGCCGATCACAAGGCCGCCTACGAGCGAGTGCGGGCCGCCTCCGATGCCACCGGTCGCGCGGTCGGTGTGCTCGCCGACCTGCAGGGCCCCAAGATCAGGTTGGGCCGCTTCGCCACCGGGTCCACCTACTGGGCCGACGGCGAGGTGGTGCGGATCACCGTCGCCGAGTGCGAGGGCACCCACGACCGCGTGTCGACCACCTACAAGACGCTGGCGAAGGACGCCGCCGTCGGCGACCGGGTTCTGATCGACGACGGGAAGGTCGGCCTGATGGTCGATGCCATCGAGGGCGACGACGTCGTCTGCACCGTCACCGAGGGTGGGCCAGTCAGCAACAACAAGGGCATGTCGCTGCCCGGCATGAACGTGTCCGCGCCTCCCCTGTCGGAGAAGGACATCGACGATCTCACCTTCGCGCTGGACCTCGGCGTCGACCTGGTCGCGCTGTCCTTTGTGCGCTCGCCGTCGGACGTCGAGCTGGTCCACGAGGTGATGGACCGGATCGGTCGGCGGGTTCCCGTGATCGCCAAGCTGGAGAAGCCCGAAGCGGTCGACAACCTGGAAGCGATCGTGCTCGCGTTCGACGCCATCATGGTGGCGCGCGGCGATCTGGGTGTCGAGCTGCCGCTCGAAGAGGTCCCGCTGGTCCAGAAGCGCGCCATCCAGATCTCCCGGGAAAACGCGAAACCCGTCATCGTGGCCACGCAGATGCTCGACTCGATGATCGAGAACTCGCGGCCGACGCGGGCCGAGGCCTCCGACGTCGCCAACGCGGTGCTCGACGGCGCCGACGCGGTGATGCTGTCCGGCGAGACCTCGGTGGGGAAGTATCCGCTGGCGGCCGTACGCACGATGTCACGCATCATCTGCGCCGTCGAGGAGAACTCCACGGCCGCGCCGCCGCTGACCCATGTGCCGCGTACCAAGCGCGGGGTGATCTCTTACGCGGCCCGCGACATCGGCGAGCGGCTGGACGCCAAGGCGCTGGTCGCGTTCACCCAGTCCGGCGACACGGTCAAGCGGCTGGCGCGGTTGCACACCCCCCTGCCGCTGCTCGCGTTCACCGCGTGGCCCGAGGTGCGCAGCCAACTCGCCATGACGTGGGGCACCGAGACATTCATCGTCCCGATGATGACGTCGACGGACGGCATGATCCGTCAGGTCGACAAGTCGCTACTGGAACTCGGTCGCTACAAGCGCGGTGACCTGGTGGTGATCGTGGCCGGCGCGCCACCTGGCACAGTAGGGTCGACCAACCTGATCCATGTGCACCGGATCGGGGAGGACGACGTCTAGCCGCCCGATCGTCCGGCCCGGTCCGGGGTTCCCTTCCTGTGGAAAAGAGGCGCGCAATCGAGACCTGAGGAGAGCCCGTGCCGGCAGGCGATGAGCCGAATGTCCGGGAGGACACCTACTCGGATTTCGAGGAACTGCTGGCGATACTCGACCTCGAGCGCGTCGGCGATGACCGGTTCGTCGGTAGCCACCCGAGCAAGAACCCGATGCGGACGTTCGGTGGTCAGCTCATGGCCCAGTCATTCGTCGCCAGCGCCCGCACGCTGACCCGCGAGGGCCTGCCGCCCGGCGCGCTGTCGGTGCACTTCGTCAACGGGGGCGACACCGGCAGGGACATCGAGTTTCACGTGACGCGGTTGCGCGACGAGCGGCGCTTCGCCAACCGGCGGGTGGACGCGGTGCAGGACGGCGTGCTGCTGTCCTCCGCGCTGATCTCCTATATGTCCGGTGGTCCCGGACTCGAGCACGCCGTCGACCCGCCCACGGTGCCCGGGCCGCACACGCAGCCGCGGATCGCCGAGCTACTGCGCGGGTACGAAGACACCGTCCCGCACTTCGTCAACGCCCTGCAGCCGATCGAGTGGCGCTACACCAACGACCCCGCGTGGGTGATGCGAGACAAGGGCGAGCGGCTCCCATACAACCGGGTGTGGGTCAAGGCGCTCGGGACCGTGCCCGACGATCCGATGCTGCACACCGCGGTGATGGTGTACACCTCGGACACCACCGTCCTGGACTCGGTGATCACCACGCACGGGCTGTCGTGGGGTTTCGACCGCATCTTCGCCGCGTCCGCCAACCACTCCGTCTGGTTCCACCGGCAGGTGGACTTCAACGACTGGGTGCTGTACTCGACGTCGTCCCCGGTGGCCGCCGATTCCCGCGGGCTGGGCACGGGCCACTTCTTCGACCCGGCCGGGCAGCTCCTCGCCACCGTCGTGCAGGAGGGTGTCCTGAAATACTTCCCGCCGCCGCGCCGATAGACGGGGTGCGGAGCGCCCACCAAGCGCCACTGAGGAGCACTGACAGGCACTGTGACAGGCACTGAGAGGCGCTGAGAGGCACTGCAGGCACGGGAGAGAGGTCTGAGAGCCTCACGAAAGCCCGTTCATCGGGCCCTCAGCAGGCGTAAGTTGCAGCTTGCCGGGTACGCGGTGCAGAGGCGGCGACTGGCCGCCCAGCTGATTTCAGCGCATCGGGAGGTGAGAGTTGAACCAATCACCGGTCGACGTCGCGGCGAGGCCCCGCGCCCGCGAACGGGTGGTCGTTCACGTCGACACGCTCGCGGCCCGCTGGATCGGCGCTCTGGCCCTCCTGTGCGCCGCTGGCTGGCTCGTCGTCATACTCGTCCGCCACCACCACAACCCCGGTTGGCACTGCGCCGACCGGCTGGGGTGGTCGCTGACGGTCCTCGGGGCGGTGGCCTTCATCGCCCGCGGCATCTTCCTGGGCCGGCCGGTGACCGCCGCGCACGCAGCGACGGCCGCGGCCTTCGTGCTGGGCGGACTCGGCGCCCATGTGCTGTCGTTCGACCTGCTCGGTGCCGTGCTGGTCGTCGGGTCCGGCCCGGCGCTGATGTGGCCGACGTCGGCCCGCCCGCGGCCCGACGACCTACGCCGGGCCTGGGCCCTGATCGAGGCCACTCGGGACGATCCGCTGGCACCGTTCGCGATGCAGACGGGCAAGTGCTACCACTTCACCGCAGACGGTGCCGCCGCGCTCGCGTACCGGACTCGGCTGGGATTCGCCGTGGTCGGCGGCGATCCGATCGGTGACGAGGACAAATTCCCCGAGCTGGTCGCCGACTTCGCGGCCACCTGCCACGCGCACGGCTGGCGGATCGCGGTCGTGGGCTGCGGCGAGCGCCGGCTCGGGCTGTGGACCGACCCGGCGGTGATCGGGCAGTCGCTGCGGCCGGTGCCGATCGGCCGCGACGTCGTGATCGACGTGTCGGGCTTCGACATGGCGGGGCGCAAGTTCCGCAACCTGCGCCAGGCGGTCAAGCGCACCCACAACTGCGGCATCACCACCGAGATCGTCTCGGAGCAGGCGCTCGATGACGGGCTTCTCGCCGAGCTGACCGACGTGGTGCGGGCATCGTCCCGGGGGGCGGGGACGCAGCGTGGCTTCTTCATGAACCTTGACGGCGTGCTGGAGGGCCGGTTCCCCGGGATTCAGCTCATCATCGCCAGGGACTCCTCGGGTCGGGCGCAGGGCTTCCACCGCTACGCCACCGCCGGCGGCGGCAGCGACGTCAGCCTCGACGTGCCGTGGCGCCGCCGCGGGGCACCCAACGGCATCGACGAACGGCTCAGCGTCGACATGGCGATGGCGGCCAAAGAAGCCGGCGCGCGGCGCGTTTCGCTGTCGTTTGCGGCCTTTCCGGAGATCTTCGACGAGCGGAACCGCAGCCGCATCCAGCACGTCTTTTACCGATTGATCCATGTGCTGGACCCGTTGATCGCGTTGGAGTCGTTGTACCGGTACGTCCGCAAGTTCCACGCTCTGGATTCCCGGCGGTACGCGCTGATCTCGATGACCCAGCTGATTCCGCTGCTGTTCGTGTTGCTGTCGGTGGAGTTCATGCCGCGCCGGCGACACCTCTAGGCGGCCGGTTGGCTTTCTGATCACCGCGATCCGGCAGGAATGGCCGCCGACCGGGGCGCGTTGGTTGCGGCATGCCCACCGGAACCTTCCTGATGCCCCGTCCCGACGCCCTCAACCTCGTCGACGACGCGATCGAACAAGCCAGGCGCGCCAACGAACTCGGGGTGCGCCAGATCTGGCTGGCCCAGCAATCCACGTACGACGCGATCGCGCTGGCCGGGCTGATCGGGGCGGCGGTGCCCGGGCTTGGGGTCGGCACCTCGGTCGTGCCGATCAACCCGCGCCACCCGTTGATCGTCGCCGCACTGGCACAGACGGCGCAGGCCGCCGCGCACGGCAATTTCAGCCTCGGGCTCGGCCTGGGTGCGCGGGCGCTCGAACGGCAGATGTTCGGCGTCGACTGGACCAACACCATTCAGCGGCTGCGCGAACATCTGACGATCTTGAACTCCGTCTTCGACACCGGGGGCGTCGACGTTCACGGCACCGAGCTGACCGCCAGGCCCTTCTGGCCGGTGCGCGTCGCGGGGGGGCTCCCCGGTGCCGGTCTATGTGGCAGCGATGGGTCCGAAGGCGTTGCAAGTCACCGGCGAACTGGCCGACGGCACGCTGCCCTACCTTGCCGGGCCGCGCACCATCAGCGAATTCATCGCCCCGACGATCACCGCGGCGGCCGCGGCGGCGGGCCGCCCGGCGCCGCGCATCATCGCGGCGGTGCCCGTGTTGCTGACCGACGACGTCGACTCCGGGCGGGCCTTCGCCGCCGAGCACCTGAGTTTCTACGCGAACATCCCCTCGTACCGGAAAGTGATCGCCCGCGAGGCCGTCACCAGCATCACCGACCTGGCCGCGATCGGGTCCGAGGTCGCCGTGCGCAATCAGTTGCGCCGCTACCTCGATGCGGGCGCGACCGACGTGGTGATCAACCCGGTGGACCGCTCGGAATCGGTTGACCGAGAGGCGCTTTGGCGGCTTGCCGCCTCCGTGTGACGGGACGCCGGGCCGGCTCAGGTCGCGGATGGCGGGCCGACGTGCAGTAGTCGACAGCCGAGGCTCGCGGGGAGGTGGTGGGTGGCCACGACCACGGTGCGGTCGGCTCCCATGGGTCCGCCCCCCGGCCCCAGCAGGTCGGCGAGGAGACGAGAGGCGTCGGCCGCGTCGAGGTGCTCGGTGGGCTCGTCCAGGAGGACGATCCGCGCGGGTGAAAGCACCGCCCGGGCCAGCAGCAACCTGCGGCGCTGGCCGGCCGACAGGGCTTGCGCACCGCCGGTCAGCACCGTCGACAAGCCGTCGGGCAATGTGGCGGCCCAGCCGCCCAGCCCGACCGTGTCGAGGGTGACGGCCAGTTCGTCGTCGCAGCAGTCCCCGCGGGCCACCAGCAGGTTGTCGCGGACGGTGGTGGCAAAAACGTGCGCGTCCTCGGCGAAGAAGCTCACGGCGCAACGCAATTCGTCTTCGTCGAAGTTGCTTAGTTCGGTCCCGTCCAGCGTCACGCGGCCGTCCAGCGGCGCGACGAGCCCGGCAAGCGTCATCAGCAACGTCGTCTTCCCGGAGCCGCTCGCGCCGGTGACGGCCAGCCGCGCGCCGGGGGGCAGGTCCAGCGCCACCCGGGTCGACCGCGTCGAATCGTCGTGACCGGAGCGCACGTCGGCCACCAGCCGGCCGGTGCCGTCGGGCGGCCGCGCGGTTGGCTTCGGGGCCCGGTTGGCCCGTTGGGGCGGGGCCAGCTCCAGGAGGCGACGCGCGGCGATCCGCGAGCGTGTCAACTGGACGGCGGCGCCCGGCAGCGGGGTCGTCGCCTCGAAGGCCGAGAGGGGCAACAACATCAGTACGGCCAGCGTGGTCGGCGCGACCGTGGGCGCCAGCGCGAGCGCGGCCACCACGGCGCCGATCACGCTCGCCCCGATCGCGGCGGTCGGGATCGCCTCGGCGATCGCGGCCGGCCTGACGGCGGCGTCGAGCGCACCGGCCCACGCGCGCTGCCGGCGTTGCGCTTCGGCGATGACCTCGGGAAGGACGCCGGCGACGCGCAGCTCCGGCGCGTGTTCCAGGGCGGTCATCGCCGCGGCGTCGCGCTGCGAATGATGTTGCCTGGCAACCTCTTCCTGCGTGGCGGCCGCCTTTGCGGCGAGCCGGGGCGCGACGAAGCCGGCGAGCAGCAGGCAGATCGCCAGGACCGCCGCGGCCGGCACCGAGATCAGCGCCACGACGGCGACTGCCGCCACCCCCAGCACCGTGGCGACCCCGATCGGTACCAGGGCGCGCACCAAAACGTTGGCCAGTTCGTCGACGTCGGCGCCGACCCGCGCCACCAACTCGCCGCTGGGTAACCGGACGGCGGTAGCCGCCGGCCCCCGCGCGAGCCGGCGATAGATCTGCGCCCGGGCGGTGCCCGCCGCGCGCAGCGCGGCGTCGTGAGTGGCCAGCCGCTCGCAGTAGTGCAGTACCCCGCGAGATATCGCGAAGGCGCGCACCGCGACGGCCGCGACCGACAAGTCCAGGACGGGCGGCATCTGCCAGGCCCGCGTGATCAGCCATGCCGACACGCCGGCCAGGGCCAGGGCACTGCCCAGCGACAGCACGCCCAGCGCGATGGCCGCCAGAATGCGGGACAGCCGCGGGCGCAGCAGACTTGCGGCCGCCTGCAGGGGTTGAAGCTCAGGTGGCCACATACCGCACCGCACCCTCGAAGGCCACCTCGACCACCCGATCGCCGATGGCGACGACGGGCTCGCGATGGCCGACGACGACCACCGTCGCGCCGGCCCGCGCGCGCTCGACGACGGCCCGCAACACCCGCTCCTCGGTCTGTGCGTCCAGGTGCGCGGTGGGCTCGTCGAGCAGCAGGACCGCGGCGGTCGATCCGAGAGCCCGGGCCAGGCCGAGGCGTTGGCGCTGCCCTAGGGAGAGCCCCACGCCGCCCCGCCCCAGCTGGGTGTCCATCCCGTCCGGCAACTCGGCCAGCACGGAGTCGAACCCCGATGCGCGGCAGGCGGATTCCACGTCACGCAGCTCGCCGAACAGCGCAAGGTTGTCGCCGACGCTGCCGGGGACCAGCACCGGCCGCTGCGGCAGCCACGACAACTGTCGCCACCAGGCGGTCGGCTCGAGCTCGGTGACGTCCGCGCCCGCCACGGTGACCCGGCCCGACGAGGGCGGGGTGAGCCCCGCGATCGCCTGCAGCGCCGTGCTCTTCCCGGCGCCGTTCGGCCCGGTCAGCACGGTCACGGATCCGGGGGAGATCACCGCGTTGAGCGCGTGCGGTGCGCGACCGTCCCGCCCGGCGACGCTGAGGCTTTCCAGTCGGATCTCCGCGCCGCGCGCCGGGACGGTCCGGTGGCGTGGCGTGGGGGAGGACGGGTCTCCGATGAGGGCGAACGCGCTGTCGGCGGCGGTGCGACCGTCCTGTGCGGCATGGAATTCCACACCGATCCGGCGCAGCGGCCAGTAGACGTCGGGCGCCAGCAGCAGCACCGTCAGACCGGTTGCGAGCGTCATTTCGCCGAACACGAGGCGCAGGCCGATGCTGACCGCGATCAGCGCCACGCCCAGGGTGGCGAGCAGCTCGAGCACCAGCGCCGACAGAAAGGCGATCCGCAGGGTCGCCATCGCCGAACGGCGGTGCGCTGCCGAAAGTTCGGCGATCCGCTTTTCCGGGCCGCGCCCGCGCCCCAGCGCCCGCAACGTGGGGATGCCCGCGATGAGGTCGAGTAATCGCGCCTGCAACGTGGTCATGGCGGTCAGGGCCGCGGCCGAGCGCTCGGCCGTCGCCAGCCCGATCAGCACCATGAAGATGGGAATGAGCGGCAGGGTGATCAACACGATCACCGTCGATTTCAGGTCGTAGAGCGCGATCACCGCGACCGTCGCCGGGGTCAGGATCGCCGCCAGCAGCAATGTCGGCAGATAACCGGCGAAATACGGGCGCAGCCCGTCGAGGCCCCGCGTGACCACCACGCCGGCGGCATCGCGTTGCGCCGCCAGCTCGCGCGGCTGCCGCGCGGTCACCGCCGCCAGCACCTGACCGGACAGTTCGGCGATGACGGCGCCGGCGCCCCGCTGACCCAACCGCGCCTGAAGCCAGTGCGCGGCCGTCCGAATCGTCCAGACTGCCAGCAGGATTGCCAGGGGCGCCGACCAGACGCGCAGGCTTCGTGCCCCGGGGTCACCGACCACGCCCGCGACGATGTTGGCCAGCACGATCGCCGAGCCGATCGCGCAACCGGAGATCACGACCCCGCAGCCCACCGAGGCGAGCAGATATCGCCGCAACGCGGTCGACGCCCGCCACAGCCGCGGGTCCAGGGGCGCCCGCCGGGTGGAGTCGCCTGCACTCAGGACGGACGCCTGGCCAGACCGATGGACGGCGGTATCCGGTCGGCCGAAATCCGTTGGCGGAACACATAATACGTCCACGCCTGGTACACCACCGTCAACGGGGCCATGAACAACGTCACCCATGTCATGACCTTGAGGGTGTACGGGGTCGACGATGCGTTGTAGATGGTGAGGCTCCACTGCTTGTTAAGCGTGGAGGGCACCAGGTTCGGGTAGAGGGAGCCGAACAGCAGGATCACGACGGCGGCCACCACGACGGCGGTGCAGGCGAACGTCCAGCCGTCGGATACCCGCCGCCAGACCAACAGCACCGCCGCGAGCTGCGCGACCACCGCGACGCCCAGCACCAACCAGGTCCAGGGCTTGCCGTAGGCCAGCTGCGTCCACAGCCCGAAGGCCGCAACCACACCCGTGACCGGGAGGGACAACCACACCGCGAACCGGTGCGCGTCGTCGCGGATGGCGCCGTAGGTCTTCAGCGAGATGAACACCGCGCCGTAGAACCCGAAGAGCCCGGCGGTGGCCAGGCCGCCCAGCAGCGTATAGGCGTTGAGCACGTCGGTGATCGACAGGTGCACGTGGCCGGTGGCATCCACGGGCAGGCCGCGCACCAGGATGGCGAACGCGACACCCCAGAGCACCGCGGGCAGCCAGGAGCCGGCCGCGATGCCGACATCGGCCCAGCCGCGCCACTTCGTGTCGTCGACCTTGCCGCGCCACTCGATGGCCACGGCGCGCACGATCATCCCGAACAGGATCGCCAGCAGCGGCAGGTACAGCGTCGAGAACACCGTGGCGTACCAACCCGGATAGGCGGCGAACATCGCGGCCCCGCCCACGATGAGCCAGACCTCGTTCCCGTCCCAGACCGGCCCGATGGTGTTCAGGGCGGTGCGGCGGTCGGGCTCCGGGTCGCCGCTGCCGATGCGGGCGAGTGGCTCCATCAACATGCCCACGCCGAAATCGAAGCCCTCCAGGACGAAGAAGCCAAGGAACAGCATCCCGATGATCCCGAACCACAACTCCTGCAGTTGCATCGGTCAGCTCCTTTCCGGGTCGGTGGGCCTTAGTACGCGAAGGAGAGGGGGGCGACCTCGTCGTCGCTGGGCGCCTTGGGTGGGGCCGGTTCGGCGTCGTGTTCCTGCGGCCCCTCGACGATGTAGCGCCGTTGCAGCCAGAACCAGATGACTGCCAGCAGCGCGTAGACCAGCGTGAACGTCACCAGCGACGTGATCACCATCCCCGGCGCGTGGTCGGAGACCGCTTCGTGCACCGTGAACCGGACCTGCTGGTCACCCGTCGGGTTCGGCGCGACGATCCACGGCTGGCGGCCCATCTCGGTGAACACCCACCCGGCGATGTTGGCGAGGAAGGGGGCGGGGATCGTCACCAGCGCGAACCGGGAGAACCATCGCTGATCGGGAACGCGTCCGCCCCGGGTGAGCCACAGCGCCGCCAGCGCGAACAACACCGGAATCGCGAGCAGGCCGATCATTGCGCGGAACGACCAGTACGTGACGAACATGTTCGGCCGGTAATCGTTTGGGCCGAAACGCTGTTCGTAGTCGTGCTGAAGGTTACGCACGCCCTGCAACGTCACGTCGCTGGTGCGCCCTTCGGCGAGGAACGGCAGCACATAGGGCACCTCGATGACGCCCTTGACCCCGTCGCAGTTGTTGTGCCGGCCGACGGTGAGGATCGAGAAATCCGGATCCGTTTCGGTGTCGCAGAGCGTTTCGGCCGACGCCATTTTCATGGGTTGCTGGACGAACATGAGCTTGCCCTGGTGGTCGCCGGTGAAAAACAAGCCGACCGCGGCGAGCAGCACCACCCAGCAGCCCAGGATGGTCGCCGGGCGGAACATGGTGCGGGCGTCCGACTCGGCCACCGGCGTGGCGGAGGCGGGCGTGCGGGAACGAACCAGCCACCACGCGCTGACGGCGGCGACGAAGGCGCCGGCGGTGAGCAAGGCTCCCGTCACCGTGTGCGTAAAGGCCGCGCGTGCAGTGTTATTGGAGAGCAGGGCGCCGATACTGTCGAGCTCGGCGCGGTGTGTGGTCGGGTTGTAGTGGGCGCCGACGGGGTGCTGCATGAACGAGTTCGCCACGATGATGAAGAACGCGGACGCGTTGACTCCGAGGGCGACGATCCAGATGCAGGCCAGGTGCACGAGCTTGGGCAGGCGCCCCCACCCGAAGATCCACAACCCGATGAACGTGGATTCGAAGAAGAATGCGAACAGGCCCTCCATGGCCAGTGGGGCGCCGAAGATGTCGCCGACGAACCGGGAGTACTCGCTCCAGTTCATGCCGAACTGGAATTCCTGCACGATCCCGGTGGCCACACCGATGGCGAAGTTGATCAGGAACAACTTGCCGAAGAACTTGGTGAGGCGGTACCACGCGGTATTGCCGGTCGCCACCCACACCGTCTGCATGACGGCGAGCAAGGGCGCCAAACCGATGGTGAGCGGTACGAAAATGAAGTGGTAGACGGTGGTGATACCGAACTGCCACCGCGAAATATCGACGACATTCATCTGTCATCTCCCAAGGATGCGGGGCTGCCGAGCAGCTACGACACAGTGTAGTAGATGCTTCTGTGCCGTGCCACCAGCGGCCGCGGTCAGACGCCGAGTGTCTTCGACGCCTTGCGGATGCCGAACGAGGACACGATCTCGAAGACGCCGATCACCACGAACCAGACACCCACGACGAGGGCCAGCGTGACGATGGATTCGAACGGCGACGCCAAGACGACGATGCCGGCGAGCAGGCTGATGACCCCGACGAAGATCGACCAGCCGCGCCCGGGCAAGTTTGGGTCACTGATGGCCGAAACGGTCGTGGCGACACCGCGGAAGATGAACCCGACGCCAATCCAGATGGCCAGCAACAGGATTGCGTATCCCTGGCCGAAATGCCGGAAGGCGAGCAGCGCCAGGATCAGCGACGCCGCACCGCTGATGAACAACAGGATCCGGCTGCCCGCCGAGACGTGCAGGGCGAAGGCGAATGCGACCTGCGCGATTCCGGTGATCAACAGGTAGACGCCAAACGCGATGGCGGCGACCACGACGGATATTCCCGGCCACGCGAGCACCAGGACGCCGAGGATCAGCGAGAGAAGTCCGGATACCAGAGTGGATTTCCAGAGATGCGGCAACAAGCTTGGAACAGGGGTCCCAGGAGTGGTTGTCATGGGCGCAGTCTGACACAAAATCGAGGTCCCGGGGTAGGGCCATTCGGCTCAGACCCGGGCGGTGCGCGATTCGTCGGCGAGCGCGCCGCGCGGCTCCTCGGCCGGCTTACGGCCGAGGAGGTACCACGTGCGCATCAGGCCTTTGCCTTTCACCTCGATGAGACCGCGCTCCTGCAATAGGAACTCGTTCCGCAGGCGTTCCCGCATCGTCTCGGGTACCTGGATTCGTCCCACCGAATCGGTGGATTCCATGCGGGATGCGACGTTGACCGCGTCGCCCCACACGTCGTAGAAGAAGCGGCGCGAACCCACGACGCCCGCGACGACCGGCCCGGTGGCCATTCCGACGCGCAGCGGCACCGGTTGGCCGTGTGGATCCTCAAGGCCGGCAACGACCTTGGTCATGTCGAGCGCGAAGTCCGCAAGAGCCTGGGCGTGATCGGGCCGCGGGCGCGGCACGCCGCTGACGACCATGTAGGAGTCGCCGCTGACTTTGATCTTCTCCAGTCCGTACTTGTCCGCCAGTTCGTCGAAGGCCCCATAGAGGCGGTCCAGGAACCGCACCAGCTCGGCCGGCGCGGTGGTGCTGGCGCGCTCGGTGAAGCCGACGATGTCGGCGAACAGCACGGACGCCTCGTCGAACTTGTCGGCGATGACGCTGCGATCGGGGGCTTTGAGCCGTTCGGCGATGCTGGCGGGCAGCATGTTGGCCAGCAGCGCTTCGGAGCGGTCGTACTGGGCCTCCATGACGGCCTCCGCGCGCGCGGTGTCGCGCAGGGCGAACCAGACGGTCACCACCACCATCACCACGCTGGAGACGGTCGTCACGACGAAGCCCGCCGACTGGGCCCAGGCCGGCTGCAGCCCGGTGTCGCGCGGGACCAGGAACTCGACCGCGATGATCAGGCCGGCGGCCACGGCCGCCAGCGCGGACGCCAGGACGATGTGTTCGATGCCCAGCAGCAGCACGACGATGCAAGCGCCGACCAAAAAGAAGAACTGCGACCCCGATCCGGTGCCGACGGCGACACAGCTGGCGACGATCGAGGCGTAGGCCGCGCCCACGAAGGTAAGCGGCGCGACGAGTTCCCCGAATCGCTGCATCCAGGGGACAAAGGCGAACATCATGGCCGCGGCGACGTTGATCGAGCTGACCTGCCACAGCCAGGACCCGCTGAGGATCTGCACCAGCACGAAGCTCACGCTGACCATCACCGCCAGCCACGCGGTGATGGTGAGGATCCGCGCGCGGCGGGCCGCGGCGTCGGCGTAATGCTGGTTGCGGTCGCGGCTTTGTGCCCGCACCGCCGCTACACAGTCAGGGCGCGTCCCGTCGTCTTGCCGTTTCGGTGGGGCACCGCACTTCTTCGCCGCCACGAACACAGCGTAACCGCGGACCTGGGCGTTTGTCGTCGTGCGAGCCGAGCCCGAGGGCCGCGCGTCTTAACCCGGCGCCCCGTTATGGGAACGAGAATTTATCGAGATGTTCTTTTCCGAGCGAACGGGGCGCTCACGCCGTGTGCTCATGGCCTGAAATTCGATATAGGCGAAATATGTCTTTAACGAAATGCGGGCGTGCCGATCACGCATTTTATTAAGTGCTTGTCTCCCAACCCGACCGAGCGCTCGACGCACACCTGGTCCCCGGGTATCGCGTTGAAGCAGTCCTGATCGCTGCCGTGGATGGAGTCACCGGTCACCAGCAGCAACGATGATGCCCGAGCGCAGCCGGAAGCGCATGCGTCCGTCGGCGCCGCCGTGCGGGCGGAGAATTGATACGAGTCCTATTTTCCCGCTAAAAGCCGTCGTAACTTCACCCCTGCCGAGGCTATTGCATTGTGCGCCGAACTGTATGCCGAAATATTCGGGTGGGGAAGGCTGCAAAGGCAACCCAAAGATCGATTAAAGAAGGGAAATCCAACGATTGAATTCACGATGACTGTTATATGCGTACGTCGCGGACTGTTTGCTGCCGCGCAGCTAACTCGGAGGTCGTGGAGGGGGTGAAATCATCCCCGCGGTCTCGTTGAAGGCGATTCCGCGGGGTGACGCCGTGTGCCCGCGCGGGGCTTGACGTGCCCTCGGTGAGATTCGAACTCACACTGGACGGGTTTTGAATCCGTTTCCTCTGCCAGTTGGGATACGAGGGCTTTCGCTCGGCCTCCTAGGTTAGAGGAGGCATCCCACCATAGAGGATGAGGTGGCCTGCCCCCGCTGACCGCCCCCGAGGTCGCTGGTCGCAGCCATTCAGGACAGAATATCCGTCATGACAGGCCCCACGACCGACACCGACGCCGCTGTGCCGCGCCGGGTCCTGATCGCTGAAGACGAAGCGCTCATCCGAATGGACCTAGCCGAGATGCTGCGAGAGGAGGGGTATGACATCGTCGGCGAGGCCAGCGATGGCCAGGAGGCCGTCGAGCTCGCCGAACGCCACAAGCCCGATCTCGTCATCATGGATGTGAAGATGCCGCGCCGCGACGGGATCGACGCGGCCTCGGAGATCGCCAGCAAACGGATTGCGCCGATCGTGGTGCTGACTGCGTTCAGCCAGCGCGATCTGGTTGAGCGGGCGCGGGATGCCGGGGCGATGGCTTATCTGGTGAAGCCGTTCACGATCAGCGACCTGATCCCGGCGATCGAACTAGCCGTCAGCCGGTTCGGCGAGCTCAGCGCGCTCGAGCGCGAGGTGGCCAGCCTGTCCGACCGGTTGGAGACCCGCAAGCTCGTCGAGCGCGCCAAGGGCCTGCTACAGACGCAGCAGGGCATGACCGAGCCCGAGGCGTTCAAGTGGATCCAGCGCGCCGCCATGGACCGCCGGACCACGATGAAGCGGGTCGCGGAAGTGGTCCTGGAGACCCTCGACACCGGCAAGGACGAGTAGGCGGGACGCCGAGCCTGCGCCCGGATCGCGATTCGGGCGCAGGGTTCAGGCTCGAAAGGCGACAGGCAAGCAGCCGCCAAGCGCCGCGCTAGCGAGCCACGATGACCGACGAGCCGTGCCCGAACAGCCCCTGGTTGGCGGTGACGCCGACGGTGGCGTTGTCCACCTGCCGGCCGGTGGCCTGTCCGCGCAGCTGCCACGTCAGCTCGCAGACCTGCGCGATGGCCTGCGCGGGGATGGCCTCGCCGAAGCACGCCAGCCCACCC
This sequence comes from Mycobacterium saskatchewanense, assembly GCF_010729105.1. Taxonomy (NCBI): domain Bacteria; kingdom Bacillati; phylum Actinomycetota; class Actinomycetes; order Mycobacteriales; family Mycobacteriaceae; genus Mycobacterium; species Mycobacterium saskatchewanense. The sequence goes on from NZ_AP022573.1 coordinate 411,620, forward strand.
GACGGGTTGACAGGCACCTTGCCGCCGAGGGCGGTCGCGCCGCTGCGCAGCAGCCCCTCGGCTTCCCCCTTCGCGCACAGGCCGAGGTGCTCGTACCAGTCGAGCTCCAGCGCGGTGGACAGGTCGTACACCTCGGCCAGGCTGACGTCCTCGGGCCCGATGCCCGCCTCGGCGTAGGCCGCGTCCAGGATCTGGTCCTTGAACACCCGGTCGGGGGCCGGCACGGCGGCGGTGGAATCCGTTGCGATGTCCGGCAATTCGGGCAGGTGCTGCGGGTAGCGCGGGGTGACCGTGCTGACCGCTCGCACGGATGGCACGCCGTCGAGCGAGCCCAGGTGCTTGCGGGCGAAGTCCGCACTGGCGACGATCAGCGCCGCGGCGCCGTCGGAGGTGGCGCAGATGTCGAGCTGCCGCAGCGGGTCGGAGACCACCGGGCTGGCCAGTACGTCCTCGACCGAGGCCTCCTTGCGGTAGCGGGCGTTCGGGTTCTGCAGCCCGTGCTGTGAGTTCTTCACCTTGACCCTGGCGAAGTCCTCGGACGTCGCGCCGTAGAGGTCCATCCGGCGGCGCGCCAGCAGCGCGAAGTACACCGGGTTCATCGCGCCGATCAGGTGGAACCGCTGCCAGTCCGGGTCGTTCTTGCGCTCGCCGCCGACCGGGGCGAACGCCCCCTTCGGTGTCGTGTCGGCGCCGATCACCAGCGCGACGTCGCAGAACCCGGCCAGGATCTGCGCCCGCGCGCTCTGCAGCGCCTGGGATCCGCTGGCGCAGGCAGCGTAGCTGGAGCTGACCGGCACGCCGTTCCACCCGAGCTTCTGGGCGAACGTCGACCCGGCGATGAAGCCCGGGTAGCCGTTGCGGATGGTGTCCGCCCCGGCGACCAGCTGGATCTGCCGCCAGTCGAGCCCGGCCTCGGCCAGCGCGGCCCGCGCGGCGACCACGCCGTATTCGGTGAAGTCGCGGCCCCACTTGCCCCAGGGGTGCATGCCCGCGCCCAGGATGTACAGCGGTTCGGGACTCATGATGCGATCCTCCAGGCGTGCACGATGCGCTCCACGCCGTCGTCGTCGGTGAACAGCGGCATCGTGGTCAGTTCCATCTCCATCCCGACCTTCAGGTCGGCGGCCAGGGTGCCCTCGACCACCTTGCCCAGCACGATGATGCCCTCGTCGGCGAGCTCGACCGCGGCGATGGCGAACGGCTCGAAGGGATCCGCCGCCGGGTAGGGCGCGGGCGGGGGATAGCGGTTTTCGGTGTAGCTCCACAGCGTGCCCCGGGTCGACAGCGCGACGGCGTCGAGCGTGTCGCTGGCGCAGGCCGGATTGGGGCAATTGTTCTCGCGCGGCGGGAACACGTAGGTGCCGCACTCGGGGCATTTGCTGCCGATCAGATGGGGGCGGCCGCCCTCGTCGGTGGCGAACCACCCGTCGATCGCGGGTTCGTGGCTGGTGACCTCTGGCACCGGGCCAGCGTACCCAGCCGTCGAGCAAAACTGAAACGTGTTGCAGTTTCGCGGCAGCGAGTGAGGCGTCGTACCGGATGCCTAGAGTGAGAGCCGTGACTGCCGCGAAAACCGCCAGTAAGGCCCCCGGGTCTATCGAAGCGGAACCCGCCAAGCCCACGCTGATGTTGCTGGACGGCAATTCGCTGGCGTTCCGGGCGTTCTATGCGCTGCCCACCGAGAACTTCAAGACCCGCGGCGGCCTGACCACCAACGCGGTCTACGGCTTCACCGCCATGCTGATCAACCTGCTGCGCGACGAGGCGCCCACGCACATCGCGGCGGCGTTCGACGTGTCGCGGCAGACATTCCGCTCCGAGCGCTACCCCGAGTACAAGGCCAACCGGTCGACGACGCCCGACGAGTTCCACGGCCAGATCGACATCACCAAGGAAGTCCTGGCCGCGCTGGGCATCACGGTGCTCGCCGAGCCGGGATTCGAGGCCGACGACCTGATCGCGACGCTGGCCACCCAGGCCGAGAACGAGGGCTACCGCGTGCTGGTGGTCAGCGGTGACCGCGATTCCCTGCAGCTGGTCAGCGACGACGTGACCGTGCTTTACCCGCGCAAAGGCGTCAGCGAACTGACCCGCTTCACCCCCGAGGCCGTCGTCGAGAAGTATGGCCTGACGCCCACGCAGTACCCCGATTTTGCCGCGCTGCGTGGCGATCCCAGCGACAACCTGCCCGGCATTCCCGGCGTCGGGGAGAAGACCGCATCGAAATGGATCATCGAGTACGGCTCGCTGCAGTCCTTGGTCGACAACGTCGACTCGGTGCGCGGCAAGGTCGGCGACGCGCTGCGCGCGCACCTGGCCAACGTGATCCGCAACCGCGACCTCACCGAGCTGATCCGCGACGTGCCGTTGGCCCAGACGCCGGACACGCTGCGGATGCAGCCCTGGGACCGCGACCAGATCCACCGGCTCTTCGACGACCTGGAGTTCCGGGTGTTGCGGGACCGGTTGTTCGACACGCTGGCCGCCGTCGAGCCGGAGGTCGACGAGGGTTTCGACGTGCGCGGCGGCGCGCTCGAGCCCGGCACCGTCGGGCGGTGGCTGGCCGAGCACGCCGGCGACGGTCGCCGGGCCGGGCTGGCCGTCGTCGGGACGCACCTGCCCCACGGCGGGGATGCGACGGCGTTGGCGTTCGCCGCGGCCGACGGGGAGGGCGCCTACGTCGACACGGCGACGTTGACGCCCGACGACGAGGCCGCGCTGCAGGCCTGGTTTGCCGATCCGGCGCAACCCAAAGCGCTGCACGAGGCGAAGCTGGCCATCCACGACCTGGCGGGGCGCGGCTGGACACTGAACGGCGTCACCTCCGACACGGCGCTGGCCGCCTACCTGGTGCGGCCGGGGCAGCGCAGCTTCACCCTCGACGACCTGTCGTTGCGCTACCTGCGGCGCGAGCTGCGTGCGGAAAAAGCTGAGCAGCAACAACTTTCGCTTCTCGACGACATGGAGGGCGTCGACGAGCAGGCCGTCCAGACGCTTGTCCTGCGGGCCCGCGCCGTCGCGGACCTCGCGGACGCGCTGGACGGCGAGCTGGATCGCATCGACTCCACCGCGCTACTGGGCGACATGGAACTGCCCGTGCAGCGGGTGCTGGCGAGCATGGAAAGCGCCGGTATCGCCGTCGATCTGCCGCTGCTGACCGAGCTGCAGAGCCAGTTCGGCGACGAGATCCGCGACGCCGCGGAGGCGGCATACGCCGTCATCGGCAAGCAGATCAACCTCGGCTCACCCAAGCAGTTGCAGGCGGTGCTGTTCGACGAACTCGGCATGCCGAAGACCAAGCGGACCAAGACGGGGTACACCACCGATGCCGACGCCCTGCAGTCGCTGTTCGACAAGACCGGGCACCCATTCCTGCAGCACCTGCTCGTCCACCGCGACGTGACGCGGCTGAAAGTCACCGTGGACGGGCTGCTGAACTCGGTGGCCGACGACGGCCGCATCCACACCACCTTCAACCAGACGATCGCCGCGACCGGCCGGCTGTCGTCGACCGAACCCAACCTGCAGAACATCCCGATCCGCACGGACGCGGGCCGTCAGATCCGCGACGCGTTCGTGGTGGGGGACGGCTACTCGGAGCTGATGACCGCCGACTACAGCCAGATCGAGATGCGGATCATGGCGCACCTTTCGAAGGACGAGGGCCTCATCGAGGCCTTCAACACGGGGGAGGACCTGCACTCGTTCGTGGCCTCCCGCGCGTTCGGCGTGCCGATCGGGGAGGTCACCCCCGAGTTGCGGCGCCGGGTGAAGGCCATGTCGTACGGGCTGGCCTACGGCCTCAGCGCCTACGGGCTGTCCACCCAGCTGAAGATCTCCACCGAGGAGGCGAAAGTCCAGATGGACCAATACTTCGCCCGGTTCGGCGGGGTGCGCGACTACCTGATGGCAGTGGTCGAGCAGGCCCGCAAGGACGGCTACACGTCCACGGTGCTGGGCCGCCGCCGCTACCTCCCCGAGCTGGACAGCAGCAACCGTCAGGTCCGGGAGGCCGCCGAGCGGGCGGCGCTCAACGCGCCCATCCAGGGCAGCGCCGCCGACATCATCAAGGTGGCCATGATCGAGGTGGACAAGGCGATCAAGGAGGCCGGGCTGGCGTCGCGGATGCTGCTGCAGGTCCACGACGAGCTGCTGTTCGAGATCGCGCCCGGCGAACGGGAGCGGGTCGAGGCGCTGGCGCGCGAAAAGATGGGCGGCGCTTACCCGCTCGACGTCCCGCTCGAGGTTTCGGTGGGTTACGGTCGCTCCTGGGACGCGGCCGCACACTAGCGCGGCGATCGGGGGCTGTGACCGTCCCGAAACCGTGAGGAGCGCCGTGGACGCAGCGTGGATGATCCTTCATGGCTTTCACCGTCACGGCAGCGCTCGTCATGTCGCTGCTCATCGACCATTTCGGCTGGCTTCGGGTCGATGCCCACCCGATCAGCCTGGGGCGATGCCTCGCGGGCCGCTCATGGTCGGCGGGGTCGCGCTCATCGCGAAGTTCTGAGGCGATCGCCAAAATTTGGCCCGGAATTCGCGCGGGCTTAACGTGGCGCGGCGCGCGCCGACGACCGGTTTGGCCTGCGTGTACCCAGTCGAGTAGCCTCAATGGGTAAATCCCAGATTTGTCCCTACGACCCAACCTGTCCGGAGCAACCCACCACATGCCGAGTCCCACCGTCACCTCGCCGCAAGTAGCCGTCAACGACATTGGCTCCAGCGAGGACTTTCTTGCCGCAATAGACAAAACGATCAAGTACTTCAACGATGGCGACATCGTCGAGGGGACGATCGTCAAAGTGGACCGGGACGAGGTGCTCCTCGACATCGGCTACAAGACCGAAGGCGTCATCCCCGCCCGCGAGCTCTCCATCAAGCACGACGTCGACCCCAGCGAGGTCGTCACCGTCGGTGACGAGGTCGAGGCCCTGGTTCTCACCAAGGAGGACAAAGAGGGCCGGCTCATCCTCTCCAAGAAGCGCGCGCAGTACGAGCGCGCCTGGGGCACCATCGAGGCGCTCAAGGAGAAGGACGAGGCCGTCAAGGGCACGGTCATCGAGGTCGTCAAGGGTGGTCTGATCCTCGACATCGGGTTGCGCGGCTTCCTGCCCGCCTCGCTGGTCGAGATGCGCCGCGTCCGCGATCTGCAGCCGTACATCGGCAAGGAGATCGAGGCCAAGATCATCGAGCTGGACAAGAACCGCAACAACGTGGTGCTCTCGCGCCGCGCCTGGCTGGAGCAGACCCAGTCCGAGGTGCGCAGCGAGTTCCTCAACCAGCTGCAGAAGGGCGCCATCCGCAAGGGCGTGGTCTCGTCCATCGTCAACTTCGGCGCGTTCGTCGACCTCGGCGGTGTCGACGGCCTGGTGCACGTGTCCGAGCTGTCCTGGAAGCACATCGATCACCCGTCCGAGGTCGTCCAGGTCGGCGACGAGGTGACCGTCGAGGTGCTCGACGTCGACATGGATCGCGAGCGGGTGTCGTTGTCGCTCAAGGCGACTCAGGAAGACCCGTGGCGGCACTTCGCCCGTACCCACGCGATCGGCCAGATCGTCCCGGGCAAGGTCACCAAGCTGGTGCCGTTCGGCGCGTTCGTCCGCGTCGAGGAGGGCATCGAGGGCCTGGTGCACATCTCCGAGCTGGCCGAGCGGCACGTCGAGGTTCCCGACCAGGTGGTCGCCGTCGGCGACGACGCCATGGTCAAAGTCATCGACATCGACCTGGAGCGCCGCCGGATCTCGTTGTCGCTCAAGCAGGCGAACGAGGACTACACCGAGGAATTCGACCCGGCGAAGTACGGCATGGCCGACAGCTACGACGAGCAGGGCAACTACATCTTCCCCGAGGGTTTCGATGCCGAGACCAACGAGTGGATGGAAGGGTTCGACGCTCAGCGCAACGAGTGGGAGGCCCGCTACGCGGAGGCCGAGCGCCGGCACAAGATGCACACCGCGCAGATGGAGAAGTTCGCCGCGGCCGAGGCCGCCGGGCACGGCGCCGGAGACCAGTCGTCGGGCAGCGGCGGGGCACGCGAGGAGAAGGCGGCCGGTGGGTCCCTGGCCAGCGACGCTCAACTGGCCGCCCTGCGGGAGAAGCTCGCCGGCAACGCTTAACAGCGTTCTCCCATGCTGCGCATCGGGTTGACCGGCGGCATCGGCGCCGGCAAGTCGGCACTCTCGGCCACCTTCGCGCAACGCGGTGCCGTCGTCGTCGACGGCGACGTCATCGCGCGCGAGGTGGTCGAGCCGGGGACCGAGGGGCTGGCGTCGCTCGTCGAGGCGTTCGGTGCGGACATCCTGCTCCCCGACGGGTCGCTGAACCGGCCGGCCCTGGCCGCCAAGGCGTTTCGGGATGACGAGGCCCGTGCGAAACTCAACGGGATCGTGCATCCCCTGGTGGGCAAACGCCGCGCCGAGATCATCGCGTCGGTGCCCGACGATTCCGTTGTCGTGGAAGACATTCCATTGCTGGTGGAGTCGGGGATGGCGCCATTTTTCCCGCTCGTGGTAATCGTGTACGCCGACGTCGAGGTCCGGCTGCGGCGGTTGGTCGACCAGCGCGGCATGCCGGAGGAGGACGCCCGCGCGAGGATCGCCGCGCAGGCCAGCGACGAGCAGCGCCGCGCCGTCGCCGACATCTGGCTGGACAATTCGGGCAGCCCGGAGGACTTGGTGCGGCGGGCCCACGACGTGTGGGACCACCGCATCGTGCCGTTCGCCCGTAACCTGAGCGCGCGCGAGTTCGCCAGGGCGCCAGCGCGACTGGTGCCGGCCGACCCGAGTTGGCCTGCGCAGGCGCGGCGGATCGTCAACCGGTTGAAGACGGCGTGCGGCCACCGGGCGATTCGAGTGGATCACATCGGCTCGACCGCTGTGCCGGACTTTCCGGCCAAGGACGTCATCGACATGCAGATCACCGTCGAATCACTCGCGGTCGCCGACGAACTCGCCGAGCCGCTGCTCGCGGTGGGCTACCCGCGCATCGATCGGATCACGCAGGACGTAGCGAAGCCCGACGCCCGCAGCCGCGTCGAGCGCTACGACCACAACGCGGACGCATCGTTGTGGCACAAGCGGATTCATGCGTCTGCGGACCCAGGCCGGCCGACCAACGTGCACATCCGGGTGGGCGGTTGGCCCAACCAGCAGTTCGCGCTGCTGTTCGCCGACTGGCTGAGGGCCAACTCCGATGCGCGCGCCGAGTACCTGGCCGTCAAGCGCGAGGCCGAACGGGGTGCGGGCGGTGACACCTCGCCCTATGTCGAGGCCAAGGAGCCGTGGTATCCCGGCGCCTACCGCCGGGCGTGGCAGTGGGCCGATTCAACCGGATGGCAGCCCTAACCGGTTCTGCGGCGCCCCGCACCGCCGGCGATGGCTCGACCGCAGGCCTTCGGCGCCTCCGCCGGGCTCTCCGCGCCGCCGCCCGGCATGGGCGCAGTGCCCGCCGCGCCAACCGGCACAGCGGGCACTGCTGAGCCTGCCGTTACAGCGGGACCCAAACCCCGAAGAAATTGAAGCCCCACTGGTTGAATCCTTGATTCCACGTGGGGGTTTCTTGGTATCCGTAGTAGTTGAGGGGGCCACCCGTCCACTGCCCTCCGGGCGGGGGTAGGGGTCTGCCCCATGCGGGCCGCGGCGGTTCGCCCGCACCCCACGGGGCGGCGCCATCTCCCCACGGGGCGCCGTGGAAGTAGCCGCGTTGGGCGTCCCCGTGCCACGGCCCTGCCGGTCCGCCGGGCCCGCCCGGCCCACGGGGCGCGGGTCCACCGGGCCCTCCCGGCCCACGGGGCGCCGGTCCGCCAGGGCCGCCCGGGCCATGTTCGCCGGGTCCGCCCGGTCCGCCCGGCCCACGGTCGCCTGGCTCGCCCGGTCCGCGCGGGGCGGGCCCGTCCGGGCCATGGTCGCCGGGTCCGCGTGGCCCACCGGGTCCGCCGGGTCCGCCCGGCGGCGGTCCGGCCGGCCCCCCCGGATCATGCGGTCCGGGGGCCAGCGGTGCGGATGCCGGATCGGCGTTTGCAACGCCGGCTCCCACACCCATGGCCGCGGCGCCAACCGCGCCGGCGAGTGTCAACCCGCCGACCAGTTGTTTCAGTTTCATCTGCTTGCCTGTCTGTTCGAGAATCCTTCGGGCCTCCGCCCCCAACGGACCTGACGCTATTGAACGTATGTATCGGTCAGCTCTCGATCGGATACGATCGCCACCTGTGGGACGACCGGATTTCGCCGTATCACGGCTGATAGGAGAGATTTCGGGGTGGGCCAGTCAATCGGTAGGCCTTAGTGGATTGTTCGACAATCGTTATGTAAGCAAACGAAAGATCGGGAGGATGCCGTCACTTCCCGGGCGGCCTTGGTTCTCCACTCGGCCCCGCGCATCGGCAACACGGACCGCCCCGTTAGGCACGCAGCTTCGCCAGCCGCCGCATCGGGCCGGCCAGTGAGCGGGCGTGCCGGGACATGCCCACCCACGGATCGGGTTGTCGTGTCAGACGTTTGGAGACGTCACGGACGGTGAAGCGGTCCGCCCGCAGGCCTGGGACGTCCAGTTCGTCCCACTCCAGCGGCGTCGCCACCGGGGCACCGGCCCGGGGCCGCACGGAGTAGGGCGCTACCGCCGTCTGCGCGTAGGCGTTTCGCATGACGTCGAGGTACACCCGGCCGCCCCGCTTCTGCTTGCGGACTTCGACGGTCCGGTGCACGGGGTCGTCGGCCGCCACCAGCTCCGCGACGTCGCGGGTGAACTGGCGGGCGGTGTCGAAGTCGGTGTCCGGGCGCACCGGCGCCACCACGTGCACCCCGCGGGACCCGGTCACCTGCACATAGGCGACAAGCCCGAGGTCTTGCAGCACTCCGGCCACCGTGCGGGCCGTCGCCCGCACCACCGCGAAGTCGGAGTCGGACGGGTCCAGGTCGAACACCAGCCGATCGGGGTGATTCAGCCCGTTTCGGCGGGACTGCCAGGCGTGCAAGGTGATGCAGTTCTGGTTGGCGAGCCAGCGCAACGCCTCCGGGCTTTCGGCCACCGGATGCACCACGGTGCCCTGTTCTTTGACGACCTCCACACGGCCCATCCAGTCCGGCAGCGAATCGGCGAAATCTTGTTGCAAGAAGCCTGGTTCGGCGATGCCGCGCGGGAATCGCTGCGCGTTGAGCGGCCGCCCCTTCAGGTGTGGGAGCATGGCGCCGGCCACTGCTGCGTAGTAGTCGACGAGGTCGCTCTTGGTGATGCCGTCGGCCGGAAACAACACCCGGTCCGGGTGGGTGACCTCGACCGCGGTCCGGCCCATCAGCGGGACTCCCGCACGACCTCGGCGGCGTCCTTGTCGGTGCGCAGCCCCAGATAGCGCGGGTGGCGCAGCTTCCCGTCGCGGGTCCACTCGGTGAAACCGATTTGGACCACCAGGTCCGGGCGCACCCAGTGGGCGCCCGGCGCGCGCCCGAGGCCGCGGGTGAACGGCGGGGTGTCCCGGGTGATCGTTGACAGCCGGTCGTGCAGACGGTGCAGCGTCGGCTCGTCGAAGCCGGTGCCGACCTTGCCCGCATACACCAGGTCGGGGCCGTCGTAATAACCGAGCAGTAGCGCCCCCAGCTCGACCCGGCTGCCTTTCGGGCTGGTGTAGCCCCCGACCACCAGCTCCTGGTCGCGGACGCACTTGAACTTCAGCCAATTCGGCGAGCGGCGACCGTCGTATGTGGAATCGGCGAGCTTGGCGATCACGCCCTCGTCGCCGCGTTCGCACGCGGCCCGGTAGGCCCCGAGACCGTCTGCGATGCGGTGCGGCGTGTAGCGAAGCGGGCCGCCGAATTCGATGGATCTACGCAACAACCGTTTTCGCCAGACCAGCGGCACGTCGACAGTTGACTTCCCGTCGACGTGCAGCAGGTCGAACAGGTAGTAGTAGACGCGAACCGGCGATGCCCGGGCCACCTGTGGGTCGGTGATGCCCAGCCGGCCCTGCAGCCGCTCGAAGCTCGTGCGGCGCCCGTCGAACGCCACCACTTCGCCGTCGACCACGAACCGCGTCGTGTGCTGGGTGCCGAGCGCGTCGACTAGCTCGGGATACGTGCCGTTGAGCGACAAGCGGTTTCGTGACAGCAGCCGCATCCGGTCGCCGTCACGGAAGGCCAGGCAGCGCATGCCGTCGAACTTGCGCTCGAAGATCCATTTCGGATCGGAGAACCGCTTGTCGGTGAGGGTGGCCAGCGTCGGGGCGGACCAGTCCGGGACGGGCTCGTCGCGCAACACCGCGCGGACCGGCGCGGGCAGACCGGTGAAGTCCATCATGACAATTCGTCCGGATCGATCGCAGGGTCGCTCGCGCCCATGGAGATAAGGTACCCGACGGGGCGGCGCCGTCCCGCGGACGACGGAGACCTATCGCTCGGACAAGAGGTACCGCTCCTGCACGGCATGGACGAGTTGACGCCGCACGCGCTCCACGTCGGCGGCGTGCCGCGCCATGACCTCGTCCTCCCAGGCCGCGACCTGCCTGGCGAAGTCCCGGTCGGCGATGGTGCCCTCCAACCAGCGGGAGAAGTCACCGCGATCGAGATGGTATTGCAGTGCTCGCTGATCGAGATGGCTTATGGCAGAGCGGAATTCGTCCATCGTTGCGGCGGGTCGCACGAATTGCCCGTCAACGCCGTGGAAATAGAATCGGCGTTCGTCGGGAAGGCGGACGTCGGCGTACTTCCGGCGGTGCCGCACGTGTTCGGTTTGGCGGTCGGCGACGGCGAAAGGGCGCGCCGGCCCGGAGCCCAGACGCATCACGGCCCGCCGCAGGGCGCCCATCTCGGTCCCGTTGTTGTCGTTTTCGTTGTCGGCCAATGTCAACGACACGTCGCTGCTGTCGATTTCGCCGGCGGGCAACGCGGCAGGGGCGAACGAGCACAACACGTAGCCGCCGCGCCGAGCCCAGTGCGCCTCCTCGTCGATGCCCAGGAGGTGCGCCTCGTCGTAGATGACCCAGTGCGGGAAGCCATGCTGCTCGCGGTGCGCCTCGGCCGTGGACCGCAGGCGGTGCAGGTATTCCATCTTGGTTGGGTCCGGCACCCCGGACAGGTCCACCACGAGGCTGGTGCGCGGATCCAGGTTGGTGACGAGCTCGGTCGGCTCGGGAAGGTGGTGGCCCCCGTCCACCACCCGCACGCCGTTGAGCTGCTGCAGCTGCACGTGGTCGCCTTCCGGGTCGATCACCAGCACGCAGTAGTGAGCCTGAATCCATCGCTCGGCCATCAGGCCAACCAGGTAGCTCTTCCCCGAACCCGCCGGGCCGGTGACGAGGATGCGGCCCTGGCTCCCCGGAATGCGGGCCGGTGATTGATCATCGAAGGTGCCTATGTCGACCCACCGCCGCCGTGGACAGAACCGTCGCGCTCCGGTGAGATACGGGCCGGTCAACAAGCCGGCCAGCCCGGTGCCGTCCGCGTCGTCGAGGACGAGATCGGCGTGCCGCAGCACCGATGGGACGGCATCGGAGACCGCCACGCCAACTTCGGCGACACCGAACATCGACAAGTCGTTCTCCGCATCGCCGACCGCCAGGGCGTTGTGCGGCGAGAGATTGACCTCGGATAGCACGGCGCGCAATCCGGTGCCCTTGGTGACGCCCGCCGGCAGCACCATGAGCGCATCCCGGTTCCGGATGATCTGGCAGTCCAGTCCCAGTTCGCCGATCAGGTCGACGACGATCGTGGCGTGCTCACCGTCAATCGCCACCAGCGCCTCGCCTCGGCGGAATGGCAACCGGCGCTCGAGGAGCGCATCGTCGAGGGCGCCGTCCACCGGCTCCGCCAGCACGCGCGCGCATCCCCTGATCACCATCACCGACCCGTTTTCGAGCACTACGGCGTCGAAGTAGTCGGCAATGCCCGGGAAATCGGCCTGCAGCTCCGCTTCGATGCGGCCCGTCACCAGGACGACCGTCAGCCCTTTGCGCCGAGCATCGGAGATGGCGTCCAGCGCCTCGTGCGACAGCCGATCCCGCGATGTCAATGTGCCGTCGAGATCGACAGCCACGACTTGGAAAAACGCCACAGAGAACGGCCTGTAGCGCGGTCAGCGGCTGGTGATGGCCGGCTGGGCGCAGACCGCTTTGACGAACTGGGCGATGGCGTGTTCCGGAAGATGACGTGCGATATCCGCTTCGGTGACTATGCCGACCAACCCGTGGTTGTCGATCACGGGCAGCCGGCGAACCTGATGCTCCTCCATGACGGTGAGCATCTCCTCGATGCCGGCACTCCCGTCGACGTGGTAGGCGCTGCCCTGTGCCAGTGCACCTGTGTGGACGGAATTCGGATCACGTTCGGCGGCAATGCATCTGACCACTATGTCGCGGTCGGTGATCATGCCGTGTAGGCGGTCGTCGTCGCCACAGATCGGCAGGGCGCCCACCCCGAGATCGCGCACCTGCCGGGCGGCGGCGGTCAGTGTTTCGTGTTCACCGATACAGGCAGCGCCGGCGTGCATGATGTCGCGCGCAGTGGTCATGCGTTTCTCCCTTGCCCAAATGCCGATGTGTCTCAGCCGAAACTAGGGCGGCGGCGTCCCGACCTGTAGGGCCGTTAGACCTTGGTTCCCGACGCCGAGCGTCGGCGCCCCGCGACCGTCCGTCGTGTCGTCGACCCTGGGGCCGGCCGGACGCATGCGGGGCGGATCGACTGGCACTCAGCCGCTGACGCCCCGCCACGACAGCGTCACACCTTCGCCCGCCAGCCACCGCGACAGGTCATAGCCGTTGCGGGCCAGGCCGTCCACGGCCGCCACCGCGCGCCGCACCGCCCGCTCGGCCACGTCCGGGGGCAGCAACCCGTGCCGAACGGCCTCGAGCAACTCGTCGATGTCGGTCAGCGCCGCTCTCGTGCCGGTGCGAACCTCGATGTCGAGGTAATGGTCCTCGGAGTGCCACGCGTCGGCGGCGGGGGTGAATTCTCCGACATCCAGGTAATAGTCGTGGTCGGGTTCGTGGCCGGGATTGAAGTGGAACACCGTGGCGCGCAGCCCGAGTGAGGGCAACAGCCACGACTCGAGGTAGTGGAACTGCGCCCGTCCCGGGGTCGGCCGGGCCATGTAGAGACCCCACGGCCGCCGCACGTACTCGTCGACGGCCCGCACGATGCCCTTCGGATCGGTGTTGGTGCGGGTCGTGAGATCGAACGTCTCGCGCTTGGGCGGGTGAATGCTGTCCCTCTTACCTACGCAACCGGATCTTCCACCGCACGAAGCCGGCATAGAGCAGCGACAGGGCGGCGAGCATGCCCATGTCCAGCAGCCAGGTCTTGGACGTGTGCTCCCAGAATCGGTCCTGGGATACCAGCGAACCCGGCACCAGGTTGCGCAGGTCGACCGTCGAGGCCGCCGCCGCGTAGCCCCACCGCGCCGGCATCTCGAAAGACAGTTGGTCGAGCCCGAGGCGGCCGGTCACCGGCACCATCCCGCCGCACAGCACGAGCTGCGCCATGACAGTCACCACGAACAGCGGCATGATCTGCTCACTGGACCGCACCAGCGACGAAATCGCCAGTCCGAGAATGGCCGAGGCGACGCAGGTCGCCGCGACGGTGGCGAACAGTTCGGCGGTCGCGCCGACAGTCGAGTGACCCAGCAGGACGCCGCCCCGCGTAGGCGCGCTCTTGCCGATCACCACGATCGCCGTGACGATCGCCGACTGCACGACGGCAAAGCCGCAGAAGACCGCGGTCTTCGCCAGCAGGTACGCCGTGGTAGACAGCCCGACCGCCTGCTCGCGCTGGAAGATCGCACGTTCGCCGACCAGGTCGCGGATCGTCAGCGCCGTCCCCATGAAGGCGGCCGCCGGCATCAACAGCGCGAGTATCTGGGCGGCTTCGTCCGGGGTGCCGGCGTTCGGGCCGGGAGCGTGGAATCCGTTGCTGCCCGGAACCGTCAGCGACAGCGAGCCCAGGATGAACGGCAACAGCGCCAGGAAGATGAAGTAGGCCCGGTCGGCGATCACCAGGCGGACCTGCCGCCGCGCGATGGTCGAGATCTGCCGCCGCACACTGGTGTGCACCGGTTCTCCCAGGTCCTCCGCCGCGTCGGCCCTCGCCGGCGCCCGTTTCTGGGACCGCTCCTGAGCCTCCGTCTGGGCCAGGAAGCGCCGGTTGGCTTCCTCGGGGTCGGCGCCGACGTTGGTGAAGATCTTGGCCCAGTTGGTGGTGCCCATCGCCTCGCCGATCTGGTCGGGAGAGCCGCAGTAGGCGATCTTGCCGCCGGGGGCCATCAGCAGCACCTGGTCGCAGACGTCGAGGTAGGACAGCGAGTGGGTCACGACGAGCACGACGCGGCCGGCGTCGGCCAGCTGGCGCAGCATCGTCATGACCTGCAGGTCCAGCGCCGGGTCCAGGCCGGACGTCGGCTCGTCGAGGATCAACAACGAAGGGCCGGTGAGCAATTCGAGCGCGACGGAAGCGCGTTTGCGTTGACCGCCGGACAACTTGTCCACCCGGGTCTCGGCGTGCTTGGTCAGGTCGAGTTCTTCGAGCACCCTGGCGACCACCTTGGCGCGGTCGGCCTTGCCGGTGTCCGGCGGCAACCGCAGTTCGGCCGCATAACCGAGGGCCTGATTCACGGTCAACTGCCGATGCACGACGTCGTCCTGCGGCACCATGCCGATCCTGCTGCGCAGCGACGCATACTCGGAGTGGACGTCGTGGCCCTCGAAGCTGACCGATCCGGACGTCGGGCGGGCGTAGCCGGCGATCAACCGGGCCAGCGTGCTCTTCCCGGCGCCCGAGCCGCCGATCACCGCGGTGAGGGTGCCGGGCCTGGCGGTCAGCGAGATGTTGTCGAGCAGCTGTTTGCCGTTGTCGACGACGTACTTGACGTTGCGCACCTCCAGACCGCCGCTGCGCGTTGCGGCTTCGCTGCGCTGGATCAGGGTGCCGTTGCGGAACACCAGGTCGACGTTGCCGATGGTGACGACGTCGTCCTCGGACAGGATCGCCGATCCCACCCTGGTGCCGTTGACGAATGTGCCATTGACGCTTTTGTCCCGGATCTCGGTGCCGAGCCGCGTCGGCACCAACGTCGCGTGCTCGCGCGAGGCCAACACGTCGGACACGACGATGTCATTGTCGGCGGCGCGGCCGATCGTGACGGCGCCGGCTTGATCGGTTGGCGCCGCCCGGGGTGAGAGGAATTTCACCATTCTGGTCGCGAGGTTCGACACGTCGGCCGTCTTGGCGTCGATGACGGTGAACTCGGCGGCCGGCGTGGGGTCCGGGGTGTCGCTTGCCTCGGACGCTGCCGCATATGACCTCGCCGCCTGGTCCGCGTTGACCACGGTCAGCTGGTCGGGCGGTGTCTCGGACGGCATTGGCGTCGATGACGTCGGCGCTCGGCGTGGCGGCGGCGCCGGCCGTGGCGGCGGAACCGGCTGCCGCGGCGGCGCACTTGGTGGCCGCCCGGGCTGGTTGTCCGGCCGGCCGCGTGGCGCAGCGCGCGGCGGCGCCCCGTGCGGCCCGTTGCGGGCGGGGCCGGGGGCCCGGCCGCCGGGCCGGCCCCGCCCCGGCATCGGGGGCTGCGTGGGATTGGTTTGCTCGGGCGGCGCGGACCAGGACTGGGTGGGCGGCCCGGAGTCGTGGGTCAACCGGGTCTGGCGCGGGCGGCTGATCGGGCCCTGCGGCGGACCGATCGCGAAGGTCAGCCGCGGTCCCTGCGGGTTTCCGACGTGGATGCTCTGGCCATCATGGATGTCGATGACGGGCATCCGATATCCGTTCAGGTAGGTCCCGTTCAGTGAGCCGTTGTCGATTGCCAGCCATCGGCCCTGGTCGAATCGCACCAGCAGGTGCGCCCGCGAGATTCGCGGGTCGGCGACTCGCACGTCGGCGTGCACGTCGCGCCCGATGACGACCTCGTACCCGGCCGCGAAGGAACGTTGGGACCCGTCGTACCGAACTGTCAGGACAGGCGGGGCGGGTCGATTCACCCTTCGATTATCGGTCCGCGCGGCGAGTGCTCCCCATGGGACCCGCCTGTGATTTGGTTTTATCTCGATTTGGCGACTCATAGCTATCTCATAGCTCGCGGAGACCAATTGCCTACGGCCATCCGGCATCATTCGAACGTGGGGCTGCCGGCACACGTGCGGCCGGACGCGCGGTCCGCGTCCACGCCGGCCGCCGGCGTCGAGACGAAGGGGTGGGCCCCGATCCGCACGCGGTCGGGTGCGGCGATGCTTGACGGGTAGAGCCGGGAGAGGAGGGGACGACCATCGATGGATGACCACAAGGGGACTACGCGGCGCCTGGACGCCGGACGGCGACTGCTGAGCAACCCGCGGCAGGCCCGTGAGGCGTTACGCGCGGGCTTCCAGTCGTTGCCCTCGGCGACGGTCGCGCATCTCTTCCGTCGTGTGCCCCCGGTGAGCTCTATCCCGGCCGCGGAGCCGGAGGCGCCGCACCCGCAGGGCGACGTGAGTGGGTCCCGGCTCGCGGTGGCCAACGGCGCGCCGTTCGCGGGCTACACAATCTTGCGGCAGCTGGGCGCAGGCGGGATGGCCGAGGTGTACCTCGCTCTGCATCCCAGGTTGCCCCGTCGCGACGTCATCAAGGTGCTCGCCGAGGCCGTCACGGCGGACCGAGAGTTCCGCGAAAGGTTCAACCGGGAGGCCGATCTCGCCGCGACGCTGTGGCACCCGCACATCGTCGGCGTCCACGATCGCGGCGAGTTCAACGGTCAGCTCTGGATCTCCATGGACTACGTCGAGGGCACCGACGCCGCCCGGCTGGTGAAGGAGCGCTTTCAGGACGGGATGGCGATCGAGGACGTCTGTGCCATCCTCCAGGCGGTTGCCGGCGCGCTCGACTACGCCCACGATCGCGGCCTGCTGCACCGCGACGTCAAGCCCGCCAACATCCTGCTCACCCACCCAGAAGACGGTGAGCGCCGAATCGTGTTGGCGGACTTCGGTGTCGCGCGCCACCTCGGCGACATCAGTGGAATCACCGAGACCAACGTCGCCGTGGGAACTGTGGCCTACGCCGCGCCGGAACAGCTGACGGGCGGCAAGATCGACGGGCGGGCGGACCAATATGCTTTGGCCGCAACGGCTTTCCACCTTCTCACCGGTGCACCACCGTTCCAGCACTCCAACCCAATCGCCGTGATCAGCCAGCACCTGCACGAGGACCCGCCGCTGCTCAGCGACTTCCGCCCGGAGTTGGCGGACCTCGACGACGTGTTCGCCAAGGCCCTGGCCAAGCAGCCCGAGGACAGGTTCGAACGGTGCCGGGCCTTCGCCGCCGCGTTCAACGAACGCGTCGAGGCAATGGGCGACGTCGAACCAGACGCCGAGGCAGCCGTTGTCGCGGCGCCGAGGTCGCGCGGTGCCCTCTCCGCTTTGAGCCGCCGCTTCTCGTCGCGGGCGCGGTGGGCCGCGGCGCTGGTGTGCGCGGTGCTCATCGCGGTGGCCACGACGTGGTCGCTGTTGTACTCCTTCCAGCCCGACGGCTCGCCGAGCAATCCCGCGCTCGCCTCGAAGCCGTCCGTCCCGGCGCCCAGCGCCGCCGTGCGATCTGGGGGCCCGGCGCTGAACGGCACCTACCAGTTGACGTACGACCGCAGCAAGCAGACCGCCAACGGCATCCCGATCCGGCACGACGGAATCAAGAGCGATTGGTGGGCCTTCCGCTCCGTCTGCACCACGACCAATGGTTGTGCCGCGACGGCGGTCCAACTCGACGACGGCAACCACCAGGTGGCCAGCACCGCCGACGGCGGGCACACCGACACGCTGAGATTCGTCGGCGGCTACTGGCAGGGCACGCCTCAGCAGCAGCGGGTGGGCTGCACGCAGCCGAACGGGCAGGTTCAGGCGACCCAGCAGGAGACCATCGCATGGTCGCTGGCCCCGCAGTCCGACGGCACGCTGCGCGGCACAGTCACCGAGACCGTGCTGAGCAACGAGTGCGGCGCGCAGGGCGCGGTGGTTCGAGTTCCGGTGGTCGCCACCCGCGCGGGTGATGTGCCCGCGGGCCTGAAGATGGCCGACCCCGCCCAGGCGATCGCGACGACCAACCCGCCGACGACTCCGGGTTCGCCGCCCGTCCTCGGCGGCCTGTGCAGCGACATCGACAAGCTGTCCTACGACCCGACCAACAACGAGCAGATCGTCTGCGAGGGCAACAGCTGGGCCCGCGCGCCCATCACCACCGGGGTGCACGCGTCCGGCAGCTCGTGCGACCGGCCCGGGCTTCCGGTGTTCGCCATGTCGACGTCGAACGACGGGCACCTGCTCGAATGCGATCCCGTCACCCGGACCTGGACGCGCCCGGCGGGCTAGGGGCTTTCCTTCCTGCGGGGCTCTTCGCGTGTTCCCCCCGCGAGCGTGCGTGTCCGCACGGCGGCACGCCGCTGGCCGCGTACATTTGCGCACGCTCGCGGGCGGTCGGTGGGACCGCTGCGCTCCACCGACCGGCCCGGAAGCACTTGTCGGTGAGTCGCTCTACCCTGGTGCCATGGCTTTCGCCACCGAACATCCAGTGCTCGCGCATTCGGAATACCGCGCGGTCGACGAGGTCGTGCGCGCGGGCGGCCGCTTCGAGGTCGTCAGCCCGTACCCGCCCGCCGGCGACCAGCCCGCGGCCATCGACGAACTCGAGCGTCGGATCAAGGCGGGGGAGCGAGACGTCGTGCTGCTCGGCGCTACGGGCACCGGGAAGTCGGCGACCACCGCGTGGCTCATCGAACGGCTGCAGCGGCCCACGCTGGTGATGGCGCCGAACAAGACGCTGGCCGCCCAGCTGGCGAACGAGCTGCGGGAGATGTTGCCGCACAACGCCGTCGAGTACTTCGTGTCGTATTACGACTACTACCAGCCCGAGGCCTACATCGCGCAGACCGACACCTACATCGAGAAGGACAGCTCGATCAACGACGACGTCGAGCGGCTGCGGCATTCGGCGACGTCGGCCCTGCTGTCGAGGCGAGACGTGGTGGTGGTGGCCTCGGTGTCGTGCATCTACGGCCTGGGCACGCCGCAGTCGTACCTCGACCGCTCCGTCGAACTGCAGGTGGGTGCAGAGGTGCCCCGGGACGGGCTGCTGCGCCTGCTGGTCGACGTCCAGTACACCCGCAACGACCTGTCCTTCACCCGCGGCTCGTTCCGGGTGCGCGGCGACACCGTGGAGATCATTCCGTCCTACGAGGAGCTGGCGGTTCGCATCGAGTTCTTCGGTGACGAGGTCGAGGCGCTCTACTACCTGCACCCGCTGACCGGCGAAGTGATCCGTCAGGTCGACTCGCTGCGTATTTTCCCGGCTACCCACTACGTTGCCGGTCCCGAGCGGATGGCGCACGCGATCTCGACCATCGAGGAGGAGCTCGCCGAGCGGCTCGCCGAATTCGAGAGCCAGGGCAAGCTCCTGGAGGCCCAGCGGCTGCGGATGCGCACCAACTACGACATCGAGATGATGCGCCAGGTCGGCTTCTGCTCGGGCATCGAGAACTACTCGCGGCACATCGACGGGCGGGGCCCGGGCTCGCCCCCGGCAACGCTGCTGGACTACTTCCCGGAGGACTTCCTGCTGGTCATCGACGAGTCGCACGTGACCGTGCCCCAGATCGGCGGCATGTACGAGGGCGACATGTCCCGCAAGCGCAACCTGGTGGAGTACGGGTTTCGGCTGCCGTCGGCGTGCGACAACCGCCCGCTGACGTGGGAGGAGTTCGCCGACCGGATCGGGCAGACGGTGTATCTGTCGGCCACTCCCGGCCCCTACGAGCTCAGTCAGTCCGCCGGCGAGTTCGTCGAGCAGGTGATCCGCCCGACCGGCCTGGTCGACCCGAAGGTGGTGGTCAAGCCGACGAAGGGACAGATCGACGACCTGATCGGCGAGATCCGCAAGCGGACCGAGGCCGACGAGCGGGTGCTGGTGACCACCCTGACCAAGAAGATGGCCGAGGACCTCACCGACTACCTACTGGAGATGGGCATCCGGGTGCGCTACCTGCACTCCGAGGTCGACACCCTGCGCCGGGTGGAATTGCTGCGCCAGCTGCGGCTGGGGGAGTACGACGTGCTGGTCGGCATCAACCTGCTGCGCGAGGGCCTCGACCTGCCGGAGGTGTCGCTGGTGGCGATCCTCGACGCCGACAAGGAGGGCTTCCTGCGGTCGACGCGCAGCCTCATCCAGACCATCGGCCGCGCCGCCCGCAATGTCTCCGGCGAGGTGCACATGTACGCCGACACGATGACCGACTCGATGAAGGAGGCCATCGACGAGACCGAGCGGCGCCGGGCCAAGCAGGTCGCCTACAACGAGGCCCACGGCATCGACCCGCAGCCGCTCCGCAAGAAGATCGCCGACATCCTCGACCAGGTCTACCGCGAGGCCGACGACACGGAGACCGTCGGGATCGGCGGGTCCGGCCGCAACGCGTCCCGCGGGCGCCGCGCCCAGGGAGAGCCCGGCCGCGCGGTCAGCGCGGGGGTCTTCGAGGGCCGCGACACGGCGAGCATGCCGCGCGCCGAGTTGGCCGACCTGATCAAGGACCTCACCGAGCAGATGATGACCGCCGCCAGGGACCTCCAGTTCGAGCTCGCCGCCCGGTTCCGCGACGAGATCGCCGACCTGAAGAAGGAACTGCGCGGGATGGACGCGGCCGGCCTCAAGTGACGCATCCGTCCGGTAGTTGGCGTGAGCTGCTCGACGGCAGGTATCTGGGAACTTCGGTCGTGCTGGCCGGTGGGGTCGCGCTGTATGCCACCAACGAGTTCCTGACCAGCAGCCTGCTCCCTAATACCGTCGCCGAGATCGGCGGCAGCCGCCTCTACGCCTGGGTGACCACCCTGTACCTCGTCGGGTCGGTGGTGGCGGCGACGTTGGTCAATCCGGTCCTGCTGCGCGTCGGGGCGCGATCGTCATACCTGGCGGGGTTGGCGCTCTTCGGGCTGTCCAGCCTGTTGTGCGGGGCGGCGCCCACCATGGAGGTCCTGATCGCGGGACGCACCCTCCAGGGCGTGGCGGGCGGGCTCCTCGCCGGCCTCGGGTACGCCGTGATCAATGCCGCCCTGCCGCGCGCGCTGTGGACGCGCGGCTCGGCGGTGGTGTCGGCGATGTGGGGCGTCGCCACCGTGGTCGGCCCCGCGACGGGCGGCTTGTTCGCCGAGTTCGGCCTGTGGCGCTGGGCCTTCGGCGTGATGACCCTGCTGGCGGCGGCGATGGCCCTGCTGGTTCCGGTCGCGCTGCCCGCCGGCCAGGGCGACCCGACCGCCGCGGCCCCCGCCCGCAAAGTGCCGGTGCTGTCATTGGTGCTGGTCGGCGCCGCGGCGCTGGCCATCAGCGCCGCCCAGGTGCCGCACGCCACCGCCGCGACCGCCGGCCTCCTGGCCGTCGGTGTGGCGCTGGTCGGGCTGTTCGTGGCGGTCGACTGGCGGACGCGCGCCGAGGTATTGCCGCCTAGCGTCTTCAACCGCGGCCCCTTGAAGTGGATCTACCTCACCCTCGGGGTGCTGATGGCCGGGGCGATGGTGGACATCTACGTGCCGCTGTTCGGCCAGGAGTTGGCGCACCTGACGCCGGTCGGGGCCGGGTTCCTGGGCGCGGCGGTAGCGATCGGCTGGACGGTCAGCGAGATCGTGAGCGCTTCGCTGGAGAACCCGCGCACCGTCGGGCGGGTCATCGCGGCGGCGCCGCTGGTGGTGGCGTCGGGGCTGGCCCTCGGAGCCCTCACGCAGCGCGACAACGCCTCGGCGTGGACCGTCGCGCTATGGGCGCTGGCCCTGCTGGTCGACGGGATCGGCATCGGGATGGCGTGGCCCCACTTGTCGGCGCGCGCGATGGGTTCCGTCGACGACCCCGACGAGGGCGGTGCCGCCGCGGCGGCCATCAATACCGTGCAGCTGATCTCCGCGGCCTTCGGCGCCGGGCTGGCGGGGGTCGTCGTCAACACGGCCCATGGCGGTGACGCGGTGGCGGCCCGCTGGCTGTTCACCGTGTTCAGCGCGTTGACCGCCGCGGGAGCGGTCGCCAGCTACCTTGCGACCCGCGGCAGCGGCCGGGCGGAGCGCGTCGACATGCCGCTGAATCAGTCGGAGTCGTCCTCGGCGTGAATGACCGCCACCACCCCGTCGACATCGGAGAAGATGTCCTTCGCGTTGGCGATTTTTTGCCCGGAGAGCGTCATCGTCACCGCGACTTCACCGTTGTCGATGTCGTGGGGATCGGCATCGAGCTCGGTGAGCTGCCAGTCTCGTTGCCCACAGAGGCGGAGCACTTCGCGCAGCACCCCGCGTCCGTTGGTGTAAATGATCTGCAGCCGGACGGTGCCGCGCAGCCGGGCCGTCAGCTGGCGTTCGACCCCGTTGAAGGCGAGCGCACTGACGAAGTGCAGCGCCACGACGGCGGCGCCGAGCAGGAGCAGACCGGCGCCGGCCGCCATGCCGATCGCGGCGGATTCCCAAACGGCCGCCGCGGTCGTCAGGCCATGCACCGCGCCGCGCCGGGTGATGATGATCCCCGCTCCCAGAAAGCCGATGCCGGAGACGATCTGGGCCGCGACCCGGGAGGGGTCCAGCACGATCCGTCCGGGCGCCAGGACGTCGTCGAAGCCGTACTTGCTGATCAGCATGATCAGCGCGGCCGCGGTGCCGACGATGGTCTGGGTGCGCAGGCCTGCACTCTTGCCCTGGATGGTCCGTTCCAGGCCGATGAGCGCCGTCAACCCAAATGCGGCGAACAGCTTGACGACGTGGCGCAGGCCCTGCACGTCGCCGCCGAACAGCGGGTTGGCCAGCCAGGTGTGCATGCCCTCAATTACCCCCCAGTCGACATTTCACGCGCCCATTACCGCGTCGATCTGACCACTTGCGAGTAGTGGAATTGCCACCGCTCGACAATGTGGAACCCGAGATAGCCCGGGAATCGGTAGGCGGGCGATCGTCCGAAGACCCCAGGATTCAGCGATTGTCCGGTCTGATGATCCGGTAGCGATTTGTCCTTGTCGGTGATGGTCCAGATGGTCGGGCACTTGTTGATCCTGGCGGTCGTCAGCCAGACGGCGACGTGGCCGTCCCATAGCGTGCCGACCTTGGGCCCGTAGGCGCCTCGCTCCACGTCGATCAGCGCCCGGAACGCGGCCGGCCGGGTCGCCAGCAGGGCTCGGATCGGGCCCGGCCGCCACGGCACGGTGTTGTCCACCATCAAGCAGTCGCCGGGTGCGGCGTGCGAGCCGATCAGGTCGGCCACCTGGCTGTAGTCCCAGCCCTCCTTGGCGTACGGCCAGCGCTGCGTGAACAGGTAGTTCGGCAGCGCGGCCGCCGCGCACGCGACGACGAGGCCGGCGATCAGCCACGGCTTGCGGGCGACCGTCACGATCGACACGGCCAGGACGATGGCCGCGGCCGGGGCGGTGAAGATCAGGTAGCGCGGATAGTAGATCGGTTCGTCGATCGCGGAGTAGATGACGACGAGGGCGGTCGGGACGACGATCCACGCGACGCAGACGACGAGCAGGCGGCGCATGTCGCCCTCGGGGGCCGGCGCTCCGGCGAGCCGCGCGACGACCGCGGCGGCGACGACGACGCCCGCGAGCACGGCGAACGGAATGCTGTGGTCGAAGTACTGGCGTTGGATGATGTCGAACGCGTAATGCCAGCTGACCGGATAGATCCAGTTCACCTGCCATACCTGGCCATGCGCGAACATGATGAACGGCGTCATGATCCCGATGGCGACGGCGGACGCGGCAACCCACCGAACGATCGCGGACTTACGGATGCCGTTGGGCGCCAACAGCGGAACCATCACGGCATAGACGGGCACCAGCAGGATCGAGTTGATGTTCAGCAAAATCGTGAGCGCGAAGGCGAGCGCGTAACACACCCACGGCCGGGCCCTGTTGCTCCGGAGGGCGGCGAGCAGCAACACGGTCAGCCAGATGGTCGCGGCCGCCGCGAAGGCGTACGACCGCGCTTCCATGCCCGCCCAGGTGGTCCGGGGCAGGATGGCGAACACCACTCCCGCACACACGGCCGTCACGCGGGTCGAGAAGAGCTTGGTGAACACGGTGACGCCGGCGGCGGCGATACCGATCGCCAGGGCGCTGGGCAGCCGGGACCAGAACTCGGTGGGGGGGAAGATCGCGAACCAGCCGTGCATCACCAGGTAGTAGAGGCCGTGGACGGCGTCGATGTGGCTGAGCAGGTGCCACAGCTCGGGCAGGGTGCGGCTGGCCGAGGCGGAGATCGTCGCACCCTCGTCGAACCAGAGCGACGGCCGGCAGGCCCACGCCGCGCTGACGACGGCGGCGAGGGCGCCGATCGCCCACGGGTCGAGCCTGCTGCCGCGCGGGCGCGCGGGCGCGGGCTCGCCGACCTCGGCGGTAGCGAGCTGCTCAACGGTGGTGGGCATGATGCCTGTCACTGTAGGGCCGCGCCGACGGATCCGGTCACGCCGGCGTTACTGTGGTTACCCGCCAATATCCGTCCAATTCTTTTCGGCCGCACAACCGCAATTCGCGAAAATGGCGGTCAAACAACAGTTTCCGCGTTCGGGGCGAGCGTTCGGGTATTTTGCCATCGCGATAATTGTCCGTCGCTGCACCGCGGCTCCGCAAATGCAGAACGCTCCGCGCCACGCTGTGTCCGCCAGCTACTCCTCAGTGTCCGGCAAACGCGATACTGTCTTGGGTTGGCTGACCAACCGAAACTGGGAGGGTAAATGGGCGCCTATCGGACGGTGGTGGTAGGGACCGATGGCTCGGACTCGTCGATGCGCGCAGTGGACAAGGCGGCTCAGATCGCCGGAGCGGACGCCAAGCTGATCGTCGCGTCGGCGTATCTGCCGCAGCACGAGGACACCCGGGCCGCCGACGCGCTGGGTTCGGAAAGCTACAAAGTCTCGGGCACCGCGCCCATCTACGCGATCCTGCAAGACGCCAAGGACCGGGCCCACGCTGCGGGCGCCAAGAACATCGAAGAGCGGCCCATCGTCGGCGCTCCGGTCGACGCCCTCGTGAACCTGGCCGAGGAGGTCAAGGCCGACCTGCTGGTGGTCGGCAACGTCGGTCTGAGCACGATCGCGGGCCGGCTGCTCGGGTCGGTGCCGGCCAACGTCTCACGCCGCGCCAAGGTCGACGTGCTGATCGTGCACACCACCAATTAGTGCCGCTACCAGCCTCGTTCTCGCCACTCGGCCAGATGTGGGCGTTCTCGGCCCAACACGGTGTCGTCCCCGTGGCCGGGATAGATGACGGTGTCGTCCCCATAGACGTCGAAAACCCGCGCGGTGACGTCGTCGAGCAGCTGAGCGAAATCACCCGGCTGCCATGTCTTGCCGACGCCTCCCGGAAAGAGGCAGTCGCCCGTGAAGAGCTGGGTGACCCCGCCGGTCGCCGGTCCATCGAGCGCCAGCGCGATCGATCCGGGCGTGTGCCCCCGCAGGTGGATGACGTCGAAGGCCAGCTCGCCGATCCGCACCGTGTCGCCGCCCGCCAGCAAACGGTCGGGCTTGACCGGCAGCGGCTCGGCGTCGATCTCGCTGGCGGCGGTCGGCGCCCCGGTGGCGGCGGCGACGGCCTCGAGCGCCTGCCAGTGGTCGAAGTGCTGGTGGGTGGTCACGATGAGCGACAGCTTCGGCGCGAAGCGTCGCACCAGGTCGATGAGGAGGTCGGCGTCGTTGGCGGCGTCGATCAGCAGGGTGTCACCCGTGGCCGAGCACGTCACCAGGTAGGCGTTATTGTCCATCGGTCCCACCGAAACCTTTAGGATCGTTGCGCCGGGTAGGGTCCGGCGGGCCGCGGTACCAGGGTCGACGTGTCCGGTGTAGTCGTCGCTTGGCTCGATGGGGGACGCGTCCGAGGCAGTCATGTGCGCCACGTTACTGGTCCGGAAAAACTTGTCGGTATGGGCACATAGCATGGAATGCGCCGAGCGCAGTATCCGCTTTATGCACCGGCGAAGCATCCACTTGAGAGGGACAGCGTGGCCGACCGCCTGATCGTCAAAGGCGCCCGTGAGCACAATCTGCGGGGCGTCGACCTGGACCTGCCGCGCGACTCCCTGATCGTCTTCACCGGGCTCTCCGGGTCGGGCAAGTCGTCACTGGCCTTCGACACCATCTTCGCCGAGGGGCAGCGCCGGTACGTGGAGTCCTTGTCGGCCTACGCCCGCCAATTCCTCGGGCAGATGGACAAGCCGGATGTGGACTTCATCGAGGGCCTTTCTCCGGCGGTGTCGATCGACCAGAAGTCGACCAACCGCAACCCGCGGTCGACGGTCGGGACGATCACCGAGGTCTACGACTACCTGAGGCTGCTGTACGCCCGCGCGGGCTCGCCGCACTGCCCGGTCTGCGGCGAGCGGATCGCGCGTCAGACCCCCCAGCAAATCGTCGACCAGGTGCTGGCGATGCCGGAGGGCACCCGGTTTTTGGTGCTCGCCCCCGTGGTGCGCACCCGCAAGGGGGAGTTCGCCGACCTCTTCGAGAAGCTGAACGCGCAGGGTTACAGCCGGGTGCGGGTCGACGGCGTGGTGCACCCGCTGACCGAGCCGCCGAAGCTGAAAAAGCAGGAGAAGCACGACATCGAGGTCGTGGTGGACCGCCTCACGGTCAAGGCCTCCGCCAAGCAGCGGCTCACCGATTCGGTGGAGACCGCGCTCAGCCTGGCCGACGGCATCGTGGTGCTCGAGTTCGTCGACCACGAGCACGACGCGCACAACCGCGAGCAGCGGTTCTCCGAGAAGTTGGCCTGCCCCAACGGGCACGCGCTGGCGGTCGACGACCTGGAGCCGCGGTCGTTCTCCTTCAACTCGCCCTACGGCGCCTGCCCCGAGTGCAGCGGCCTGGGGATCCGCAAGGAGGTCGACCCCGACCTCGTCGTGCCCGACCCGGACCGGACGCTCGCCGAGGGCGCGGTGGCGCCCTGGTCGACGGGACACACCGCGGAGTACTTCACCCGGATGATGGCGGGGCTCGGCGACGAGCTGGGTTTCGACGTCAACACGCCGTGGCGCAAGCTGCCGGCCAAGGCCCGCAAGGCGATCCTCGAAGGCTCGGACCATCAGGTCCACGTGCGCTACCGCAACCGCTACGGCCGGACCCGTTCGTATTACGCCGATTTCGAGGGTGTGCTGGCGTTTCTGCAGCGCAAGATGTCCCAGACCGAGTCCGAGCAGATGAAGGAGCGCTACGAGGGCTTCATGCGGGACGTGCCCTGCCCGGTGTGCGAGGGCACGAGGCTCAAGCCGGAGATCCTGGCGGTCACGCTGACTGCGGGGGAGCGCGGCGCGAAGTCCATCGCCGAGGTGTGCGAACTGTCCATCAACGACTGCGCCGACTTCCTCAACGCGCTCACTCTGGGTCCGCGCGAGAAGGCGATCGCCGGGCAGGTGCTCAAGGAGATCCAGTCG
Organism: Mycobacterium saskatchewanense; assembly: GCF_010729105.1. Lineage (NCBI taxonomy): Bacteria > Bacillati > Actinomycetota > Actinomycetes > Mycobacteriales > Mycobacteriaceae > Mycobacterium > Mycobacterium saskatchewanense. Next base: position 438,999 of record NZ_AP022573.1, read on the forward strand.
CGGCTGGGCTTTCTGCTCGATGTCGGCCTCGAATACCTGTCGCTGTCCCGGGCCGCGGCGACGTTGTCCGGCGGTGAGGCGCAGCGCATCCGGCTGGCCACCCAGATCGGGTCTGGTCTGGTGGGCGTCCTCTATGTGCTCGACGAGCCGTCGATCGGCCTGCATCAGCGCGACAACCGCCGCCTCATCGAAACCCTCACCCGGCTAAGGGATTTGGGCAACACTCTGATCGTCGTCGAGCACGACGAGGACACCATCGCGCACGCCGACTGGGTCGTCGATATCGGCCCCCGGGCGGGCGAGCACGGCGGCCACATCGTGCACAGCGGCACCTATCGGGAACTGCTGGAGAACAAGGAGTCGCTCACGGGCGCCTACCTGTCGGGCCGCGAGCGCATCGATGTTCCGGCGATCCGGCGCCCCGTCGACCGCAAGCGCCAACTCACCGTCGTCGACGCGCGCGAGCACAACCTGCGGGGCATCGACGTGTCGTTCCCCCTGGGGGTACTGACCTCGGTGACGGGTGTGTCGGGCTCCGGTAAATCCACACTGGTCAACGACATCCTGGCCGCGGTGCTGGCCAACCGGCTCAACGGCGCCCGGCAGGTCCCGGGGCGCCACACTCGGGTCACCGGGCTCGACCACCTGGACAAGCTGGTGCGCGTCGACCAGTCGCCGATCGGCCGTACTCCGCGTTCGAACCCGGCCACGTACACCGGTGTGTTCGACAAGATCCGGACCCTGTTCGCGGCCACCACAGAGGCGAAGGTCCGTGGCTACCAACCCGGTCGGTTCTCTTTCAACGTCAAGGGCGGCCGCTGCGAGGCGTGCACGGGCGACGGCACCATCAAGATCGAGATGAACTTCCTGCCCGATGTGTATGTGCCGTGCGAGGTGTGCCACGGCGCCCGCTACAACCGGGAAACCCTCGAGGTGCATTACAAGGGCAAGACCATCGCCGAGGTGCTCGACATGTCGATCGAGGAGGCGGCGGAATTCTTCGAACCGATCACCGGGATTCACCGCTATCTGCGCACCTTGGTGGACGTAGGCCTGGGGTACGTCCGGCTCGGTCAGCCCGCGCCGACGCTGTCCGGTGGCGAGGCGCAGCGGGTGAAGCTGGCCGCGGAACTGCAGAAGCGGTCGACCGGGCGGACCATCTACATCCTCGACGAACCCACCACCGGTCTGCACTTCGACGACATCCGCAAGCTGTTGAACGTCATCAACGGGCTTGTCGACAAAGGGAACACGGTCATCGTCATCGAACACAACCTGGATGTGATCAAGACGTCGGACTGGATCGTCGACATGGGTCCGGAGGGTGGCGCCGGCGGCGGAACCGTTGTCGCCCAGGGCACTCCGGAAGAGATCGCGGCGGTGCCGGAAAGCTACACGGGCAAGTTCCTCGCCGAGGTGGTCGCCCGTTCCGGGTCCCCATCCGGTGCGCCGTCCCGGCCCAGCCGTCGCCGCAAAGTCACCGCCTGAGCGCGTCGATTCCGCGCCGAGCGCGTCGAGTCTGCGCTCCGCGTGTCATTTTCTGCCTTTCACGTTGTGGCCGCAGAATCGATGGCGAGATCACACGTCAGACGTCAGACCCACGAGCTCGACGATTCGCACGGGTCACCGCTCGTCAGAGCGCATGGCCTCGCGAATCTGCGCCAACCGCTCGGCCGCGGCTCGTTGCCGATCTTCGTACTCTTTCTCGACGGACCGGCCCTCCGGCGACTCGGCGTCGAGTTCGCCCCCACCCTGAGCCGTCGCGTAGCGGGTCTCGATCTTCTCGCGGACCGAGTCGAAGGTCGGCACGCCGGCGCTGTCGTACCCGGGGTCGGATTCGGTCGGTTCGTCGGGCATAGCCGACACGCTACTGCCCACCGCGCTCCAGATACGGCACCATCAGTGGTTCCCGTTCTGCGAACCGATCAGTGCCGAGGCGACAAGGCGGCTGCTGGCCGAGGTTCCGTTCCCGTCAGGATCGAACCGACGGCGCCATGACGCGCGGGCTACTTCCCGGCAGGGCTGGAATGCTCGGCCCGCACCACGACGGATCCCGAGGACGGGGCGGGGGGCGCCGCCGGCGGCAACGGGATCCGGGTGACCCCCGGGGTGCCCAACCGGCCCGCCAGCCACGGCAGCGAGGCGGCGAAGGCCCGGTCGGCGAACGGCCAGTCGTGCTTGCCCGGCTGGGCGACGACCGCGCAGTCGATCCCGTTGGCCCGGCCCAGCGAGCACAGTGAATACGCGGCCGCAGTCTGGTTGCTGGGGTTGGCGGCGGCCTCGCGCCCGGCCAGACGCACGGCGCCGCTGTCACCCATAGCGAAGTCGCGGCGCGGCGGCGGGGGGCCGTCGGACGAGATGGCGAACCAGCCCGCCACGTCGTCGTAGGTGCCGTGCCGGGCGATGACCGTGGATGGGTCGAACGCGGCCCACGCAGCGGCGTTGCCGCCGAACAGCCTGACGATGGTCTGCGCCTTCGTTCCCGCGTTGGGGTAGAAGTCGCCGGCCACGTCGACGAATGCGCTGAACATGTCGGGATGCATGACGGTCAGGTCGAGGGCGCACGTTCCGCCCATGGACCAGCCCGCAATTCCCCAGCTGGCCCGGTTCGGGCTGACGCCGAAGGTCGAAACCATGAAGGGGACAACGTCCTCGGTGAGGTGATCGGCGGCGTTGCCCCGCACGCCGTTGACGCACTCGGTGTCGTTGTTGAACGCGCCACCGGAGTCGACGAACACCAAAACGGGCGCCTTGCCGTCGTGCGTGGCCGCGAAATCGTCGATCGTCTTGACTGCGTTGCCCGCGCGCGTCCAGTCCGCCGGCGTGTTGAACTGCCCGCCGATCATCATCACCGTCGGCAACCGCGGCGGCGGGTTGCTCGTGAACCATTCGGGCGGCAGGTACACGAGCTCCCCGCGATGTTTGAAATGCGAGGCATCGGAGGGGATCACCACCGGCACCACGCTGCCGTGCGGCGGCCGGGCGCCCTTGGCGGACATCGCGGTGACGGTCGCCTGGTCGGTCTGATCCGGCAGTGGACCGGAGGTGAGCTGGCTCCACGCCGCCTGCACGGTGGGGAAGTAACCCACCCAGAGATTGAGCACCAGTGCGGTGCTCAGCAGGCAGAGCGGCACGGCGAGCAGGGCGGCGCCGCGCCGCCAGGTGCGGGCGCTGCGCCAGCCGAGGACGAGCACGGCCGACGCCGCGCCCGTCAACGCGATCCACAGCCACAGCGTGGGCGGCGCCGGCTCGTCGGAGAGCCCCCGATCGACGATGTACCAGTGCGTCGCGTATGCCGCAGAGCCGCCGACCAACGCGGCCGCGGGCAGCCACACCGTCCGCCAGCGCCGCGACCGCCGGCCGACCGCCAGGAGCACTGCGACGGCGGCAACGATCTGGACAGTGTTGGGCACCCAGCCATGCATCAGCGAGGTGTGACTACTAGCCAGCACGTCGGAGGCGGTCACGCGATCAATTGTGATCTATCGTTAACCGCTCTGGAACATATTCACCGAATGTTCGCCGCGGCTCCCGAGGCCGGCGATGCCTCCGCTAGTGGGGCTTGGCCAGCGGGAATGGCAGCGTCTCGCGGATGCTGCGTCCGGTTATGAGCATGACGAGCCGATCTATGCCCATCCCGAGCCCTCCCGTCGGCGGCATCGCGTATTCCATCGCCTGGAGGAAATCCTCGTCGAGTTCCATCGCTTCCGGATCGCCGCCCGCCGCCAGCAGCGACTGTTGCTGCAACCGCCGCCGCTGCTCCACCGGATCGGTGAGCTCGCTGTAGGCGGTACCCAGCTCGACGCCCCAGGCCACCAGGTCCCACCGCTCGGCGACACCGCGGATGCTGCGGTGGGGGCGCGTCAGCGGCGATACGGACGTCGGGAAGTCGATGTAGAACGTCGGTCGCTCGGTGCGGTCCTCGACCAGGTGCTCGTACAGCTCGAGGACCACCGCACCGGCGTCCCAGTGCGCGCGGTAGGGAATGTGGGCGGCGTCGGACAGCTTGCGCAGCGCGGACAGCGGCGTGTCGGGGTCGATGCGTTCCCCCAGCGCCTCGGAGACGGCGTCGTGCACGGTTTTCACGGGCCATTCCCCGGAGATGTCAACCGGTTCGAGGCGCGAGTCGTCGGAGCGGGGTCGCAGCACGGTCTGCTGACCGTGCGCGGCCTGCGCGGCGTTCTGGATGAGCTCGCGGCAGCCGTCGATCCACACCCTGTAATCGGCGTGCGCCTGGTACGCCTCCAGGAGCGTGAATTCGGGGTTGTGGCTGAAGTCCACCCCCTCATTGCGGAACGCCCGGCCCAGTTCGAACACCCGCTCCACGCCGCCCACGCACAACCGCTTGAGATACAACTCGGGTGCGATCCGCAGAAACAGGTCCATGTCGTAGGCGTTGATGTGCGTGACGAACGGGCGGGCCGTGGCACCGCCGTGGATTTGCTGCAGCATCGGCGTTTCGACCTCGATGAACCCCTTGGCGAACAGCGTTTCCCGGACCGACCGCAGCACGCCGCTGCGGGCCTTGAGGAGATCGCGCGACTCGGTATTGACCGCGAGGTCGACATAGCGGGTTCGCACCCGGGCCTCGGGGTCGGTCAGTCCCTTCCACTTATTCGGCAACGGCCGCAGGCACTTACCGATCATTCGCCATTCGGCCACGATCAACGAGCGCGTCCCATTCTTGGAGAAGCCCATCTGCCCGGTCAGCTCGACCAGGTCGCCGAGATCGATGGCCGCGGTGAAATCGGCGGTGCAGCCCTTCTCCAGCCGCGAATTGTCCAGCAGCACTTGCATGTCACCGGACCAGTCGCGCAATTGCGCGAACAGCACCCCGCCGTAGTCGCGAATCCGTAGGACGCGGCCGGCCACCGAGACGTTGTCCCGGTCGTCGGCGTCAAGCGCCCCGGCGACGGTGTGGCTGGGCGGGGAACCGACCGGATACGCGTCGATGCCCCTGCGCTGCAATCCCTTCAGCTTGGCCAGGCGCACGCGCACCTGCTCGGGGAGGCGGGATCGCGCCTCTTCCCGTTCGGCCGTGTCGCGCCGTTGCTGCAGCTCGCTCACGTCGGGCGCGGACCCGTCGGGGTGCAGCAACCCCGACTCGGCGAGCCTGGCCGGGACCGCGGGGTGGTGCCCGGTGTGCGTCTTGCGCCGGCTGAAGGGGAACACGAGGAATCCCTCGGCGAGGGCCGACGCGACACCCACGCGGGGGATCAGCCGGGCGTCCTCGTAGCAGGCGTACCGAGGCACCCAGTCGGGCTGGTACTTCATGTTCGACCGGTACAGCGTCTCGAGCTGCCACCACCGCGAGAAAAACAGCAGGAACCCCCGCCACAACCGGGCGACCGGGCCGGCGCCGAGCTGGGCGCCCTGTTCGAACGCGGACCGGAACATGGCGAAGTTCAGCGAAATTCTTGTGATGCCAAGGGCTTCTGCGTTGAGCGCGAGGTCACTGACCATCAGCTCGATGGTGCCGTTGGGGGACTGCGGGGAGCGGCGCATCAGGTCCAGGGAGACGCCGGTGGTCCCCCACGGGACCAGCGACAGCATGGCGACGACTTCACCGCCGCGGTCCAGCGCCTCTACGAGCAGGCAGTCGCCGTCGGCGGGATCGCCGAGCCGGCCGAGCGCCATGGAAAAACCGCGCTCGGTCTGGGTGTCGCGCCAGGCGTCGGCGCGTGTGATGGTGTCGCTCATCTCCTCCGCGGAGATGTCACGGTGCCGCCGAATGCGCACCGTGAGGCCGGCCCTGCGGGCTCGCGTGACGGCCTGACGCACCCCGCGCATGTCGGGGCCGGACAGCTTGAAATCGGCGGTGCGCAGGATCGCCTCGTCGCCCAGCTCCAAGGCGTTCAGACCGCCCTCGCGATAGGCCTGAGCGCCCTGCGAGCTGGCGCCCATGACGCCGGGCGCCCAACCGTAGGTTTGACACAGCGCCAACCACGCGTCGATGGCCTGTGGCCACGCCCGCGGGTCGCCCACCGGGTCCCCGCTGGCGAGGCAGACGCCGACCTCGACCCGGTAGGTGATGGCTGCGCGGCCGCTGTGGGCGAAGACCACCGACTTGTCGCGGCGGGTGGCGAAGTATCCGAGGGAGTCGTTCTTGCCCCACAGCTCGAGCAGCCCGCGGATGGCGGACTCGTCCTCGCCCGTCAGGGCGTTGTCGGCGCGTTGCGACTGGAACAGCACGATCGTCGCCGCGATCAGCGCGAGAGCGCCGAACAGACCGAAGAACGCGTTGAGGATGAGGTGCGGTTTGCCGGTGAAGGCGTCCGGATCGACGATCGAGAACCCGACGACCCGGTTGACCACGTACCAGAAGCGGGAGTCCGGCGCCAGGGTGCCCGGGGACATCTCGACCAGAGCCCAGGACACCAGAATCCCGATGACGTCGCCGACCACCAGCACCGCCGCCGCTTTGAACAGAGCGCCCTTGCGGACCTTCGCCCAGAACTCCCGGTAGGACAGGACCAGCAGCACGATCGCGACGACGTGCACGGCGAAACCGAGGTTTTCGCCGAAGGTCTCCGCCGCGGTGTTGTCGCCCGCGGCGATGTCGGCGGCGTTCAGGATGGCGGCCAGGATCATGTTGCCCAGCAACAGCAGCCAGGCAATGCGCTTGCGGGCCGTCAGGGCCGCGGCCAGCAGCGCCAACACGAACGACCACGCGATGCTGGTGTCCGGGAAGTTGAACAGGTAGTCGTTGATGAACTCCCGCGGAACCTTGATCAGCCAGCGGACCAGGGGCGACACGCTGGCGACGAGCGACAGGGTGGCGATGACGCCGACGGTCCAGCCGGCCGCCGCCGGCACCCAGCGGAACCGGGACCGGGACCGGATGCCCGGGCGATGTGAAGCGAGAGTCACAGACCGCGAGGATATGCCTTCAACCCGTGAAATTCCTGACGACAGGGCGAGAGTCGCGAAGAGCCGTCGAACTGATTTGCCGAGCAGGCGGGTGCGGGGGCGGGTCGCCGAAGTGCGGAAAGACCCCTCACGCCTGCTAAACTGTTGGCCGCGACCATCCCGGCGAAGGCCAGGAATAGTTAAGTGGAGTCCCACTCCCACCGCTAGCCACGATCAACTCACGGCGAAACGGTCCGGTCACGGGCGTCATGCACGCCTGTTCCGCGGCAAGCGCGGGCGGCCTGAGATTTCTCTCGTGGCCGCGATCGGTCGGCATTGGGCCCTGCTGATGCAGGGCTTTTTTGCTGGTGGAGCGGTGTCTCCACCGAATCTAGGACGGGCCGGGCTCTGGTGGCGATTGCAGTACGACTCAGAAGCCCAACAAGGGAGGCCCCATCAGCACTGAGACCCGCGTCAACGAGCGCATCCGCGTACCTGAAGTCCGATTGATTGGTCCGGGAGGGGAGCAGGTAGGCATCGTGCGCATCGAAGACGCGCTGCGCGTTGCCGCGGACGCCGATCTCGACCTTGTCGAAGTAGCCCCTAACGCCAGACCTCCGGTCTGCAAGATCATGGACTACGGCAAGTTCAAATACGAGGCGGCGCAGAAGGCGCGCGAATCCCGCCGGAACCAGCAACAGACCGTCGTCAAAGAACAGAAGCTGCGCCCCAAGATCGATGATCACGACTACGAGACCAAGAAGGGTCACGTCATCCGCTTCCTCGAAGCGGGGTCGAAGGTCAAGGTCACCATCATGTTTCGCGGACGTGAGCAGTCGCGGCCCGAGCTGGGCTATCGACTGCTGCAGCGGCTCGGAGCGGACGTGGCCGAATACGGCTTCGTCGAGACGTCGGCCAAGCAGGACGGCCGCAACATGACGATGGTTCTGGCACCGCATCGCGGCGCGAAGACTCGCGCCAGGGCGCGGCATCCCGAGGGACCGGGAGCCGAACCGGCAACCGACGCCGATGCGGCCGGCGACAGCACACCTTCATCGAACTAACGAGGACTAGAGGAAACATGCCCAAGGCCAAGACCCACAGTGGCGCGTCGAAGCGGTTCCGCCGCACCGGGACCGGAAAGATCGCGCGCGAGAAAGCCAATCGGCGGCACCTGTTCGAGCACAAGCCCACCAAACGGACCCGGCGGCTGGCCGGCCGCACGATCGTGGCGGCCAACGACACCAAGCGCGTCAAGTCGTTGCTGAACGGCTGACCATCGCGCCGGACGACCGTTCGGTCCCGGCTCCAGACTTGCAGAACCATTCACTGCCTGAACGAGAGTAGGAACATCCATGGCACGCGTGAAGCGGGCAGTCAACGCCCAGAAGAAGAGGCGCACCGTCCTCAAGGCCTCGAAGGGCTATCGCGGCCAGCGGTCCCGGCTGTACCGGAAAGCCAAAGAGCAGCAGCTGCACTCACTGAACTACGCCTTCCGTGACCGCCGTGCGCGCAAGGGGGAGTTCCGGAAGTTGTGGATCTCGCGGATCAACGCGGCCGCCCGCGCCAACGACATCACCTACAACCGGCTGATCCAGGGCCTCAAGGCCGCGGGCGTCGAGGTGGACCGCAAGAACCTCGCCGACATCGCGATCACCGACCCGGCCGCTTTCACCGCGCTCGTCGAGGTGGCCCGCGCCGCCCTGCCCGAGGACGTCAACGCGCCGTCGGACTCCGGAGAGGCCGCCTAACCCGGCGGGTTCGTGCTCACCGAGCGCTCAGCCCGGGTGGCGGCGGCGGTCAAGCTGCATCGTCACGTCGGCCGTCGGCGGGCGCGACAATTCCTCGCCGAAGGGCCGAACCTGGTCGAGGCCGCCTCCGCCCGGGGGCTGGTCCGGGAGGTGTTCGTCACCGAGCTCGCGGCCGAGCGCCAGGCGTCGTTACTGGCCACGCTGCGGTGTCCCGTCCATCCGGTCACCGAGCGGGCCGCCAAGGCCCTCTCCGATACCGTCACCCCGACGGGGCTGGTAGCGGTGTGCGACATGGCGGAGACCCGCCTACAGGACGTCCTGGCGGGGTCGCCGCGGCTGATCGTGGTGGCCGTCGAGATCAGCGAGCCGGGCAACGCGGGCACGTTGATTCGGATCGCCGACGCCATGGGGGCGGGCGCGGTGATCCTGGGCGGTCACAGCGTCGACCCGTACAACGGCAAGTGCCTGCGCGCCTCGACCGGCAGCATCTTCTCGATCCCCGTGGTCACCGCGCCCGATGCCCCGGCGGCCGTCGCCGCGGTGCGCGCCGCCGGCCTGCAGGTGCTGGCCACCACGGTGGACGGCGAGACGCGCCTCGACACGGCCGACCTCGCCGCGCCGACGGCGTGGGTGCTGGGTCCCGAGGCGCACGGCTTGGCGGCGGAACTCGCCGATGCTGCGGACCATCGGGTGCGCATTCCGATGTCCGGCGGGGCCGAGAGCCTGAACGTGGCCGCGGCGGCGGCGATCTGCCTCTACCAAAGCGCACAGGCCCTGGGCATCCTGAGCTGAGCGGGCCTTGGCGGCACGCCTCGTCAAGCGGCGTTTCTGCCGCGGCCCCTCGCCGGCCGCAATCCGGCCAGGGAGAGCGTGGTGTGCACGATCGAGCCGGCACGTTCCATGATGGCTCGCGCGGGTTGGAGGGCCGGGTCCAGCGCGGAACGTGGGCGCGGCGGAAAGTAATGCATCGGCAGCCCGCGGCGGTCGCGCGGGGGTGCCATGAACGCCGGAGCCTCGACCAGCGGCGCGTCGACCGGGGCCCGCCCCTCCGCGCGGCGGTAGGCGGCCAGGGCGCGCGGGTGCAGCCGAATCTCGTCGGGAACGGCCAGGAACGCCAGCTCGACCAGCTTGCCGAATAGGCGCAGCAGGACCTCGTCACCAAGGGTCCACCGCATTCCGGCCTTCTCGCGCACCGCGGGGTCGAATAGGCCCGCCGCGATCCAGCGCTGGCCGGCCACCAGCGGCCTGAACAACTGATCCCAGAGCGGAGTCGGCATGAGGACGAAACTGGGCTTGGGGATGCGGATCCGGAAGATGTCGAGCGTCGCTTGGTTGATCTCCAGCTCCTCGCGGCAGACCCGGTCCCAGTACTTTCGGAAGTCCTCCCAGGACTCGGGCACCGGCCGCATGCTCATGCCGTACATGCGGTACCACCGCACGTGTTCGTCGAACAGCTGCCGCTTCTCGGCCTCGGTCAGGCCCCCACAGAAGTATTCGGCCACCTTGATGATCAGCATGAAGAAGGTGGCGTGCGCCCAGTAGAAGGTTTCCGGGTTGAGCGCGTGATAGCGGCGCCCGGTCGCGTCCGTCCCCTTGATCGTGTGGTGGTAGCTCTTGATCTGCCGGCCGGTCTCGGCGGCCCGGTCGCCGTCGTAGACGACGCCCATGATGGGGTACACCGACCGTGCCACCCGCTGCAGGGGCTCGCGAAGCAGGATCGAGTGCTCCTCGACGCCGGCGCCCAGCTCGGGATACATGTTCTGGATGGCGCCGATCCAGATCCCCATCATTCCGGTGCGCAGGTCCCCGAAGTACTTCCACGTGAGCGAATCGGGCCCGAGCGGATCCTCGGAAGGAGTGCCATAAGTCCCCGTGGCAGTCATCGCGGCCTCCTACTGTGACTGAGCTCACGATAACTTTGACAACGTACGTTGTCTACGACTTCGGCGCCGCGGCGCGAAGAGTGTTACCGGGCGTCGACCCGCGCGTGGCGGCGCCGTGATCAGGCCCTTTGCTGCGAGATGTGACACATCGGGCCCGGCCGTAATTGCCGGGCTCTGCGAAGACCACCTAACCTGGCGAAGGTGGAGGTGGCGCGTCGCGATCCGGATTCCGGCGAGCCCGACGACGCGGTGCAAACGCAGGCGCAGCCAACCCCGCGCCGGCTGCCACCCGCGTCGGTGCACACCGCGACGCAGTGGTTGAAGGGCAGGAACCACAACCCCGGCGCGGTGGCCTTTCTGCGCCGCGCGCGGCGGCTCTTGCCGGGCGATCCGGAGTTCGGGGACCCGCTGTCCACCGCGGGTGATGGTGGTCCGAGGGCCGCGGCGCGCGCCGCCGACCGGCTGCTGGGGGACCGCGACGCGGTGTCACGGGAAGTCAGTCTGGGCGTGTTGCAGGTGTGGCAGGCGCTTACCGAAGCGGTGTCCCGAAGGCCGGCAAACACAGAGGTCACCCTCGTTTTCACCGATCTGGTGGGGTTCTCCACCTGGTCCCTGAACGCGGGTGACGAGGCGGCCCTCTCGCTGCTGCGGCAGGTGGCGCGCGCGGTCGAACCGCCCCTGCTCGACGCCGGTGGGCACATCGTCAAGCGGATGGGCGACGGGATCATGGCGGTGTTCCGCGATCCGACGGTCGCCGTGCGTGCGGTGCTGGAAGCCAAAGCGGCGTTGAAATCGGTCGAGGTGGCCGGCTACACCCCCCGCATGCGGGTCGGAATCCACACCGGGCGCCCGCAGCGACTGGCCGCCGACTGGCTCGGTGTTGACGTCAACGTCGCCGCGCGGGTGATGGAACGGGCCACCAAGGGTGGAATCATGGTGTCGAGTTCGACGTTAGATCTGATATCGCAGAGCGAATTGGACGCAATGGGCATCGTCGCCAAGCGTGCACGCAAGCCGGTGTTCCCACACAAGAGCGCCGGCATTCCCGCGGACCTGGCGATTTACCGCCTCAAGACTCATAGGGAGTTGACAGCCTCCGATGACACGGCCGAAACACAGTCCCAGCCATAATGGATGGCAATGATGGGGGGCATATTTTCCCGGCTTGCCCGGGTCCAGTTCACGCTGGCATACGCCGCGGTTCTTCTGGCCATCAGCTGCGTCATCCTGGCGTTGGGTCCGCACGCACACGACGTCATCGTCGAGCGGGCCAGCACGAACCTGCACAACCTAGCGCACGGCCACCTGGGCACCCTGATCGGCAGCGCCCTGGTGGTCGACGCCGGCCCGCTCTACTTCTGGCTGCCCTTCCTGACGTGCCTGCTCGCGCTCGCTGAGCTGCACCTACGCACGATCCGGCTGATGATCGCGTTCGTCGTCGGCCACATCGGCGCCACGCTGCTGGTTGCCGCGGCGCTAGCCGCGGCGGTCGAAGTCGGTTGGCTGCCGGTGTCCATTACCCGGGTCAGCGACGTGGGGATGAGCTACGGCGCCCTCGCGGTGCTCGGGGCGATGACGGCGGTGATTCCCCCGCGCTGGCGGGCGGCCTGGGTCGGCTGGTGGGTGTCGGCGGGGCTGGCGGCGGCCATCATCGGTGGGGACTTCACCGACGCCGGTCATACCGTCGCCGTGGTGTTGGGCGTGCTGGTATCGGCAAGATTCCAGCAACCGATCCACTGGACATGGGTGCGCCGCCTGATGCTCGTGGCGTCCTCGGGATTCGGATTCCTGGTGCTAGCGCACCACTGGATCACGATGGCCGCGGCGCCGGTATTCGGTCTGCTGGGCGCGCTGGTCGCCTACACGACCGTCCAGTTCGTCGCAGCGCGCAAAGCGGGCCCACAGTTGCCTGCGGAAGACGACGCGCCGGCCAATCCCCAAGCGGTCGTCGTCGGCTAACCCGTCCGGACGGACGGGTGCGCCCACCCAAATGAAGCGCGCGGTCAGCGGCGCGCCGCGGGTCACTATGATCGGCACGTCGAGCCGTCCAGAATCGTCAGCAAGGAGAATGCCGCCGCGTGGGTGATCAACCCGTCGACCTGTCGCCCGACGCCTTGGCCCGAGCCGTCACCGCCGCCCAGCAGGCCATCGAACAGGCCGCGGACCTTGACGCCCTGGCGCGCGTCAAAACCGAGCATTTGGGCGACCGCTCGCCGCTGGCCCTGGCGCGCCAAGCGCTGGGCGCCTTGCCGAAAGACGAGCGCGCCGATGCCGGCAAGCGGGTCAACGTCGCACGCTCGGAGGTCCAACGCAGTTACGACGAACGGCTGGCCACACTGCGCGCCGAGCGCGACGCAGCGGTCCTGGTCGCCGAAGGCATAGACGTCACCCTGCCGTCGACGCGGCATCCGGCCGGGGCTCGGCACCCAATCACGATCTTGGCCGAGCACATCGCCGATACTTTCGTCGCGATGGGATGGGAGCTTGCGGAGGGCCCGGAGGTAGAAACCGAGCAGTTCAACTTCGACGCCCTCAACTTTCCCGCCGACCACCCCGCGCGCAGTGAACAGGACACCTTCTACATCGCGCCGGAGAATTCCCGTCAACTGCTGCGCACGCACACCTCACCGGTGCAGGTGCGCACCCTGCTGGCGCACGAATTGCCCGTCTACATCATCTCGATCGGCCGGACGTTCCGTACTGACGAGCTCGACGCCACCCACACGCCGGTCTTCCACCAGGTGGAAGGGTTGGCGGTGGACCGCGGCCTGTCGATGGCGCACCTGCGGGGAACGCTGGACGCGTTCGCGCGCGCCGAGTTCGGGCCCTCCGCGCGCACGCGGATCCGGCCGCACTTCTTCCCGTTCACCGAGCCGTCGGCCGAGGTCGACGTCTGGTTCGCCAACAAGAAGGGCGGCGCCGACTGGGTGGAGTGGGGCGGCTGCGGGATGGTGCATCCGAATGTGTTGCGAGCGGCCGGGATCAACCCGGACGTTTACTCGGGCTTCGCGTTCGGGATGGGCCTGGAGCGAACCCTGCAGTTCCGCAACGGGATTCCGGACATGCGCGACATGGTCGAGGGCGACGTCCGGTTCTCGCTGCCGTTCGGGGTGGGTGCCTGATGCGCGTTCCGTACAGCTGGCTGCGGGAAGTCGTCGCGGCGGGCGCCCCGGATTGGGATGTCGCACCAAAGGACCTCGAGCAGGCGCTCGTGCGGATCGGCCACGAAGTCGAGGAGGTCCAGACCCTCGGCCCGGTCGACGGCCCGCTAACGGTGGGACGCGTCACCGACATCGAGGAGCTCACCGGCTTCAAGAAGCCGATCCGCGCCTGCCTCGTCGACGTCGGCGCGGAAGAGCAGCGCGAGATCATCTGTGGTGCGACGAATTTCGCCGTCGGCGATCTGATAGTGGCGGCGCTACCCGGGACCATATTGCCTGGCGGATTCGCTATTGCCGCACGTAAGACCTATGGGCGTCAATCCGACGGGATGATTTGCTCGGCGGCCGAACTCGGCTTGGGTGCAGACCATTCGGGGATCTTGGTGCTACCGCCCGGGACCGCCGAACCCGGGGCGGATGCAGCCGCGGTGCTCGGACTCGACGACGTCGTCTTCCACCTGGCGATCACCCCCGATCGCGGGTATTGCATGTCGGTGCGCGGCTTGGCGCGCGAGATCGCCTGTGCCTACGACCTGAATTTCGTCGACCCTGCGGACGTCAAGCCCCTGCCGGCCGACGGCGAAGCCTGGCCACTGACCGTGCACGCCGACACCGGTGTGCGCCGGTTTTCCCTGCGGCCGGTCACCGGGATCGACCCCGACGCCGTGTCGCCATGGTGGTTGCAACGCCGGTTGCTGCTCTGCGGAATTCGGGCGACGTCGCCGGCAGTGGACGTCACGAACTACGTGATGCTGGAACTGGGCCACCCCATGCACGCCCACGACGCCAACCGCATCACCGGCGGTCTCGAGGTGCGGTTCGCCCGGCCCGGCGAGACCGTCGTCACCCTCGACGACATCGAGCGCAAGCTCGATCCGGCCGACGTCCTCATCGTCGACGACGCGGCGACCGCCGCGATCGGCGGCGTGATGGGGGCGGCGAGCACCGAGGTGCGCGCCGATTCCACTGACGTGCTGCTGGAGGCCGCCGTGTGGGACCCGGCTGCGGTATCGCGCACCCAGCGCAGGCTGCACCTGCCCAGCGAGGCAGCCCGGCGGTATGAGCGTGGCGTGGATCCGGCCATCTCGGTGGCCGCGCTGAACCGTTGTGCCACACTGCTCGTCGACATCGCCGGGGGAGCGGTGTCGGACAAACTCACCGACTGGCGGGGCGACCCGCCGCGTGACGATTGGGCCTTTCCGCCGATCCGCATCGCCGCCGACCTGCCGGACCGCTTCGCCGGCATCGCGTACGCCCCGGGCACGACCGCCAAGCGGCTGGCGCAGATCGGGGTCCTGGTGGCCGGCGAGGGTGACACGCTGACCGTGACGCCGCCGAGCTGGCGACCGGATTTGTCGCAGCCAGCCGACCTCGTCGAGGAGGTGCTGCGGCTGGAGGGGCTCGAGGCGATCCCTTCGGTGCTGCCGTCCGCGCCCGCGGGCCGGGGGCTCACCGCGGTGCAGAAGCGCCGCCGCGCCGTCGGCAAGTCGCTGGCCCAGTCCGGGTTCGTCGAGATCCTGCCCACTCCGTTCTTGCCGGCCGGGGTGTTCGAGCTGTGGGGCCTGCCCGCCGATGACTCGCGACGCCGCACGACTCACGTGCTCAACCCGCTGGAAGCCGACCGCCCGCACCTGGCCACCACGCTGCTGCCCGCCTTGTTGGAAGCGCTGACACGCAACGTATCCCGCGGCCTCGTCGACGTCGCGCTGTATTCGCTGGCGCAGGTGGTGCAGCCGACCGAGGAAACCGGGGGCGTCGAGCTGATTCCCGTGCACCGCCGCCCGACCGACGACGAGATCGCCCTGCTCGACGCGTCCTTGCCTCGGCAACCCCAGCACGTCGCCGCGGTAATGGCGGGCTTGAGTGAACGGCGTGGTCCGTGGGGACCCGGCCGCCGCTTCGAAGCCGCCGATGCGTTCGAGGCGGTGCGAATCGTCGCCCGTGCCAGCGGAGTCGAGGTGCAGCTCCGCGCGGCGCAATACCTGCCCTGGCATCCCGGCCGGTGCGCCGAAGTGCTGGTCGGCGAGACCACCGTCGGTCACGCAGGTCAACTGCATCCCGCGGTGATCGAACGCTCTGGCCTGCCCAGAGACACGTGCGCGATGGAGCTCAACCTCGACGCGATCCCTCTCACCGATCTGCTTCCGGCGCCACGGGTCTCGCCATACCCCGCCGTCTTTCAGGACGTCAGCCTGGTGGTGTCCGCGGACGTGCCGGCTCAGGCGGTGGCCGACGCGGTTCGCGAGGGCGCCGGCGAACTGCTCGAGGACATCCAGTTGTTCGACGTCTTCACCGGCCCGCAGATCGGGGAGCACCGCAAGTCGCTGACGTTCGCATTGCGGTTCCGCGCGCCCGACCGCACCCTCACCGAGGACGACGCCAGCGCCGCTCGCGACGCTGCGGTGCAACGCGCCGCCGAAGTGGTCGGCGCCGAGCTGCGCGCCTAGGCGACGGTCCCGAGCCGCGAGCGTAACCGCACTGCGAAAATACGGCTCAAGAATCGCAACCCCGTTACGCTCGCGGACTTCGCACAGGTCCCGGATTCGCACCTGCCGTTGCGCAAACGGCCGGGGTCCGTCTGCACCACACATAGCGATGTGCGTCGGACTTAAGCGAAACCTGTGAAAACGCGCGTGGTCATTTTGTTCTTTGGAGGTTCGTTATTAGGCTCATGTCAGTCTTGGTTACTCTGGGGTAAGTTCCCGGTCGGTAACCGGGAGCTAGGGGAGTACGAGGGGGCCTCGCGCAAATCGTGCGCGAGGCCTTATTGTACTCATGTTGAATAGTGGCGGCCGCCGGTCACCGCTTTAGCGGCGCGAGGAAAGGTTGGAAATGTCGTTTGTGATCGCAACGCCGGACCTGGTTGAGAGTGCAGCTCAGAGTTTGGCGGGTATTCGTTCGTCGTTGGCGGAGGCCGCGGCGACTGCGGCCAGTCCTACCACGGGCATCGTCGCGGCGGCGCAGGACGAGGTATCGGTTGCGATCGCATCGCTGTTCGGCAATTTCGGGCAGGAGTTTCAGGCGCTGAGTGCTCAGGCGCAGTCGTTTCACGCGCAGTTCGTGTCGTTGATGAATGCCGGTGCGGGGGCGTATGGGAGCGCGGAAGCGGCCAACGCCGCGCAGACGATTCTGGGTGGTCTTGATGGCGGCGTGCTTGGTGGGGTGGGGCAGAGTTTGGGTGGGGTCGTGTCGGGTGGTCAGGCGGCCCTCGGGCAGTTGGCCGGGAACCTGGGTGTGGGTGTCAATGGTGCGGTGACGGCGCTGGGTAATGGCAGCATCGGGGCATTTGTGGGTGGTGAGCTGCAGAGTGGGGCGCAGGCGATTTCGAATGCGATCGCCGGTGCGCAGCTCACGGTGGGGGGCCTGCAGACCGGTGGGGCTGCGGGGGTGCTCGACGGGTTGAGTTCGTTTGGCGCCACGGTGGCCGGCCCGTATCAGGCCCTGTTCACCAACACCGTCAACAACCTGGGTTCGATCGGGAACACCTTGGTGTCCAACCCGTTCCCGTTCCTGCATCAGCTGGTCAACAACCAGATCTTCTACGGTCAGACGATCGCCACCCAGCTTGCGACCGGCATTCAGAACCTGCCCACCGAGCTGGCCAACCTGCCGGCGGCGATCCAGGCCGGCATCCAACAGATCGCCAACTTCAACCCCGGTGCGTTCGTGCAGCAGCTGATCAACACCCAGATCGGCTACGCCCAAACCATCGCCACCGGATTGCAAAGTGCCGCACAAGACCTCGTCACCGGCATCCAGACCCTGCCCGCGGGCCTGGCGACAGCCTTCCAGGCCCTGCTGGCAGGTGACCCCTCATCCGCATTCTCCGCCCTCAGTTCCGCCCTCGAGACCGCTTTCCTTCCGGGATTCAGCCTGGCCACGCTGCCGTCCGGGATTATGAGCGTGACGCCGCTGGGACCCCTGGGAGACCTGGCGCCGATATTCAACATCCCCGGCCAGATCGCGCAAAGTTTCGCCGACTTGCTGCCCCTTGGGACGGTCCCGCACATGATGGCACAGAACGCAACGAACCTGGTCGAGGCATTCACGAATTTCGGTACCACGCTTGACCTGAATGCATTGAACATCAACTTCGGGCTGCCGCTGCAGTTGATTTTGGATGGTATCGGTGGACCGATCAACGGGCTGAGCGCATTCAACTCCACCGCGGTGGCGCTGGGAAGCGCGCTGCAAACCGGTGACCTGACGGGCGCGTTGACCGCATTCCTCGACGCTCCGGCGAACGTCACGAACGCCTTCCTCAACGGCACCACGAACCTGTTGTTGCCGTCGGCCGACCTCGGCGGTGGTCTCAGCTCGGCTGTCGAGATCCCCTTCGGCGGGATCCTCACTCCCCTAACCCTTCCGACTCTCGTGATCAACATCCTGGGGACCGACACGCCGCTGCCGCTTCTCGGTGGGACCGGAGTCGGTGGAATCATCCCCGGCCTGATCGGCTTCGGGCCTCAACTGGCGGCGGCAATCATGTCCACCATGTAGTAGGTGCTGGCGGGCGGGGCGTTTGGGTGAGCAGGCGTCCCGCCGCGTCGGCTCTAGCACGACTAGTGCGATCGTCCGACTGTGCGGCCGTGGTTCGGCTGCAAATTCAGCCCGAGGCGCAGCAGCGCGTGCGTTCGCAGGTCGATCGCTGAGGCGCCTGACCGGCGAAAATAACAATTCTCCAAATTTCCCGCCGTCCGTCGCGACGTGTGATTACGCTCACATGGCCTGGGTGAACATCCGGTAACCGTCGTATTGGCCGATGGGAGATCGATATGTCGTTCGTCTTCGCGGTGCCGGATGAAGTGCAAGGAGCGGCGCAGAACCTGGCGAACATCCGGGAAGCGATAGCAGAGGCCAGTTCGTCGATCGCGGGACCCACCACCGGAGTCGTCGCGGCGGCCCAGGACCAGGTATCGGCGGCGGTCGCCGCAATGTTCGGCACCTTCGGCCAGGAATATCAGGTTCTCAACAACCAGGCCCAGGCCTTCCACGACCAGTTCGTCGGCCTGCTGAACGCGGGCGCCGGCGCATACCTCGGCAGCGACGTCGCCAACGCGCAGCAAAGTCTGATGAACGCGGTGAGCGCACCCGTCCAGGGAATCCTCGGGCAGGCCGGCGCGGCGGCAGCAGCAAACGGCGCCGCCCTCGGTGCCGCTGCCGCGCAGCCCGCGGCCCTCCTCGATCCAATCGTTGGCGGGGGGACAATCGGGGGTTCGCTCCTGGGCGGTCTCGGCGGTGGATCGGTGGGCGCGAGCATCAACGGCGTGGTGAGCGCCCTCGAGAGTGGCAACCCCCTCTCGTTCCTATCCGGGGCGGCCCCGCCGAATGTGTTAGGGGGCATCCCAGGGCTGCCGGCAACCCTTCAGTCGCTCGAAAGTGCGCTGCTGCCACAGTTATTCAATGCCGGGACGAGCCCGGGCGTGCCCGACATCGCGGGACCGTATCAGACGCTTTACAACAACACGGCCGCCAACCTGCAAGCCGTCAGCGGTCTATGGTCCGCCAACCCTGCGCCCCTATTGCGCCAGTTCATCGACAACCAAATCGCCTACGGACAATTGGTCGCCACTTCTTTCCAGCACGCGGCCACCGGCTTCGCAGCCGGGGTGGTTGCCCTGCCATCTTCTTTCCAGGCCGCGTTTCAAGCCCTCTTGACGGGCGACGCGACCGGGGCGGTCACCGACATCGGCAAGGGATTCGCCAACTTATTTTTCTCGGGTCTCGAGTTCAACACCAATGGGACCGTGACAGTACTGGGTGCGCTGGGCGACCTGTTGCCCATTGCCGCCGTTCCGGGTGATGTCGCGTTGAACTTCAGCAATGTGGTCGGAACCCTTACCGACTCCAATATCTCGTTTTCTTTCTTACCGCCGTCATTCTCGGTCGGATTGCCTTTAGCCCTGGCTCTTGATGCCATTGGCGCGCCGGTTACAACGTTGAGCGCGTTTGCGAGCAGTGCGAATGCTTTTGCCGAAGCGGTACAGACCGGCAACGCGCTGGGCGCCGCGGCTGCCCTCATCGACGCGCCCGCGGTTGTTGCCAATGGCTTCCTCAACGGGGAACAGTCGTTGACGCTCGAATTGCCTACGTCTTTGTCACCGATTCCCTTCACGTCCTCATTGACGGCGACCGTTCCGCTTGGGGGACTTCTGGTTTCGCTCCAACCGGTCAACGCGACTGCCGTCGTTGCTGGTATTCCGACGACGATTCCGCTCGCGGGAACCGAGTTCGGCGGCCTGATTCCGGGCCTCTATAGCGGGTCCGTGCAACTCGCTGATGCGATAAGCGGGGTCGTAATTCCCGGCGAGATGCTTGTCGGGCGACTATGACGCCAGTCCATCGCGCCTTCTTGAATGACTACATCGGCACAGGGGCTGCGCGCATCTGAGCTGGCCTAGGCCGAAGCGACCCAACCAACATAACGAATCGACCATTTTCCCTCGTGCTCGGCTGAATTGCCCTTACGCTAATTTCGGCCGATGTCTATCGGGCGGCTTCGGGACAGCAATGGGAGATGAATATGTCTTTTGTGGTTGTAATTCCGGATCTGGTGACGACCGCTGCCCAGGACTTGGCGGGTATTCATTCGGCGCTCAGCGAAGCCGCTGCGGCGGCCGCAGGTCCCAACACGGCGGTGGTGGCAGCGGCCGAGGACGAGGTATCGGCCGCGATCGCGTCGGTGTTCGGGGGGTTGGGTCAGGACTATCAAGCGCTTTGCGCTCAAGCCGCGGCCTTTCATGGGCAATTCGTCAACCAGTTGGCGGGGTCCGCGGCCGCCTACCTCAGCACCGAGGCCGCGAGCGCCCAGCAGGCGGTGTCGAACGCGGTCAACGCGGCTGCGGCCGCACCAACCGACATCGGCGGCTCGCTCGGCGCGGTCCTCGGCGCGTATGAGAGCCTGTTCGCCAACACCGCAGCCAACCTGAGCGGCATCGGCAACACGTGGGTGAATGTTACGGAGCCGGCACTGCTGCAGGCGTTCGCCACCCAAGTCAGCGTCCCGCAACGGATCGCTGCGGCATTCGGCAGCGGAAACCTGTCGTCGCTGTTGAATGTGACCGGGCAGAGCGGCCTCGGCTACGCGAACCTGGCGCAGCAGCTGACCACGCCGATATCCGTGTCGCTCACGTCTTTGAGTCCGTCGGGTGCATCGATCGCGGTCGGATTCGGGCTGCCGACCCTGTTGGCCTTCGATGCGTTGGGAGCACAAGTGAACGCAGCGTCCGCGGCGGCGGCCAGCAGCGCGGCGTTCTTTAGCGCGGTGCAGGCAGGCAACCCGGTCGGCGCGGCCATCGCACTCATCGATGCCCCGGCCAACATCGCCAACGGACTACTCAACGGGCAGGAGACCGTCGCGGTGAACCTGCCGCTACCAGGATTGTCGCTGACGGCCAACGTTCCCTTCACCGGACTCTTCGCACCTCTTCAGCCCTGGACGGCCACCGCGACCGGTCCCGGTCTGCCCCTGATGAATACCGTCACTGTGACGGGGCCTCCTGTGGGTGGCCTGGTTCCGGCATTACTGAACTACGTGCCCCAGTTGCTGGCAACCGCATTGACGGGCTGACCCGTCGGGGGAACCAACCGAACCTTGGCGTCCGCCCGCGCGTTTCGCATTGCGCGGCTTTTTTCGCTTGGTGGACGGCAAACCGCCGGATTTTGTCCGCACGCAAGTAAATCCCTATTAGGCTCGTGTATCGCCTGGATGACCATTAGATGAATCGCCGTAACTCAGTCAAAGGGGACTGACATGTCGTTTGTCGTCGCGGTGCCGGAGCTGGTTCAAGGCGCGGCACAGGATCTGGCAGGAATACAGGACGCACTCGCCGAGGCTGCGGCCAGCGTCGTCGGCCCCACGACCGGGGTCGTGCCGGCCGCGGCGGACGAGGTATCGGCCGCGATCGCATCGATGTTCGGCAGTTTCGGACAAGAGTTCCAGGCGCTCAGCTCGCAAGCGCAGGCGTTCCACGCCGAATTCGTCAACTTGATGAACGCCGGCGCCGGTGCCTACCTCAGCGCCGAGGTCACCAACGCCGAGCAGGCGCTGGCCAATGCGGTCAGTGCTCCGGCGCAGGCGCTGTTCGGCGGTGCGGCGTCTCTCGGCTCAGGCGGCGCGGCGACCTCGGCCGCCTCGGGCGGCTTCCTCGGGGGACTCCTTGGCGGGAGCGGCACGTCGGGGGGCGCATTGATCAGCAGCCTCACCGGTGGCGGAAGCGGTGTCGGTGGCCTCCTCACGGGCCTCACCGGAAGCAGCGGCGTCGGCGGCATTCTGGCCAGCCTGGGTTCCGGCACCGGGCTCCTCGGGGGTCTGACCACTGGCGCGACTGATCTCGGTGGCCTCCTCGGCGGTCTGACCGGCGGAACGAGCGGCCTGACCGGGCTTCTCGGGGGTCTGACCGGGGGCGGTGGGCTACTTGGCGGCCTGAACTCGCTCGGAGGCAACCTGGGCTCGCTCCTCTCCGGCGTGCCCGGCCTGTCCGGCGCTCTTTCGGGGCTTGAGAATTCGCTGACGGGCGTGGTGAATTCGCTGCTTCCGGGTCTGGTCAACATGCAAGTCGGCGCGGGCCCGTACTTCACCGGTTTGTGGGGGCCGTACGAAGCGCTCTTCTACAACACCTGGACCAACCTGCAGAGCCTCGGCGCCGGTTGGTTGGCCGATCCCTTCCCGTTCCTGCGCCAGTTCGTCGCCAACCAAATCGGCTATGCGCAGACAATCGGGGCCGCCCTGCAATCGGGTAACTTCGCACCCGTCGCCGCGATACCCGGTGAAATTGCGCACAACTTCACCAATGTCTTTGCGACGCTCACCAATACGAACATCACGTCCGCACTGGTCGTGTCACAGCTGCTCCCCCCGCCGAGTCTGGGTATCCAGAACGCGGTCGGGCTGCCCCTGGTCTTCGGTGCGAGCGTACTGGGCCCCCCGGTCGCGGCCCTCGAGGCGGCGGGTTCCAGCGCGTCCGCATTCATGGCGGCGGTACAGGCCGGCAACCCCGCGGGCGCCTTTGCCGCCCTGTTCGACGCGCCCGCCGTCATCGCCAACGGTTTCCTCAACGGCCAGGTGACCTTCCCCTACGCCCTGAGCCTGTCAAGTGTGACCGGAGCGTCAGGGATCAACCTCGGTGAGATAGCGGACCTCAGTGTGGTCGGCAACTTCCCGCTCGACGGCTTGCTGCATCCGCCGGGCTACTACCCGGTGACCGCCACGCTGTCGGTGCCCGGCAATGCCGTCGGCCCCGTCAACGTGAACATCGGGGCGGGCACGACGCCGTTCAGCGGCCTCCTGCCCTTCCTCATCAACTACGCGCCGCAACAGCTGGCCCAGGCCATCGGCGCCCCCGCGTCGCCGCCGCCCCTGCTTTCACTGCCGCTCTTCACCTTCTAGTCATACGACCGTATTTCGGTGTCGTTCCTTCGGCCGGTGCCCGTCGGCTTCGTTTTTCTGTATGCCGGCGGCCGCGGAGCGGAATCGCGGCCTGTACGAGCGGAACAAGACGCTCGTACAAAAAAGCTCTAAGAACGGCTTCCGATTTCGCCAGCGGACCGCTATTTTCAGTCCTGAGGGACCCCGCACCGAACCCACGTACAGAGCACGACGGATGCGCTCGCACAGCGACATTCCGGAACGCAGGCGTCCGAACCGGTGTATCTGAAAACTATGGTTTTCGGATCAATTCCACTCGGCGTAATTACCCTCAAGTCTGCCTCGACTCGTCGGGCCCTAGTCGTTCATTTGTCGTGGGGAGATGGACATGTCATTCGTATTCGCGGTACCAGATGTAGTCGAGATTGCAGCGCAGGACCTGGCGGGCATCCGCTCGGCGCTGGATGAGGTCGCGCAAGCGGTCGTCGCGCCGACAACCGGACTGGTGCCGGCGGCCGGCGACGAGGTGTCGGCCGCGATCGCCTCGCTGTTCGGAAACTTCGGTGAGGAATTCCAGGCCCTCAACGCCCAAGTCGGGGCGTTCCACAACGCGTTCGTCAACGCGTTGGGTGGTGGCGCGGCCGCATATGCGAGTGCCGAGGTGGCCAACTCGGCGGCGTTCCTCTCCGGAAGCGGCAATCTGGCCGCGGACCTCGGCGCCGCGCTGTCCGGATTTGGCGCCTCGCTCGGCGCGTCGCTGTCGGGCGGCTTGAGCACCAGCCTCGGGGCAAGCCTTGGGCCCACCATCGGGACGCTGCTCAGCGCCGGCATCGGCGGAGTCGCCGCCCAGACCGGCGGATTCATCTTGTCGAGCATCGGTGGCGGTCTGGTCGCGACGGGCAATGCAATCACGCAGGCCGGGCTCGCTCTGGAAAACGCCGGCGCAAGCCTGTCGGCCCTCGGTGGTCCGCTGGTCGCCCAGGCCAACGCCGCGCTGGCCGCGCTGCTCAACGCAGACTTCGCCGCCAACATCAGCGCGGCACTCAACGCCGGCGTGAACGGCAGTCTCGCCGGGTTGTTCCAGACCGGCGCCAACTTGGCCGGCAACCTCGGGGCCAACCTCAACGGCGCGCTCAATGCCTTGTTGAGCGGCAACCTGGCATTGCCCGCCCTGCCGCCCATCACGTTCCCGGCGTTGCCGCCGATTGCGTTGCCGAACATCGGTGCTGACATCAACGCGGCGCTCAACGCGCTGCTGTCGGGCAACCTGGCGTTGCCGGGTCTGCCGCCGATCACGTTCCCGGCGTTGCCGCCGATTGCGTTGCCGAACATCGGTGCTGACATCAACGCGGCGCTCAACGCGCTGCTGTCGGGCAACCTGGCGTTGCCGGGTCTGCCGCCGATCACGTTCCCGGCGTTGCCGCCGATTGCGTTGCCGAACATCGGTGCTGACATCAACGCGGCGCTCAACGCGCTGCTGTCGGGCAACCTGGCGTTGCCGGGTCTGCCGCCGATCACGTTCCCGGCGCTGCCGCCGATTGCGTTGCCGAACCTGGGCAACCTGGGCGTGGAGCTGAGCGCGGCACTCAATGGCATCAGCGGCTCGCTGAGTGCGTCCCTGAACGGGTTGGGTGCGTCGCTGAACGCGGCTCTGAATGCGGCGCTGTCGGGCAGCCTGGCGTTGCCGGGTCTGCCGCCGATCACGTTCCCGGCCCTGCCGCCGATCTCCTTGCCGGACATCGGAGCTGACATCAACGCGGCGCTCAACGCGGCGCTGTCGGGCAGCCTGGCGCTGCCAGGTCTGCCGCCGATCACGATCCCCGGGCTGCCGGCCTTCACGTTACCCGGCCTCCCGCCGATCACGCTGTCGCTCGGCGCCCTCGGGACTGACCTCAGCGGTGCGCTCAATGCCTTGCTCACTGGCAGCCTGACGCTGCCGGGCCTGCCGCCGTTCACCTTCCCAGGCCTGCCGCCGCTCACCCTGCCGACGCTGCCCCAACTTGGCGCGGACATCAACGCGGCGATCAACGCGGCGCTGTCGGGGAGCTTGGCGTTGCCGGGTCTGCCGCCGATCACGTTGCCGGCGTTGACGTTGCCGAGCCTGGGCAATCTGGGTGTTGAGCTCAGTGCGGCGCTCAATGGGATCAGTGGTTCGCTCAGTGCGTCGCTGAACGGGTTGGGTGCGTCGCTGAACGCGGCTCTGAATGCGGCGTTGTCGGGCAGCCTGGCGTTGCCGGGTCTGCCGCCGATCACGTTCCCGGCGTTGCCGCCGATTGCGTTGCCGGACATCGGTGTTGACATCAACGCCGCCCTGAACGCGTTGTTGTCGGGGAACCTGGCGTTGCCGGGTCTGCCGCCGATCACGTTCCCGGCGTTGCCGCCGATTGCGTTGCCGGACATCGGTGCTGACATCAATGCGGCGATTAACACGTTGCTGTCGGGCAGCCTGGCGTTGCCGGGTCTGCCGCCGATCACGCTGCCGGCCCTGCCGCCAATTTCGTTGCCGGACATCGGTGCTGACATCAACGCGGCCCTTAATGCGGTGTTGACCGGTAACTTGGCGTTGCCGGGCTTCCCGCCGATCACGTTGCCGCCCATCACCTTCCCGGCGTTGCCGGACCTGGGCAGTCTGGGTGTTGAGCTCAGTGCGGCGCTCAATGGGATCAGTGGTTCGCTCAGTGCGTCGCTGAACGGGTTGGGTGCGTCGCTGAACGCGGCGTTGAACGCGGCGTTGTCGGGCAGCCTGGCGTTGCCGGGTCTGCCGCCGATCACGTTCCCGGCGTTGCCGCCGATTGCGTTGCCGGACATCGGTGCTGACATCAACGCGGCGCTCAATGCGTTGTTGACGGGGAACCTGGCGTTGCCGGGTCTGCCGCCGATCACGTTCCCGGCGTTGCCGCCGCTGACGTTGCCGGACATCGGTGCTGACATCAACGCGGCGCTCAACGCGCTGCTGTCGGGCAACCTGGCGTTGCCGGGTCTGCCGCCGATCACGTTCCCGGCCCTGCCGCCAATTTCGTTGCCGAACATCGGTGCTGACATCAACGCCGCCATCAATGCGGTGTTGACCGGTAACCTGGCGCTGCCGGGCTTCCCGCCGATCACGTTCCCGGCCTTGCCGCCGTTGGCGTTGCCGGACCTGGGCAGTCTGGGTGTTGAGCTGAGCGCGGCGCTCAATGGGATCAGTGGTTCGCTCAGTGCGTCGCTGAACGGGTTGGGTGCGTCGCTGAACGCGGCGTTGAACGCGGCGTTGTCGGGCAGCCTGGCGTTGCCGGGCCTGCCGCCGATCACGTTCCCGGCGCTGCCGCCGTTGACGCTGCCGAATATCGGTGCTGACATCAACGCCGCCCTCAACGCGTTGTTGACGGGCAGCGTGACGATCCCCGGCTTCCCGCCGATCACCCTGCCCGGCCTGCCGTCGCTGACCCTGTCGCTGGGTGCGCTCGGTACCGACATCAACGCCGCCCTCAACGCGTTGTTGACGGGCAGCTTGACGATTCCGGGCTTGCCGCCGATCACCCTGCCGGGCCTGCCGTCGCTGACCCTGTCGTTGGGGGCGCTCGGTACCGACCTCAATGCGGCGATCAACGCGGCGCTGTCGGGGAGCTTGGCGTTGCCGGGCTTGCCGCCGATCACGTTGCCGGCGTTGACGTTGCCGGACCTGGGCAATCTGGGTGTTGAGCTCAGTGCGGCGCTCAATGGGATCAGTGGTTCGCTCAGTGCGTCGCTGAACGGGTTGGGTGCGTCGCTGAACGCGGCGTTGAATGCGGCGTTGTCGGGCAGCCTGGCGTTGCCGGGTCTGCCGCCGATCACGTTCCCGGCGTTGCCGCCGATTGCGTTGCCGGACATCGGTGCTGACATCAATGCGGCGATTAACACGTTGCTGTCGGGCAGCCTGGCGTTGCCGGGTCTGCCGCCGATCACGCTGCCGGCCCTGCCGCCGCTGACGTTGCCGGACATCGGTGCTGACATCAACGCGGCCCTTAATGCGGTGTTGACCGGTAACTTGGCGTTGCCGGGCTTCCCGCCGATCACGTTGCCGCCCATCACCTTCCCGGCGTTGCCGGACCTGGGCAGTCTGGGTGTTGAGCTCAGTGCGGCGCTCAATGGGATCAGTGGTTCGCTCAGTGCGTCGCTGAACGGGTTGGGTGCGTCGCTGAACGCGGCGTTGAACGCGGCGTTGTCGGGCAGCCTGGCGTTGCCGGGCCTGCCGCCGATCACGTTCCCGGCGCTGCCGCCGATTGCGTTGCCGGACATCGGTGCTGACATCAATGCGGCGCTCAATGCGTTGTTGACGGGGAACCTGGCGTTGCCGGGTCTGCCGCCGATTACGTTCCCGGCGTTGCCGCCGATTGCGTTGCCGGACATCGGTGCTGACATCAACGCCGCCCTGAACGCGCTGCTGTCGGGGAACCTGGCGCTGCCGGGTCTGCCGCCGATCACCCTCCCGCCGTTCGCGTTGCCGAACCTGGGCAACCTGGGTGTGGAGCTGAGCGCCGCGCTCAACGGGATCAGCGGCTCACTGAGCGCTTCGCTTAACGGGCTGAGTGCATCGCTGAACGCGATGCTGGGCGGCAGCCTGAACCTGGGTGCCAATCTCAACGGGTTGATCCAGACGGGTGCGACGCTGGCCGGTAACTTCGTCACCGGCCTGGGTGACCTGGCCACCAACATCACGGCGGGCCTGAACACGGCGATCCAGACGGGGGCGAACCTGGCCGCCGACTTCTTCGCCGCGCTGCCGACCCTGTCGCTCCCCAACCTGGGGCTGACGATCAACGCGGCACTGAGCGCCAGCCTCGGCGGGGCCCTGAACGGCCTGCTGAATGCCACTGGGTCGCTGGCAGGCGGCCTCACCGGTGGTCTGGCCGGCCTGGTCAACGCCGGCGAGACCCTCGGGGCGAGCCTCGGCGCCGGACTGGGCGGTCTCGCGCAGACCGGTGGCACGCTGGCCACCATCTGGGTGGACACCACCCAGGCCGTGGCGGACGCCCTGGGCACGGGCCTCGAGGCGAGCGTCGGGGTTGCCTTCCCGGGTCTGTTCCAGACCGGTGAGACCCTCGCGCTCGGGCTCGAGGACGCCGTCGGCGGGCTGGCTCAGACGACTGGTGGTCTGACGGCCTCCCTGGAAGCCGCGCTGACCGACCTGGGGGCCTCCCTCCAGGCCGCCATCAACGCCAGCCTGGGCATCGGCATAGCCGCCTGATCCGCGGGTAAGCCCCAGCGCCCCGGAGCCCTGTCGGCGCCGGTCTCGTCCCCAAGCGAGACCTCGACCGACACGGCGCTCCGCGGCGCTGTCATGCCAGGCACGAGCCGCAGTCGAATGGATTTGCAATCTTCTGCATAAGCATGCAGAATCGTCGAAATGGCCGACGAAACAAGGGTGGCAGTCGCCGGTGCGAGCGGCTACGCGGGTGGAGAGATCCTGCGACTGCTGCTGGGGCATCCGCGCTACGGCGACGGCCGCATCACGATCGGTGCGGTGACCGCGGCGGCCAGCGCCGGCAGCACGCTGGCGGAGCATCACCCGCACCTGACGCCATTGGCGCAACGGGTCTTCGAGCCCACGGAGCTGTCCGTGCTCGCCGGTCACGATGTGGTCTTTCTGGCGTTGCCGCACGGACATTCGGCGGCCCTGGCCGACCAGCTCGACGACGAAACGCTGGTCATCGACTGTGGCGCCGACTTCCGGCTCACCGACGCCGCCGCGTGGGAGCGGTACTACGGGTCCCCGTACGCGGGTAGCTGGCCCTACGGGCTTCCGGAGCTGCCCGCCGGCCGGGAGCGGCTGCGCGGCGCGCGCCGCATCGCGGTGCCGGGCTGTTACCCGACCGCGGCGCTGCTCGGCCTGTGGCCCGCCATGGCGGAGGGCCTCATCGAGCCCGCCGTCACCGTCGTCGCCGTCAGCGGCGCGTCGGGAGCCGGTCGCACCCCCAAGACCGACCTCCTCGGCTCGGAGGTCATCGGGTCGGCGCGGGCCTACAACATCGGCGGAGCGCATCGGCACACTCCAGAGATCGCCCAGGGCTTGGAAATGGTCACGGACCGCGACGTCACGGTGTCGTTCACGCCGGTGCTGATTCCCACCTCGCGCGGCATCCTGGCGACCTGCACCGCGCGCACCCGATCACCGCTGTCACAGCTGCGCGGCGCTTACGAGAAGGCTTACCACGCCGAGCCCTTCATCCATCTGATGCCCGAGGGGCAGTTGCCCCGCACCGGTGCGGTGATAGGCAGCAACGCCGCGCACATCGCGGTCGCGGTGGACGAGGCGGCCGAGACGTTCGTCGCGATCGTCGCGATCGACAACCTGGTCAAGGGCACGGGCGGTGCTGCCGTCCAGTCGATGAACCTCGCGCTGGGCTGGCCTGAAACGGAAGGACTTTCGGTCGTCGGGGTGGCGCCATGACGGAAGTGGCCAGCGCCATGCGCCTGGTGCGCGAGCAGGGCGTCACCGCCCCGGCGGGGTTCCGGGCCGCGGGCATCGCCGCGGGCATCAAGGCGTCGGGGGCCCGCGACTTGTCCCTGGTCTTGAATGAAGGACCCGACTACGCGGCCGCCGGCGTGTTCACCCGCAACAAGGTCAAGGCCGCGCCGGTGCTGTGGACGCAGCAGGTGCTGACGACCGGCGAGTTGCGCGCGGTGATCCTCAATTCCGGGGGTGCCAACGCCTGCACCGGGCCCGGCGGCTTCCAGGACGCCCATGCCACCGCGGAGGCCGTCGCGGCGGCATTGTCGGACTGGGGCACCGAAACCGGGGCCATCGAAGTCGCGGTCTGTTCCACCGGACTGATCGGGGACCGGTTGCCGATGGACAAGGTGCTCGCCGGCGTGCGGCAGATCGTCCAGGACATGGCCGGCGGACTGAGCGGCGGAGACGAGGCCGCCCAGGCGATCATGACCACCGACACGGTGCCGAAACAGGTTGCGCTGCACCACCCCGGGGACTGGACCGTCGGGGGGATGGCCAAGGGCGCCGGCATGCTCGCGCCCTCGCTGGCCACCATGCTGTGCGTGCTGACCACCGACGCGGTCGCCGACTCGGGTGCCCTCGACCGGGCGTTGCGGCACGCCGCCGCCCGCACCTTCGACCGGCTCGACATCGACGGTGCCTGCTCGACCAACGACACCGTGCTGCTGCTGGCGTCCGGCGCCAGCGGGATCGCCCCTGCCCAGGCCGACCTCGACGAGGCCATACTGCGCGTGTGCGACGACCTGTGCGCCCAGCTGCAATCCGACGCCGAGGGCGTCACCAAACGGGTCGCCGTCACCGTGACGGGCGCCGCCTCCGAGGACGACGCCCTGGCCGCCGCGCGGGTGGTCGCCCGCGACAGCCTGGTCAAGACGGCCGTGTTCGGCTCGGACCCCAACTGGGGACGCGTCCTCGCCGCCGTCGGGATGGCGCCCGTTACGCTCGACCCCAACCGAATCGCCGTGTCTTTCAACGGCTTTCCAGTGTGCATCGACGGGGCCGGGGCGCCCGGCGCCCGCGACGTGGACCTGTCGGCGGCCGACGTCGACATCACCGTCGACCTGGGTGTCGGCGCCGCCTCGGCCACCATCCGCACCACCGACCTGTCGCACGGCTACGTCGAAGAGAACTCGGCCTACAGCTCATGACCCGCGCCACCGAAGACCTGCCGACGCAGATCAAGGCCGAGGTGCTGGCCGAGGCCCTGCCGTGGCTCAAGCAGCTGCACGGCAAGATCGTCGTCGTCAAATACGGCGGTAACGCCATGACCGACGAGACGCTGAAACACGCCTTCGCGGCCGACATGGCGTTCCTGCGGAACTGCGGCATCCATCCCGTCGTCGTGCACGGCGGCGGACCGCAGATCAGTGCGATGCTGCGCCGGCTGGGCATCGAGGGCGATTTCAAGGGCGGCTTCCGGGTCACGACGCCCGAGGTGCTCGACGTCGCGCGGATGGTGCTGTTCGGCCACGTGGGCCGCGAACTGGTAAATCTGATCAACGCCCACGGCCCCTACGCCGTGGGTATCACCGGTGAGGACGCGCAGCTGTTCACCGCCGTCCGGCGCAGCGTCATCGTCGACGGGGTGGCCACCGACATCGGCCTGGTCGGCGACGTCGAACTGGTCAACACCGCGGCGGTTCTCGACTTGATCGCCGCGGGCCGCATCCCCGTGGTGTCGACCCTCGCGCCCGATGCCGAAGGCGTCGTCTACAACATCAACGCGGACACCGCGGCCGCGGCGTTGGCCGAGGCGCTGCGAGCCGAGAAGCTGTTGATGCTCACCGACGTCGAAGGCCTGTACACCAGCTGGCCCAACACGGACTCGCTCGTGAGCGAAATCGACACTGCCACACTGTCCCAACTGCTACCCACGCTGGAGGCGGGCATGATTCCCAAAGTCGAAGCGTGCCTGCGTGCCGTCACCGGCGGGGTGCCGAGCGCGCATGTCATCGACGGCCGGGTCAAGCATTGCGTCCTGGTCGAGCTCTTCACGCACGCGGGCACCGGCACCAAGGTGGTGAGCGCGTGACGGCGACGGAAGACCTCCAGCGGCGGTGGGAAGCCGTGATGATGAACAACTACGGCACGCCGCCGGTCGCGCTGGCCAGCGGCGAGGGCGCCCTGGTCACGGACGTCGACGGCAAGACCTACCTCGACCTGCTCGCGGGCATCGCGGTCAACGTGCTCGGCCATCGGCATCCCGCGGTCATCGAGGCCGTCGCGCACCAGATGGCGACGTTGGGCCACACCTCGAATCTGTATGCGACCGAACCCGGTATCGCGCTGGCCGAGGAGCTGGTCGCCCTGCTGGCCGCCGACACGCCGACGCGGGTGTTCTTCTGCAATTCCGGCGCCGAGGCCAACGAGGCGGCGTTCAAGCTGTCCCGGCTCACCGGTCGTACGAAACTGGTTGCCGCACAAGGGGCCTTCCATGGCCGAACGATGGGATCGCTGGCGCTGACCGGCCAGCCGGCCAAGCGTGCGCCGTTCGAACCGCTGCCGGGCGACGTCACTTTCGTGCCGTACGGTGACACCGATGCTTTGGCCGCCGCGGTCGGCGACGACACCGCCGCGGTGTTCCTCGAGCCGATCATGGGGGAAGGCGGGGTCGTCGTCCCTCCAGAGGGGTACCTGGCCGCCGCCCGCGAAGTCACAACGCGCCACGGCGCCCTGCTGGTCCTTGACGAGGTGCAGACCGGAATGGGCCGCACGGGCGCCTTTTTCGCGCACCAGCATGACGGGATCACCCCGGACGTCGTGACGCTGGCCAAGGGGCTCGGCGGCGGGCTGCCGATCGGGGCCTGCCTGGCCACCGGCCCGGCGGCCGACTTGCTGACGCCGGGGTCGCACGGCAGCACCTTCGGCGGAAACCCGATCTGCACCGCGGCGGCGCTGGCGGTGCTGCGCACGATCGCCGCCGAAGACCTGGTCCGGCACGCCGAGGTGTTGGGCAAGTCGGTGCGTCACAGCATCGAAGCGCTCAACCACCCGCTGATCGACCACGTGCGCGGACGGGGCCTGCTCTGGGGCGTGGTGCTGAGCGCGCCACGAGCGAAGGAGGCCGACGCGGCCGCACGGGAGGCCGGATTCCTCATCAACGCCGCCGCACCCGACGTCATCCGGTTGGCGCCCCCGCTCATCGTCACCGAAGCGCAGATCGAAGGCTTCGCCGACGCGCTGCCGGGCATCCTGGGTAAGGCCGCAGATGCCTAGGCACTTGCTGCGCGACGACGACCTGTCGCCCGACGAACAGGCCGAGATCCTGCAGCTGGCCGCCGAATTGAAGAAGGACCCGTTCAGCGCTCGCCCGCTGGAGGGGCCGCGCGGCGTCGCGGTCCTGTTCGACAAGAACTCGACCCGCACCCGGTTCTCGTTCGAGCTCGGCATCGCGCAGCTCGGCGGGCACGCCGTCGTGGTCGACGCCCGCAGCACCCAACTGGGCCGCGACGAGACCCTGGAAGACACGGCGCGGGTGTTGTCCCGATACGTCGACGCGATCGTGTGGCGGACGTTCGGCCAGGACCGGCTGCAGGCGATGGCTAAGACGGCGACGGTTCCGGTGGTCAACGCGCTGTCCGACGAGTTCCATCCGTGCCAGGTGCTGGCCGACCTGCAGACCCTCACCGAGCGCAAGGGTTCGCTTGCGGGACTTCGGATGTCCTACCTGGGCGACGGTGCCAACAACATGGCCCACTCGCTGATGCTGGGCGGGGTAACCGCGGGCATCCACGTCACCGTCGCCGCTCCCACCGGGTTCGCGCCCGCCCGGGCGCTGGTGGCCGCGGCCGAGCGGCGCGGCGAGACCACCGGCGGCTCGGTCACCCTCACCGCCGACCCGGATGCCGCCGCCCGCGGCGCCGACGTACTGGTCACCGACACCTGGACCTCGATGGGGCAGGAGGGCGACGGGCTTGATCGCGTCAAACCGTTCCGGCCGTTCCAGGTCAACGAGCGGCTGCTGGGCCTAGCGGACCCCGAAGTCGTTGTGCTGCACTGCCTTCCGGCACACCGCGGCGAAGAGATCACCGACGAGGTGATGGACGGGCCGGCCAGCGCCGTCTGGGACGAGGCCGAGAACCGGCTGCACGCCCAGAAGGCGCTGCTGGCGTGGCTGCTGGAGCGGCGCCGATGACCCGCGCGAAGACCACCCACGACATCACGCGGGCCGGCCGGCAAGACCGCATCGTGGCGATCCTGTCGTCGGCCTCGATCAGCAGCCAGAGTGAACTGGCGGCCCGGCTGGCCGGCGAGGGCATCGACGTCACCCAGGCCACACTGTCCCGCGACCTCGAAGAGCTGGGCGCGGTGAAGCTGCGCGGCGCCGACGGCGGGGTCGGCGTCTACGTCGTACCTGAGGACGGCAGCCCGGTGCGGGGCGTATCGGGTGGCACCGCGCGGTTGTCCCGGCTGCTCGGCGAGCTGCTGGTGTCGGCCGACGCGAGCGCGAACCTCGCTGTGCTGCGCACCCCGCCCGGTGGTGCCAACTACTTGGCGAGCGCAATCGACCGGGCGGCACTACCGTACGTCGTCGGCACCATCGCCGGTGACGACACCGTCTTCGTCGCGGCCCGGGACCCGATGACCGGCGCAGAGCTGGCCCGCACCCTCGAAAGCCTTACCTAAGAAGGAGATTGGTTGATGTCAGAGCGCGTCATCCTGGCGTATTCCGGCGGCCTGGACACCTCGGTGGCGATCAGCTGGATCGGCAAAGAGACCGGCCGCGAGGTGGTGGCCGTGGCGATCGATCTTGGTCAGGGCGGCGAAGACATGGAGGTCGTCCGCCAGCGTGCCCTGGATTGCGGCGCCGTGGAGGCCGTCGTCGTCGACGCCCGCGACGAATTCGCCGAGGGCTACTGCCTGCCCACCGTGCAGAACAACGCGCTCTACATGGACCGCTACCCACTGGTCTCGGCGATCAGCCGGCCCCTCATCGCCAAGCACCTGGTCGCGGCCGCCCGTGAGCACGGCGGCGGCATCGTCGCGCACGGCTGCACCGGCAAGGGCAACGACCAGGTCCGGTTCGAGGTCGGATTCGCCTCCCTGGCACCGGATCTCGAGGTGCTCGCGCCCGTCCGTGACTACGCCTGGACCCGCGAGAAGGCGATCGCGTTCGCCGAGGAGAACGGCATCCCCATCAACGTCACCAAGCGTTCGCCGTTCTCCATCGACCAGAACGTGTGGGGCCGTGCGGTGGAAACGGGCTTCCTGGAACACCTGTGGAACGCCCCCACCAAGGACATCTACGCCTATACCGAGGACCCCACCGTCAACTGGAGCACCCCCGACGAGGTGATCATCGGGTTCGAGCGCGGCGTGCCGGTGTCCATCGACGGCAGGGGAGTGTCCGTGCTGCAGGCCATCGAGGAGCTCAACCACCGCGCCGGCGCGCAGGGCGTCGGGCGCCTCGACGTGGTCGAGGACCGGCTGGTCGGCATCAAGAGCCGCGAGATCTACGAGGCGCCGGGCGCAATGGTCCTCATCACCGCGCACACCGAGCTCGAGCACGTCACCCTCGAGCGGGAGTTGGGCCGGTTCAAGCGCCACACCGATCAGCGCTGGGCCGAGCTGGTCTACGACGGGCTGTGGTATTCGCCGCTGAAGGTGGCGCTGGAGAGCTTCGTCGCCACCACGCAGGAGCACGTGTCCGGCGAGATCCGCCTGGTGCTGCACGGCGGCCACATCGCCGTCAACGGCCGGCGCAGCGCCGAATCCCTGTACGACTTCAACCTCGCCACCTACGACGAGGGCGACAACTTCGACCAGTCGGCGGCCAAGGGCTTCGTCTACGTGCACGGGCTGTCGTCCAAGATCGCCGCCCGCCGGGACCACCAGTGACGTTCGTCCAGCGGTGTTCGCCGGGCCCGGCCCGGCGACCAGACGCAAAAGGACACGACACGCCGGGCGCACACCTGCTTTTGTGTCTGCTCGGCCTAAAAAAGTGAGCACCCGCGAGGGGTCGCTCTGGGGTGGGCGATTCGCCGACGGCCCGTCCGACGCGCTGGCCGCGCTCAGCAAGTCCACCCACTTCGACTGGGTGCTGGCGCCTTACGACATCACGGCGTCACGGGCCCACACCGTGATCCTGCACCGGGCCGGCTTGCTCACCGAGGAGCAGCGCGACGGCCTGCTCGCCGGGCTGGACAGCCTCGCGGCGGACATCGCCGACGGCAGCTTCGGCCCCCTGCCCAGCGACGAGGACGTGCACGCCGCGCTCGAGCGGGGGCTGATCGACCGGGTGGGTACCGACCTGGGCGGGCGGCTGCGGGCGGGCCGGTCCCGCAACGACCAGATCGCCACCCTGTTCCGGATGTGGCTGCGCGACGCGGTCCGCCGGGTCGCGGCCGGCGCGCTGGACGTCGTCGGCGCGCTGGCCGCCCAGGCCGCCGCACACCCGGCCGCGATCATGCCCGGCAAGACGCACCTGCAGTCGGCCCAGCCGGTCCTGCTGGCCCACCACCTGCTCGCCCACGCCCACCCATTGCTGCGCGACGTCGACCGCATCCTGGACTTCGACAAGCGGGCCGCGGTCTCCCCGTACGGTTCGGGCGCGCTGGCCGGCTCGTCACTCGGCCTCGACCCGGACGCCATCGCCGCGGAGCTGGGGTTCGCCGCCGCCGCCGACAACTCGATCGACGCGACCGCCGCCCGCGACTTCGCCGCCGAGGCCGCGTTCGTCTTTGCGATGATCGCCGTCGACCTGTCCCGGCTGGCCGAGGACATCATCCTGTGGAGCTCGACCGAATTCGGATATGTCCGGCTGCACGACTCCTGGTCGACGGGCAGCTCGATCATGCCGCAGAAGAAGAACCCGGACATCGCCGAGCTGGCCCGCGGAAAGGCGGGCCGGCTGATCGGGAACCTCGCCGGACTGCTGGCCACGCTGAAGGCCCAGCCGTTGGCCTACAACCGCGACCTGCAGGAGGACAAGGAGCCGGTGTTCGACTCGGTGGCCCAGCTCGAGCTGTTGCTGCCGGCGATGGCGGGCCTGGTGGCCAGCCTGACATTCGACACCGAACGCATGGCGGCCCTCGCCCCGGCCGGCTACACGCTGGCCACCGACATCGCCGAATGGCTCGTCCGGCAAGGTGTTCCGTTCCGTTCCGCGCACGAGGCCGCCGGCGCCGCCGTGCGCACCGCGGAGGGGCGCGGCGTCGGGCTCGACGAGCTGACCGACGACGAGCTGGCCGCGATCAGCCCCGCGCTGACGCCGCGGGTGAGGGAGGTGCTGACCATCGAGGGGTCGGTGTCGTCGCGGGACGCCAGGGGCGGCACCGCGCCGCAGCGGGTCGCCGAGCAGCTCGAGGGGGTCTTGGCCAGGGGCGAGGCGCTCCGGGTACGGCTCACGTGACGGCGGTCTGGGTGCCGGGCGGCCTGAGCGGGCTAAAATAGCCGGTCTGAGCGTCCGGCAGAATCCTTCGGTCCGGATCTTCGTCGCCAAGGGGTGGGCTGAATGAGCGTCGTCGCCGGAGTCTTCGGTGCATTACCGCCCTATCGCTACTCGCAGCGCGAGCTCACCGACTTCTTCATCAGCATTCCCGACTTCGAGGGTTACGAGGACATCGTCCGGCAGCTGCACGCCAGCGCCAAGGTCAACAGCCGCCACCTGGTGCTGCCGCTGGAGCGGTATCCGGCGCTCACCGACTTCGGGATGGCCAACCGGATCTTCATCGACAACGCCGTGGACCTCGGCTGCGAGGCGCTGTCGGGCGCCCTCGACGAGGCCGGGCTGCGGCCCCAGGACCTGGACGTCCTGATCACCACGACGGTCACCGGCCTGGCGGTGCCTTCACTGGACGCGCGCATCGCAGGCCGGCTGGGTCTGCGCGACGACGTGCGCCGGGTCCCGCTGTTCGGCCTGGGCTGCGTGGCCGGGGCGGCCGGGGTGGCCCGCCTGCACGACTACCTGCGTGGGGCCCCCGACGGCGCCGCCGCCCTGGTGTCGGTAGAGCTGTGCTCGCTCACGTACCCCGGCTACAAGCCGTCGCTCGCGGGGCTCGTCGGCAGCGCCCTGTTCGCCGACGGGGCCGGAGCGGTGGTGGCCGTCGGCGATCGGCGCGCCGAGGAGGTGGACGCCCGCGGGCCCGGGATCGTCGATTCGCGCAGCCACCTCTACCCCGACTCGCTGCGCACCATGGGTTACGACGTCGGCGCCACCGGATTCGAGCTGGTGCTGTCGAAGGACGTTGCGGCCGTCGTGGAGCAATACCTGCACGACGATGTCACCGGATTCCTGGCCGCGCACGGCCTGAGCACCACCGACATCGGCGCCTGGGTCAGCCACCCCGGCGGTCCGAAGGTGATCGAGGCCATCAACGCGAGCCTGGACCTGTCTCCGCAGGCGTTGGAGCTGACGTGGCGGTCGCTGGGCGAGATCGGCAATCTGTCGTCGGCGTCGGTGCTGCACGTGCTGCGCGACACCATCGCCAAAAAGGCGCCCACCGACAGCCCCGGGCTGATGATCGCGATGGGACCCGGCTTCTGCTCCGAACTCGTCTTGCTGCGCTGGCCGTGAGGCGCCGCCTGTTGGGCCTGAAGATGTGAACGGCAATCACGATGAGCTCGTCAAGGCGCTCCGCAAAACGCTGAAGGAAAACGAGCGTCTGAAGCGGGAGAACCGCCAGTACCTGTCGGTGATCGCGGAGGCCGCACCGGAGCCGGTCGCGGTGGTGGGGATGGCCTGCCGCTATCCCGGCGGCGTGGACTCGCCGAAGGCCCTGTGGGAGATGGTGGTGCGCGGCCGCGACGTGGTGTCGGACTTCCCGGCCGACCGCGGTTGGGACCTGGCGGGGCTGTTCGATCCCGACCCCGACGCGGTGGGGAAGTCCTACACCCGTTGCGGAGGATTCCTGGCGGACGTCGCTGATTTCGATGCCGCGTTCTTCGGCATCGCGCCCAGTGAGGCGCTCGCGATGGATCCCCAGCAGCGCCTGCTGCTGGAGGTGTCGTGGGAGGCGCTGGAGCGCGCCGGCATCGACCCGTTCGCGTTGCGCGGTTCACAGACGGGCGTGTTCGCCGGCATCTTTCACGGCTCGTACGGCGGCCAGGGGCGCGTGCCGGGGGACCTGGAGAGGTACGGGCTGCGCGGTTCGACGCTGAGCGTGGCCTCGGGCCGGGTGGCCTACGCGCTGGGGCTGGAGGGCCCGGCGGTGTCGGTCGACACGGCGTGCTCGTCGTCGTTGGTCGCCCTGCACCTGGCGGCGCAGTCGCTGCGCTCGGGAGAATGCGACCTGGCGCTCGCCGGGGGTGTGACCGTGATGGCCACCCCGGCCATGTTCGTCGAATTCAGCCGCCAGCGGGCGCTGGCCGTCGACGGCCGGTGCAAGGCGTACGCGGGCGCCGCCGACGGGACGGGGTTCTCCGAGGGCGTCGGGGTGCTGGTCCTCGAGCGGCTGGCCGACGCCCGGCGGTCGGGGCATCAGGTCCTGGCGCTGCTCCGGGGGTCGGCGGTCAACCAGGACGGCGCCTCCAACGGGCTGGCGACGCCCAACGGGCCGTCGCAGCAGCGGGTGATCCGCGCGGCGCTGACCAACGCGCGCCTGAACACGGCCGACGTGGACGTGGTCGAGGGGCACGGGACCGGGACGACGCTGGGCGACCCCATCGAGGCCCAGGCGCTGCTGGCTACGTACGGGCGGGGCCGACCGGCCGACCGGCCGCTGTGGTTGGGCTCGATCAAATCCAACATGGGCCACACCTCGGCGGCGGCTGGCGCGGGCGGCGTCATCAAGATGGTGCAGGCCATGCGGCATGGGCTGATGCCGAAGACCCTGCACGTGGACGAGCCGACGCCGCACGTCGACTGGTCGGCCGGGGCGGTGTCGTTGCTGACCGAACCGCGACCCTGGCCCGCGGGGGACCGGCCGCGCCGCGCGGGCGTGTCGTCGTTCGGGATCAGCGGGACCAACGCGCACGTGATCCTGGAGGAGCCGCCCTCGGACGTTGCCGCCGCCGATGGCGACGACGTGCCCGTGCCGTGGGTGGTGTCGGCACGATCGGCGGACGCGCTGGCCCGCCAAGCCGAGCGGCTTCTGGAACACGTGCAAGCCCACCCGGAGTCGCGCGCGGTCGACGTGGGTTGGTCGCTGGTGTCGACGCGACCCCAGTTCGAGCATCGCGCGGTGCTGGTCGGCGGGGACCGCGAGGGCGAATTGGCGGGCCTCGCGGCCGGTGAGCCCGGCGCGGGCGTGGTGGTCGGCCGGGCGGGCGCGGTCGGCAGGACGGTCTTCGTGTTTCCCGGCCAGGGCTCCCAGTGGGCCGGCATGGGGGCCGAATTGCTCGACGCGTCATCGGTTTTCGCCGAGCACCTGCATCGCTGCGAGAAGGCGCTGGCCGAGCACGTGCAGTGGTCGCTGGTGGACGTGCTCCGCGGATCGCCGGGTGCGCCCGGCCTGGACCGGGTGGACGTGGTGCAGCCGGCGCTGTGGGCGGTGATGGTGTCGCTGGCCGAACTGTGGCGGTCGGTGGGCGTGACACCCGACGCGGTTATCGGGCACTCGCAGGGCGAGATCGCCGCCGCCTGCGTGGCCGGGGCGCTGTCGCTGGAGGACGCCGCCCGGGTCGTGGCGCTCAGGAGCCGGCTGCTGCTGCGATTATCGGGCGCGGGCGGCATGGTGTCGCTGGCGTGCGGGGCGCAGCAGGCCCGGGAGCTGATCGCTCCCTGGGGCGATCGGCTCAACGTCGCGGCCGTCAACGGCGTCTCGGCGGTCGCCGTCTCCGGGGCGACGGACGCCCTGGCGGAGCTGATGCGCCGCTGCGAGGCCGAAGGCGTCCGGGCCCGGGTCATCGACGTCGACTACGCATCACATTCGGCACAGGTCGAGGCGATTGGCGCGGAACTGGCCGATGCGCTGGCCGGCCTCGCGCCGCGGTCGTCGTCGGTAGCGTTCTTCTCCACCGTGACCGGTGAGCGCATGGACGGCGCCGGCCTGACCGCCGCGTACTGGTACCAAAGCATCCGGGAGACGGTGCAGTTCGAGCGCGCCGTACGCACGGCCTGCGCCGCCGGGTACGGCGCGTTCGTCGAATGCAGCCCGCACCCCATCCTGACCGCCGGGATCGAGCAGATCTGGGCGGACTGCCGGGGCGGCGACGAGCCCGTCGTCATCCCGTCGTTGGGCCGCGACGACGGAGGGCTGCAACGCTTCTGGGCGTCGGTCGGCCAGGCGCACGTGGCGGGGGTGGGTGTCGACTGGCGGTCCGCCCTCGCGGGGTTCGGTGGGCGGCGCGTTGACCTGCCCACCTATGCCTTTGCCCGGCAACGGTTCTGGCTTCCCGGCGGTTTTGCGGGTTCTTCCGACGCCGCGGGCATGGGCCTGGCGGCCGCCGGGCACGGACTGCTGGGCGCAATCCTCCGGCGGCCGGACTCGGGCGGGGTGGTGCTGACGGGCCGGATCTCGACGGTCGCGCAGCCATGGCTGGCCGATCACGCGGTGAGCGGGACCGTGATCTTGCCGGGGGCGGCGTTCGTCGAGATGGCCGTGCGGGCCGGCGACGAGGTCGGGTGCGCGGCGATCGAGGAGTTGACGCTGGCGACCCCGCTGGTCCTGCCCGCGGCCGGTTCGGTGCGGATCCAGGTGGTGGTGGGCCCCGACGAATCGGGGCGCCGCGATGTGTCCGTGTATTCGTGCGCCGCACACGACGATTCGGCCTGGGCGCGGCACGCGCAGGGGACGTTGAGCGTGGCGCCCGTGCCGCCGGCCGGTGACCTGTCGGTGTGGCCGCCGGTGGGTGCCTCGCCGGTCGACGTCATCGGGGCCTACGAGCGGCTGGCGGAGCGAGGGTACGACTACGGCCACGCGTTCCGAGGCCTGCGGGCGCTGTGGCGGCGCGGCGACGAGGTCTTCGCCGAGGTCGCCGTGCCCGACGACGGGGTGCAGGGCGGCGGCTTCGGCGTGCACCCGGTGCTGCTCGACGCCGCACTGCACGCGCTCGGGGTCGCGAGCGAACACCAGCAAACGGTCCTGCCGTTCTCGTGGCAAGGGGTGTCGCTGCACGCGGCGGGCGCACGGCGGGCGCGGGTCCGCATCGCGCCCGCGGGTGACGGGGCGGTGTCGGTCGACCTGACCGACGCGCGCGGGCTGCCGCTGCTGTCGGTCCGGTCGCTGGCGATGCGGCCCCTCGCGTCCGGGCGGCTGCCAAGCGCCGCGACGTCCGGGGACGACCTGGCGGGCCTGCTGGGCCTGGAGTGGGCCCCGATTCCATTGGTGGAAAACGATGTTCGCGACGGCGTGGTGGTGTGGGAATTGCCGAGCGCCGCACCTGACGTGGTGCGGTCGGTGCACGCGGCGACCACCGAGGCGTTGAAGGTGCTGCAGTCCTGGCTGACCGGCGAGGCGTCCGGTGTGCTGGTGGTGCGGACCAGCGGGGCTGTCGCGCTCGCCGGCGATGACGTCCCGGACCTGGCGGGGGCGGCCGTATGGGGGCTGGTGCGTTCCGCGCAGGCCGAGCATCCGGGCCGGGTCGTGCTGGTCGACTCCGACGACTCGCTGGATGTGGCGGGGGTCCTCGACTCCGGCGAGCCCCAGGTGATCATCCGCGACGGCGCGGCGTACGCGGCCCGGCTGGCGCCCCTGGCGGCGCGGCCGCTGCTGAGGTTGCCACCGGAGTGGCGGTTGGGGCCCGGGGGTGCGGGCACGTTCGAGGACCTGGTGGTGCGCCGATGCCCGCGGGCCGTACTGGCGCCGGGGCAGGTGCGGGTCGCGGTGGCCGCGGTCGGCGTCAACTTCCGTGATGTGCTGGTGGCGTTGGGGATGTACCCCGGGGGCGGTCAGCTGGGCGCCGAGGGCGCCGGACGCGTGCTCGAGGTCGGGCCGGGCGTGACGGGGCTGGCCGTGGGCGACGCGGTGCTGGGGCTGCTCGGGGTGGTCGGGTCCGAGGCGGTGGTCGACGCGCGTCTGCTGGCGCCGGTGCCTGCGGGGTGGTCGTTGGCGCGGGCCGCGAGCGTTCCGGTGGTGTTCCTGACGGCGTTCTACGGGTTGTCGGTCCTGGCGGGCCTGCGCGCCGGGCAGCGCGTGCTGGTGCACGCCGCGACCGGCGGGGTCGGCATGGCGGCGGTGCAACTGGCCCGGCATTGCGGCGCCGAAGTATTCGCCACGGCCAGCCGGGGCAAATGGGACACGTTGCGCGCCATGGGTTTCGACGAGGAGCACATTGGCGACTCCCGCACGCTGGATTTCGAGGAGAAGTTCCGGTCCGTTACCGGCGGGGCCGGCGTCGACGTCGTACTCAACTCGCTGGCCGGCGAGTTCACCGATGCGTCGCTGCGGCTGTTGGCCCCCGGCGGGCATTTCGTCGAGATGGGCAAGACCGACCCCCGCGACCCACAGGCTGTCGCCGAACAGTACCGGGGCGCGCGGTACCGGGCGTTCGATCTCATCGAGGTCGGCCCCGACCGGACCGCGGACATGCTTGCCGAGGTGCTGCGGCTAATGGCCGACGGTGCACTGAAACCGTTGCCTCTGAGGGCGTTTGACGTCAGGTGCGCGCCCGCGGCGTATCGGTACGTCGGTTCGGCGCGGCATATCGGCAAGGTCGTGCTCACCTTCCCGGACGGCCCGGACGGTGTGCTCAGCGGGTGTGGCGGCCTGGTTGGGGGCAGCGCGGTGATCACCGGGGGCACCGGCATGGCCGGTTCGGCCCTGGCCCGCCACCTCGTCGAGCGGTATGGGGTGGCTCACGTGGTGCTGGCCAGCCGGGCCGGCGCTGACGCGCGCGGGGTCAGCGAGCTGGTGGCCGAGCTGACCGATGCCGGGGCGCGGGTGTCGGTGGTGGCCTGCGACGTCGCCGACCGCGACGCGGTGGCGGGGATGCTGGCCCGGATCCCGGCGGAGCACCCCCTGCGGGCGGTGGTGCACGCCGCGGGTGTCCTCGACGACGGGCTGATCTCCTCGTTGACCGCGGATCGGGTGGACGCGGTGCTGCGGGCCAAAGTCGACGGCGCATGGTATCTGCACGAGCTGACCCGGCAGCACGATCTGTCGGCCTTCGTGGTGTTCTCGTCGATGGCCGGGACTGTGGGCACCGCGGGGCAGGCCAATTACGCGGCGGCGAACAGCTTCCTTGACGGCCTCGTCGCCCACCGCCGCGCGCATGGTCTGCCCGGTTTGTCGCTGGCGTGGGGGCTTTGGGAACAGGCGTCGGCGATGACTGCGCACCTGGGTGATCGCGACAAGGCGCGGATGGGCCGGATCGGGCTCGCCCCCCTCACCACCGCGCAGGCGCTGGACGCGTTCGACACCGCAATGTTGGTGGACCGTCCCGTGCTGGTGGCCGCGCACCTGGACCGCGCGGCGCTCGCCGCCAACGCCGACGGGCTGCCGCCCCTGCTGCGGAACCTGTCAGCTCGCCCGGCCCGGCGGGTCGTCGCCGACACGGCCGCCGCCTCCACAACCGGCCTGGCCGCGCGCCTGCACGCGATGAGCCCTGACGCCCGGCAGCGGCACCTGGTCGACCTGGTCCGCGGCAACGCCGCCACCGTATTGGGCCTGCCGGACGCGGACGTCGACCCCGGCCGCTCATTCCAGGAGCTGGGCTTCGACTCGCTGACCGCCGTCGAGCTGCGCAACCGGCTGAAAACAG
Organism: Mycobacterium saskatchewanense; assembly: GCF_010729105.1. Lineage (NCBI taxonomy): Bacteria > Bacillati > Actinomycetota > Actinomycetes > Mycobacteriales > Mycobacteriaceae > Mycobacterium > Mycobacterium saskatchewanense. The sequence continues at coordinate 483,062 of NZ_AP022573.1, forward strand.
CCACCGGACTAACCCTTTCGCCCACCTTGATCTTCGATTACCCGACGCCGTCCGTCCTGGCCGGGCACCTCGACACCCACCTTGCCCATGCCGCCGCCGCGCCCGGCCCGATGGCCCGGTTCAACGACGTCGCAACCGAACTGGGCGCGCTGCTCGACAGCCCCGGCTGGGACCCGGCCGAAAAGGCGGCGGCCCGGGCGCGCGTTCAGCAGCTCCTGGGGACCCCGGCGGCCGACCACCTGGACGACGACCTGCAGGCCGCCACCGAAAGCGAACTCTTCGCGATCCTCGACGAGGAACTGGGATCCTGACATGCCGGGCACCGACAAGCATCTCGATTACCTGAAGCGCCTTACGGCCGACCTCAGGCGCACCCGGCGACGCGTGTCGGAGCTCGAAGGCCGGCAATCCGCGCCGGTGGCCATCGTCGGCATGGGCTGCCGCTACGCGGGCGGGGTGGATTCTCCGGAAGCGCTGTGGCGGATGGTCGCCGACGGTCGCGACGCGGTATCGGACTTCCCCGCCGACCGCGGGTGGGACGTCGACGCGCTGTTCGATCCCGACCCCGACGCCCCGGGCAAGACCTACACCCGCCGCGGCAGCTTCGTGCAGGACGCCGGGGATTTCGACGCCGGCTTCTTCGGCGTCGGACCCAGCGAGGCGCTGGCCATGGATCCGCAGCAGCGCCTGATGCTGGAGATCTGCTGGGAAGCGTTGGAGCGGGCCGGAATCGACCCGACCCGATTGCGCGGCTCGGCGACCGGCGTGTTCGCCGGGGTCATCCACGCCGGCTACGGCGGTGAGGTCAAGGGCGAGCTGGAAGGCTACGGCCTCACGGGCTCCACGCTGAGCGTGGCGTCCGGCCGGGTGGCATACGTGCTGGGGCTGGAGGGCCCGGCGGTGTCGATCGACACGGCCTGCTCGTCGTCGTTGGTGGCGATGCACTTGGCGGCGCAGTCGCTGCGCTCCGGCGAGTGCGACCTGGCACTGGCCGGCGGTGTGACCGTGATGGCCACCCCCGCCGCATTCGTCGAGTTCAGCCGGCAGCGGGCGCTGGCCGCCGACGGTCGCTGCAAGGTGTACGCCGCCGCCGCGGACGGGACGTCGTGGTCGGAGGGCGCGGGAGTGCTGGTCCTGGAGCGATTGGCCGACGCCCGGCGCCTCGGGCACCCGGTGCTGGCGCTGCTGCGCGGGTCCGCGGTGAACCAGGACGGCGCCTCCAACGGCTTGACCGCCCCCAATGGCCCGTCCCAACAACGGGTCATCAGGGCGGCGCTGGCCAGCGCGGGGCTCGGCGCGGCCGACGTCGACGCGGTGGAGGGACACGGCACCGGGACGGTCCTGGGCGACCCGATCGAGGCCCAGGCGCTGCTGGCCACCTACGGTCAGGATCGGCCGGCGGACCGGCCGCTGTGGCTGGGATCGATCAAGTCGAACATCGGCCACACCTCCGCCGGCGCCGGGGTGGCCGGCGTCATCAAGATGGTCCAGGCGCTGCGGCACGGCGTCCTGCCGGCGACGCTGCACGTGGATTCGCCCTCGCCGCACGTGGATTGGTCCGCGGGCGCGGTGGGCCTGCTCACCGCGGCCCGGCCGTGGCCCACCGGCGAGCGCCCGAGGCGCGCGGGGGTGTCGTCGTTCGGCATCAGCGGGACCAACGCGCACGTGATCGTGGAGGAGGCCCCGCCGGAGACCGCCTCGGAGCCGGAAGCCGCCGTGCCACAACGCCGCACCGCGGCGCCGGACGTGGCCTGGGTGGTGTCGGGCCGCTCCGCCGAGGCGCTGGCCGCGCAGGCCGGGCGGCTGGTGGCCCACCTCGGAACGAATCCGGACCCCGTCGATGTGGGCTGGTCGCTGGCGACCACCCGGGCGGTGTTCGAGCACCGCGCGGTGCTGGTGGGCGCCGACGCCGACGCGCTGACGTCGACGCTGGCCGGCCTGGCCGCCGGGGAGCCGGGCGGGGCCGTGGTGCTGGGGCGGGCGCGGCCGACGGGCAAGATCGTGTTCGCGTTCCCCGGCCAGGGCTCCCAGCGGCTGGGGATGGGTGCGGCGCTGTACGAACGCTTCCCCGCGTTCGCCCGCGCGCTGGACGAGGCCGCCGAGCAGCTGGACCCGCACCTGCGCTTGCCGCTGCGCGAGGTGATGTGGGGCACCGACCCGGAGCTGTTGCAGAGCACCGAGTTTGCCCAGCCGGCGTTGTTCGCGATCGAAGTCGCGCTGGCGGCGTTGTGGCGGTCCTGGGGCGTGGTGCCCGACGTGGTGCTGGGCCATTCGGTGGGGGAGATCGCCGCGGCGCACGTCGCCGGGGTGCTGTCCCTGGCCGACGCGGCGCGCCTGGTCGCCGCGCGCGGCCGGCTGATGGCCGGGCTGCCGGACGGTGGCGTGATGGTGGCGGTGGCCGCCGGCGAGGCCGAGGTGCTGCCGCTGCTGGGCGAGGGTGTCGCCCTCGCGGCTGTCAACGGGCCGCGGGCCGTGGTGTTGTCCGGGGAACGCTCCGCGGTGAACGCGGCGGCCGACCGGTTGGCGGACCAGGGCCGCCGGGTGCATCGGTTGGCGGTCTCCCACGCGTTTCATTCCCCGCTGATGGACCCCATGCTCGAGGAGTTCGCCGCCGCGGCGGCCGCGGTTTCTGCCGGCGAACCCCGAATCGAGCTGGTGTCCAACCTGACCGGGCAAGCGGCCGGTCCCGGGTACGGGACGCCGGCGTACTGGGTCGAGCATGTCCGCCGGCCCGTGCGCTTCTTCGACGGCGTGCAGGCCGCCGGGTCGATGGGAGCCGGGCTGTTCGTGGAGGTCGGGCCCGGGGCGGCGCTGACGGCGTCGATCCGGGAGGCGGCCGAGACGACCGCGGTGATCTCCATGGCCAAGGACCGCCCCGAGGCCGAGTCCGTCCTGCTGGCCGCCGGGCAGGTGTTCGCCGCTGGCGTCGGCGTGGACTGGGCCGCGACGTTCACCGGCTTGGACGCGAAACGCGCGGATCTGCCGACGTACGCCTTCCAGCGGCGCCGGTACTGGCTTCCGCCCGAGGCGGTGGGCCTGCGCGACGTCGGCGTCGTCGGCCTGGCGGGTGCCTCGCACGGGCTGCTGGGCGCGGTGGTGGAGCGGCCCGATTCGGGCGGGGTGGTGCTGACGGGCCGGCTGTCGGTGGCCGCCCAGCCGTGGCTGGCGGACCATGCCGTCGCCGGGACCGCGCTCTTCCCGGGGGCGGGATTCGTGGAGTTGGTCCTGCGCGCCGGCGACGAGGTCGGCTGCGCGGTGATCGAGGAGCTGACGCTGTCGGCGCCGTTGGTGCTGCCGGCGTCGGGTGCGGTGCGGGTGCAGGTCGTGGTGGACGGCGCGGGCGAGGACCAGTCGCGCCCGGTGTCGGTGTACTCGTCCGCGGCGCAATCGGATTCGGAATGGGTGCTGCACGCGGTCGGCGTCTTGCGCCCGGGCCCGGGGGCGCCGGGCGCCGACTTGTCGGTGTGGCCGCCGGCGGGCGCCGAGGCGGTGGACCTGACCGGTGCCTACGACGGGCTGGCGGACCGGGGCTTCGGGTACGGCCCGGCGTTCCGGGGCCTGCGGGCGGTGTGGCGCCGTGGGGACGAGGTTTTCGCCGAGGTGGAGGTGCCCGGGAACGCCGGCGTGACGACCGCCGGGTTCGGCATCCATCCGGTGGTGCTGGACGCCGCGCTGCACGCGCTGGGGGTGGTCGACGAGGGGGCCGGGGCGGCGTTGCCGTTCTCCTGGCAGGGGGTGTGCCTACACGCGACGGGCGCGACGCGGGTGCGGGTGAGGCTGGCACCGGCCGGTGCGGGGGCGGTGTCGGTGGACATCGCCGACCCGGCCGGGTCGGCGGTGCTCTCGGCGCGCGAGCTGGTGACGCGCCCGGTGTCGGCCGAGCAGTTGTCGGCGGCCGTCGGCCACGGGGGCGCCGGGCTGTTCGAGGTCGAGTGGTCGCCGGTTGCGTTGCCGGACCGCGCTTCTGACGGCGCGGACCCGGACGTGTGGGAGCTGGGGCCGGCCGGTTCGGTCCGCGCGGCCGTGCACGAGGCGCTGGGCGTGTTGCAGTCCCGGTTGTCGGCGGGTGGCGCCGGCCCACTGGTGGTGCTGACGCACGGGGCCACCGGATTGGCCGGCGAGGACGTCACGGACCCGGCGGGCGCGGCGGTGTGGGGGCTGGCGAGGTCGGCGCAGGCCGAGCATCCCGGCCGGGTGATCTTGGTCGACTCCGACGGATCAGTCGACCTCCGCGCCGTGATCGCCTGCGGCGAGCCGCAAGTGGTGGTACGCGACGGCGTCGCCCACCGCGCCCGGCTGCGGCCGTTGCGCCCGCATCCGATGCTGCGGCTGCCGGACCGGCCGACGGTGTGGCGGTTAGCTGTCGTGACCCGGGAGGTTGTTAACGGCGTGCCTGCTTGAAAGTGGGAGGACCTCCTGACGGAGTGGATGTGTCTGGCATTCACCCGTAGGAGGTCCTTGTGTCTCACGCTAACGCCCGTACCAATGTGTTCGCTCGTCGGTTGATCGTTGAGCGTGTCGCCGCTGGGTGGCCGGCCGCGCGTGTGGCTGAGCAACTGGGGATTTCGCGGGCAACGGTGTACAAGTGGCTGCGCCGATATGCCCAGGGCGGCAATCCTGCGTTGGCCGACCGTTCGTCACGGCCGATCCGGATGCCCAACCGCACGAGCTATCAGGTCGAGCAGAAGGTGCTCGCCGCCCGCCGACGCCGTAAGCGCGGCGCTGTGGTGCTGGCCGCCGAACTCGGTCTGACTCCTTCGACGGTTGGGCGGATCCTGGCGCGCCACCAGATGCCGCATCTGAGTGCGATCGACCCGATCACCGGCGAGGCGGTGCGCTGCTCTCGACGCAGCCCCAACCGCTACGAACACCCCACGCCGGGGGCCATGGTTCATGTCGACGTCAAAAAGCTCGGCCGCATCCCCCCCGGTGGTGGGTGGCGGCTGCACGGCCGCCACGCCGCGGTCTCAGTAGCCCACCGGCACAAGAAGACCAAGATCGGCTACGACTACGTCCACACTGCCATCGATGACTACACCCGGCTGGCCTACAGCGAAGTGCTCCCCGATGAGAAGGACCCGACGTGCGCTGGGTTTCTCCACCGGGCACTGGCCTGGTTCACCGCCCACGGCGTGCGCGTGCGTCGGCTACTGACCGACAACGCATTGGTCTACCGACGCGGCACCGACTGGGGCTGGGTTTGTTCGGCCTGGCAACTCAAACGCCGATTCACCCAACCCGGCTGTCCCTGGACCAACGGCAAAGCAGAACGTTTCAACCGCACCCTGCTCAACGAATGGGCCTACGCCCGCCCCTGGACCAACAACACCCTGCGCAGACGCGGCCTTGACCAATTCCTTCGCCACTACAACACTCGACGAGGCCACTCCGCCCTCGGCGGACAACCACCGATCAGCCGACTCGCTGCCTGACAACAACGTGTCAGGTCACGACAGTTAGCCGCGGGCGGTGGGGGCACGCTGGAGGACCTGACGGCGCAGCCCTGTCCGCCGGGCGAGCCGGCCGCGGGTGAGGTGCGGGTCGCGGTGGCCGCCGTCGGCGTGAACTTCCGGGACGTGCTGGTGGCGCTGGGCATGTACCCGGGCGCGGCGGAACTGGGCGCCGAGGGGGCCGGGCTGGTGGTCGAGACGGGGCCCGGGGTGACGGGCCTGGCGGTCGGGGACGCGGTGCTGGGGATCCTCGGCCTGGCGGGCTCCGAGGCGATCGTCGATCAGCGGCTGCTGGCGCGCGTGCCGCCGGGTTGGTCGCTGCGTGACGCCGCCGCGGTGCCCGTGGTGTTCTTGACGGCGCTGTACGGGCTGTCGGACCTGGCGGGCCTGCGGGCCGGGGAGCGCGTCCTGGTGCACGCGGCCACCGGCGGCGTGGGTATGGCCGCGGTGCAGCTGGCCCGGCGCTGGGGTGCCGAGGTGTTCGCCACCGCCAGCCGCGGCAAGTGGGAGACATTGCGGGCCATGGGATTCGACGACGACCACATCGCCGACTCGCGCACGCTGGAGTTTGAGGGCAAGTTCCTGGCGGTCACCGGCGGGGCCGGCGTCGACGTCGTCCTCAACTCGCTGGCGGGGGAGTTCACCGACGCGTCGCTGCGGCTCCTGGCCCGCGGCGGCCGCTTCATCGAGATGGGCAAGACAGACCTGCGCTATCCGCAGGCCGTCGCCGAACAGCATCCGGGGGTGCGGTACCGGGCGTTCGATCTGATGGAGGCCGGGCCGGACCGGATCGCCGACATGCTGCGTGAGCTGACCGGGCTTTTCACCTCCGGCGCGCTGACGCCGTTGCCGGTGAAGGCTTTCGACGTGCGCCGCGCGGTCGAGGCCTACCGGTTCGTGAGCCAGGCCCGGCATATCGGCAAGGTGGTGCTCACCCTGCCCGACGGCCCGGGTGGGCTCGCCGGCGGTACTTCGCTGATCACGGGCGGCACCGGCATGGCCGGCTCGGCGCTGGCCCGTCACCTGGTGCGGCGGTACGGGGTCCCGCGCGTGCTTCTGGTGAGCCGCAGCGGCGAGCAGGCCAGCGGCGCCGCGGATCTGGCCGCCGAACTGCGCGACGCGGGGGCCTCGGTGACGGTTGTCGCGTGTGACATCGCCGACCGGCACGCGGTGGCCGCCCTGCTGGCCGAGATCCCGGAGCGGTATCCGCTGCGCGGCGTGTTCCACGCCGCGGGCGTGCTCGACGACGGGCTGATCGCGTCGCTCACCCCCGACCGGGTCGACGCGGTGCTGCGGGCCAAGGTGGACGGCGCCCGGCACCTCGACGAGCTGACCAGGCACCTGGATCTGGCCGCGTTCGTGCTCTTCTCGTCGATGGCCGGCCTCGTGGGCGCGCCGGGCCAGGGCAACTATGCGGCGGCCAACAGCTTCCTCGACGGGCTGGCCGCGCACCGGCGCGGCCGCGGGCTGCCGGGCCTGTCGGTGGCCTGGGGGCTCTGGGAAGACGACAGCGCCATGACGCGGCACCTCGGCGAGACCGACCGCGCCCGCATGAACCGCGTCGGGCTGGCGCCCCTGCCCACCCCGGCGGCGCTCGCGCTCCTCGACGACGCGCTGCCGGCCGACCGACCGGTGCTGGTGGCCGCGCGGCTCAACCCGGCGGGCCTGCCCGGCGATGCCCCCGAATTGCCGCCCCTGCTCAGGGAATTGGCGAGCCGCCGGGTGCGGCGTGCCGCGGCCGACGCCGGCGGAGCGGCCTCGATCTCGGGCCTGCGGGCTCGCCTGCGGGGACTCACCGCCGAGCAGCGTCACCGCGAGCTCGTCGACCTCGTGTGCGGTAACGCCGCCACCGTCCTCGGCCACAGTTCTTTGGACGTCGACGCCGAGCAGCCGTTCCAGGAGCTCGGGTTCGACTCGCTTACCGCTGTCGAGCTGCGCAACCGCCTCAAGGCCGCGACCGGGCTCACCCTGTCGCCGACCGTGATCTTCGACCACCCGACGCCCGCCGCGCTGGCCGGGCATATCGACACCCAATTGGCCACGTCGCCCACCGCCGACGAGCCCCCCGATCGCGTGGCCCGGTTCAACGACATCGCCCGCGATCTGCAGGCACTCATCGACGAACCGGGCTGGGAACCCGCCGACAAGAGCCGGCTGACCGCCCGGCTGCAGGCCCTGCTCACCGCCCTGACGGTCCCTGCCCGGGAACCACCGCCGGACGGCTTCGACGACGACATCGCCACCGCCACGGACAGCCAGCTGTTCGCCCTGCTCGACGAGGAAGTCGGCCCCTGATGCCCAGCGACGTCCGACCGGAGGACGTGGCCATCGTCGGCATCGCCTGCAGGTTTCCCGGCGCCGCCGGCCCCGGCGAGTTCTGGCAGCTGATCCGCGATGGGCGCGAAGCGTCGCGGCTGCCCGTGGATCCGGCCGAGTTCGACGCCGACTTCTTCAACGTGTCGCCCCGCGAAGCCCGCGCGATGGACCCCCGGCAGCGACTGGCGCTCGAACTGGCGTGGGAACTGCTGGAGGACGCCTTCGTGCTGCCGGAAACTGTTCGAGGACAACGGGTTTCCGTTCACCTCGGAGCAATGACCGACGACTATGCCGTCCTGACGCTGCGTGACCCCGACGGCCTCGACCATCACTCGTTCACCGGCATCAGCCGGGCGATGATCGCCAACCGGATCTCATATGCCTTCGGGCTGCACGGCCCGAGCATGACCGTCGATTCCGGCCAATCCTCGTCCCTGGTCGCGGTGCACCTCGCCTGCGCGGGACTGCGGGCGGGCACGTCGACGCTGGCGATCGCGGGCGGCGTGCACCTGAACCTCGCGGGCGAAACCGCCGCGCTGGAAGGCCGATTCGGCGCGTTGTCGTCGTCCGGTCACACCTTCGCATTCGACCGGCGCGCGGACGGTTACGTGCGGGGCGAAGGAGGCGGCCTGGTCCTCCTCAAGCCGCTGCGCGACGCCCTCGACGCCGGGGACCGGATCCGTGCGGTCATCCGCGGCAGCGCCGTCGGCAATGCCGGGCACAACGCGGGCGGGCAGACCGCGCCCTCGGTCTCCGGGCAGGCGGACGTCATCCGGCGCGCGCTGTCCGACGCCGGAATCGACAGCGACGCCGTCGACTACGTGGAGGCCCACGGCACCGGCACCCGGGCCGGTGACCCGGCCGAAATCGAGGCGCTGGGGCGGGTGTTCGTCGGGCGCCGACGTCGCCCCCTGCGGCTCGGGTCGGTCAAGACCAACATCGGTCACGCCGGGGGCGCAGCCGGAGTCGCGGGTCTGCTCAAAGCCGTCCTCGCGCTCGAAAACGCCGCCATCCCACCGACCCTCAACTTCGCCGACCCGCTGGCCGGTCTCGACGGCCCGGGCCTGGAGGTCGTCACCGCGCTCGCGCCGTGGCCGGCTGGCGATGCGCACCGGTGCGCGGGGGTGTCCTCGTTCGGCATGGGCGGCACCAACGCGCACGTGATCGTCGCTGATGCCCCCGCCCGAGCCGAAACCCCCGCCGCGCAGGATGATTCGGAACCCGCGATCGCCTGGGTGGTGACGGCGAGTTGCGAACGGGCGCTGGCCAACCAGGCCGAACGCCTCGCGCAGCGGGTGGCCGGCGACGCGGCGCTGCGCGCCGGAGACGTGGCGTGGTCGCTGGCGACCACCCGCGCGCGGTTCGATCACCGCGCGGTGCTGGTGGGCCGCGACCGGCAAACACTCGCACGAGGGCTGGCGGATTTGTCGTCCGGGCGGCCGGCCGCGGACTCGGCGATCGGCGTGGCGCACGACGCGGGCAGGACCGTGTTCGTGTTTCCCGGCCAGGGCGCGCAGAGGCTGGGGATGGGGGCCGGGCTGTACGCCCGTTTCCCCGAATTCGCGCGCGCCTTCGACGAAGTCGCAGCGGCGCTGGACGGCCAGCTGCGTCGGCCCGTCCGCGACGTGATGTGGGCCGGCGACGCGGCGGCGCTGGACAACACCGAGTTCGCCCAGCCGGCGCTGTTCGCCGTCGAGGTGGCGCTGACGGCGCTGCTGCGGCATTGGGGTGTGGTCCCGGATGCGGTGCTGGGTCATTCGGTCGGCGAGCTCACCGCCGCGCACGTGGCCGGCGTGTTGTCGCTGCCCGATGCGGCCCAGCTGGTGGCGGCGCGGGGCCGACTGATGGCCGGGCTGCCCGCCGGCGGCGCCATGGTGGCGGTGGCCGCCGGTGAAGCCGAGGTGACCCCGCTGCTGCCGCACGGAGTGAGCATCGCGGCGGTCAACGGCCCGGACGCGGTGGTGCTGTCCGGCGCCGAGGCCGACGTGGGCGCCGTCGCCGAGCGCTTGGCGCGGCGCGGCCGGCGGGTGCACCGGCTTGCCGTTTCACACGCCTTTCATTCCGCGCTGGTCGAGCCGATGATCGACGACTTCGCGGCGGTGGCGGCCGACATCACGCCCGGCCGACCGCGCATCCCGCTGATGTCCAATGTCTCCGGCGACCCGGCGGGCCCGGACTACGGGTCGGCGCGGTACTGGGCGCGGCACGCGCGCGCCGCCGTGCGCTTCGCCGACGGCGTTCGAGCCGCCGAGTCGTTGGGCGCCGGGCTGTTCCTCGAAGTCGGCCCGGGCGGTGGTCTCGGTGCGGCCGTGGAGCAGGCGCTGACCGCGCCGGGGCCGGTGGCGGTGGCCGCGATGCCCAACGACCTGCCTGAGCCGGAGGCGGTGCTCGCGGCGGCGGCGCGCCTCTTCGTCGCCGGCGCCGACATCGACTGGGCCGCGGCCCTCGGAGGCGGAAAGCGGGTCGCGCTGCCGACATACGGGTTTGCGCGCCAACGCTTTTGGCTGGGGGACCAGCCGGATCCCGGGACGCCCGAAGCCGCCGGCCTGGCGGGGCGCCTGCGCGACGCCGAACCCGACGAACGGCGGCGGCACCTCATCGGGCTGGTCCGCGCCCACGCCGCGGCGGTGCTCGGGCACCCCGACGTCAGCAACGTGGACGCCGGGCGTGCGTTCCAGGACCTCGGGTTCGACTCGATGGCCGGGGTCGAGCTGCGCACCCGCCTAACCGCCGTGACCGGGCTGACCCTGTCCCGGACGGTCATCTTCGACTATCCGAATCCCACGGCGCTGGCCGAGCATCTCGGGCAGCAACTGCTGCACGGCCGCGCGCCGGAGACCGACGACGAGAAGATTCGCGATTTGCTGTTGAGCATTCCCATACGTGATCTCCGGGACACCGGATTACTCGACAAACTGTTGTTGCTGGGCGGCGGCCGAGACGGGTCATTTGTCAACCCGGTTGTCGGGGACGACGCCATCGACTCGCTGAGCCCCGACGCGTTAATCGCCTTGGCGCTCAACGGCGACGACGCGAATGATGCGGAATGAAAAACGATGCCGCCCATGTTCGAACTGACGTATTCCGCCGCAATAATTGTACAGATGTCGAATATCGTTCGCTTTGCCTCGCGGAACCGAAACTTTTAAGCTTCCCTCGATCAGGCATACCGGGCCGCGGCGCGGATCGAATTTCGTTTGTTCGCCCGGTAACGACCCCCCGAAGGATAAGACCATGAGCGTCATTGCGGGTGTGTTCGGGGTGTTGCCGCCGCACCGGTACAGCCAAAGCGAGATCACCGATCGGTTTGTCGAGTTTCCGGGGCTGAAGGAGCACGAGGACATCGTTCGGCGGCTGCACGCCGCCGCGAAGGTGAACAGCCGCCACTTCGTCCTGCCGCTGGAGCGTTACCCCTCGCTGACCGACTTCGGCGAGGCCAACGAGATCTTCATCGAAGCCGCCGTGGACCTCGGCTGCGCGGCGCTGCTCGGCGCACTCGAAGAGGCGGGCCTGCAGCCGCAGGACGTCGACATGATCGCGACGACCACGGTCACCGGTGTTGCCGTACCGTCGCTGGATGCCCGGATCGCCGGGCGGCTGGGGCTGCGACCGGACGTGCGCCGGGTGCCGCTGTTCGGCCTCGGTTGCGTGGCCGGCGCGGCCGGCGTGGCCAGGCTGAACGACTACCTGCGCGGCGCGCCCGACGACGTGGCGGTCCTGATCTCGGTGGAGCTCTGCTCGCTCACCTATCCCGCGGTGAAGCCGACGGTGTCGGGCCTGGTCGGCAGCGCGCTGTTCGGGGACGGTGCCGCCGCGGTGGTGGCCGTCGGCGAACGCCGCGCCGAACAGCTGCGGCCCGGCGGTCCCGACGTCCTCGACTCGCGCAGCCGCCTCTACCCGGAATCGCTGCACATCATGGGCTGGAACGTCGGCTCGTCGGGGCTGCAGCTCGTACTGTCACCGGAACTCCCCGACCTCATCGACCGGTACCTGGCCGACGACGTCGCCGGGTTCCTGGCCACGCACGGGCTGACTAAGGACGACATCGGCGCATGGGTGAGCCACCCAGAGGGCCCGAAGGTCATCAATGCCATCGCCAGGAGCCTCGACCTACCCCCGGACGCGCTCGAGCTGACCTGGCGCTCGCTGGGCGAGATCGCCAACCTGTCGTCGGCCTCGGTGCTGCACATCCTGCGGGACACCATCGCCAAACCGCCGCCGAGCGGAAGTCCCGGCCTGATGCTGGCGATGGGACCCGGCTTCTGTTCCGAGCTGGTGTTGCTGCGCTGGCACTGAGCCGGCGACCTTTACGAGAACCCGGGCTTGGAGGTTTCTCTCATCGGGTTCCCCCCCGGCGTGGTCGGCCGGCCGGGGGAGTCCAGGAACCGCTGAGCGGTTTCCACCAGAATCCGGCCGCCCCGGGCGTTGAGATGGACTCGGGAATCCATCGGTAGGTTCCCCTGGACGCGGTGGTGCTGGAACCCACGCACGCCACCGTTTCGGTTCGGCCGCCGACCACAACGGATCATTAGAGCAGGTCGGACAGCTCCAACCAGCGGCTCTCCTGCTTGGCGACCTCGTCCTCGAGCGCGCGCAGCTCGCCGGTGAGCCGCGTGATGCCGACATGGTCCGACTGGTCATGCTCGGCCAGCTCCCGATGCTTGGCCTTGATCCGGTCGGCCAGGCGGCCGAGCTGGCGGTCGACGGACGCCAGCTCCTTCTCGGCGGCGCGTCGCTGCGCACCCGACATGCCCTCGGCGGGGGCGGCCGGCTCGACCCGCCCGGCCGCGGGTTCCCGCTGGGCGGCCAGCCGCAGGTACTCGTCGACCCCGCCGGGCAGGTGCCGCAACCGGCCGTCGAGGATCGCGTACTGCTGGTCGGTGACCCGCTCGAGCAGATAGCGGTCGTGGGAGACGACGATCAGGGTGCCGGCCCAGGAGTCGAGCAGGTCCTCCATGGCGGTCAGGGTGTCGGTGTCGACGTCGTTGGTGGGCTCGTCGAGCAGCAGGACGTTCGGCTCGTCGAGCAGCGTGAGCATGAGCTGCAGCCGCCGGCGCTGGCCGCCCGACAGCTCACCGACGCGGGCGGACAGCTGCCCGCGGCCGAACCCGAGCCGTTCCAGCAACTGGGTCGGCGTGACCTCGCCGCCCTCGACCTCGTATCCGGCGCGCAGCCCGCCGATCACATCGGCGATCCGGTCGCCGGCGAAGGCCGCCAGCCGCTCGCCCTGCTGGTCGAGCACGGCCAGGCGCACGGTCTTGCCGCGCTTGACACGCCCGGAGTCCGGCGTGACGGTGCCGGCGATCAGGCCGAGCAGGGTCGACTTCCCGGCGCCGTTGGCGCCGACGATGCCGGTGCGCTCACCTGGCGCGATACGCCATTCGACGTCGCGCAGCACGGGCCGGCCGCCATAGGAGACCGACACGTCGAGCAGGTCGACGACATCCTTTCCCAGCCGGGCGGAGGCCAGCTTGGCCAGCTCGACGGTGTTGCGCAGCGGCGGTACGTCGGCGATCAGCTGATTCGCGGCCTCGATGCGGAACCTGGGCTTCGACGTCCGGGCCGGGGGGCCCCGGCGCAGCCAGGCCAGCTCCTTGCGCATGAGGTTCTGCCGTTTGGCCTCCGACGCCGCCGCCATGCGGTCGCGCTCCACGCGCTGCAGCACGTAGGCCGCGTACCCGCCCTCGAACGGCTCCACGATCCCGTCGTGCACCTCCCACGTCGTGGTCGCGACCTCGTCGAGAAACCAGCGGTCGTGGGTCACCAGCAGCAGGCCGCCCGTGTTGCGGGGCCAGCGCTGCTGCAGGTGGCCGGCCAGCCAGGTGATGCCCTCGATATCGAGGTGGTTCGTGGGCTCGTCGAGGGCAATCACGTCCCAGTCGCCGATCAGCAGCCGGGCCAGCTGCACCCGCCGCCGCTGGCCCCCGCTGAGCGTCGAGACGGGCGCGTCCCAGGCGATGTCGGACACCAGCCCGCCGACCACGTCGCGCACGCGCGGGTCACCGGCCCACTGGTGTTCGGGCTGCTCGCCGACGAGCGTCCAGCCCACCGTGCGACCGGGGTCCAGGGTGTCCGCCTGGCTGAGCGAGCCGACCCGCAATCCGGTGCGGCGGGTGACCCGCCCGGAGTCCGGTCGCAGCTGACCGGTCAGCAGGGCCAGCAGGCTGGACTTGCCATCGCCGTTGCGCCCGACGATGCCGACGCGCGCGCCGTCGTTCACGCCGAGCGTGACCGACTCGAAGACGACTTGCGTCGGGTATTGCAGGTGTACGGCCTCGGCCCCCAGCAGGTGTGCCACCTGCCCGACGGTAGCGCGGCGGCTACTGGAGGGTGAGCAGGGCCTGGTCGACGTGGCTCTGCGTTTCGGGTGAGCCCTTGCCGATGACGGGTGGGCGCCCGCCTAGCGCCAGCCGGGCGGCAGGTCGGCCGCGTGGTTCGGGCAGGCGTCCTGGGTGGCGGCAAGCAGGACGTGCCCCGCGTCCTCCGGCGGCATCTCGGTGGACAGCACCGCGAGCGCATATTGCACCGGAGTCGAGGAGTAGCCCAGGCGGATCGCCGTGGCGTGATCGTCCATCAGCGCACAAGCCTCTCGTTCGCGGTTGGTGTCCGCGTGGCCGATTGCGGCGCCATACCACGGCAGGCCGGCCATCAACATCGGTGCCAGGGCCCGGACCGTGCGCTTGGCGACCTTCGCGCGCCTCTCGCGCCGCTGACCGGCGTCGGAGTACTGGCTTGTGTGCAATTGCGAGGCGTACATAAGGGGTGCTACCCAGCCGCGCCCGGATCTAAACCTCGCTCCCGGGCTGCCTGGGATCGGCAGCCGCCCGGTGACGCAAACATTTCGCAGGGCGCCGGCCATAACCCTCGGCCCGCACAGCGAAATGAACCTCGATGCGCACCACCCGCACCCTCCGAGAAAGTCATCGCCGGGGCATTGCTCTCGGGCGGCCTCGCCGACCGGTAAGCACGTCACCGACCCGTTCCGCGGCTGGGACATGTCGGTATGCCACGCCTACTACCCCACGGACAACGGCCAGCAAATCCTCGGGATGTTCTGCCCGCACGCGTGACCCGGTGCCCGGACGGGGCCCCTGATCGCACGCTCGCGAACCGGGAATGACCCGCACGAGTGCGCCGTCGGGCCACGCCCGCGCCGCCCGGCGGGCAAACGCCCTGACCAGAACCGCCGCGTTCCCCGGTGTGCCATGATGACCAGGCTGTCAAGAGTCAGGGAGCAGCAGTGGATCTCAATTTTGCGATGGTCACACGACCGGTCGAGCGGCTGATCGCTACGGCACAGAACGGGCTGGAGGTCTTGCGACTGGGGGGCTTGGAGACCGGCAGCGTCCCGTCGCCGTCCCAGACCGTCGAGAGCGTCCCGATGTACAAGCTGCGGCGGTACTTCCCGCCGGACAGCCGGCCCGGGAAGCCACGGGTGGGTCCGCCCGTGTTGATGGTGCACCCGATGATGATGTCGGCCGACATGTGGGACGTCACCCGCCAGGAGGGCGCGGTCGGCATCCTGCACGCCCACGGGCTGGACCCCTGGGTCATCGACTTCGGCTCTCCGGACAAGGTGGAGGGCGGCATGCGCCGCAACCTCGCCGACCACATCGTCGCGCTCAACCAGGCCATCGACACGGTCAAGGACACCACGGGCCAGGACGTCCACCTCGTCGGCTACTCGCAGGGCGGGATGTGGTGCTATCAGGTCGCCGCCTACCGGCGGTCCAAGAACCTCGCCAGCATCGTGACGTTCGGCTCGCCCGTCGACACCCTGGCCGCCCTGCCGATGGGCATTCCCGCGAACTTCGCGGCGCCGGTCGCCAACTTCATGGCCGACCACGTCTTCAACCACCTGGACATCCCAAGCTGGATGGCGCGCACGGGCTTTCAGCTGCTCGACCCACTCAAGACGGCCAAGGCGCGGGTCGACTTCGTGCGGCAGCTGCACGACCGCGAAGCGCTCCTGCCGCGCGAGCAGCAGCGCCGGTTCCTCGAGCGCGAGGGTTGGATCGCCTGGTCCGGGCCCGCCGTCTCCGAGCTGCTGAAGCAGTTCATCGCGCACAACCGCATGATGACCGGCGGGTTCGCGATCAACGGGCAGCTGGTCACGCTCACCGACATCACCTGCCCGGTGCTGGCGTTCGTCGGCGAGGTCGACGACATCGGCCAGCCGGCGTCGGTCCGCGGCATCCGGCGGGCGGCGCCGAACGCGGAAGTGTACGAAAGTGACATCCGCACGGGACATTTCGGCCTGGTCGTCGGGTCAAAGGCCGCTCAGCAGAGCTGGCCCACCGTCGCGGAGTGGGTCAAGTGGCTGTCCACCGGCGGCGACAAGCCGGGCAGCATCGACCTGATGGCCGATCAGCCGGCCGAGCACACGGACAGCGGCGTCGCCCTGAGCTCCCGGCTCGTCCACGGCATCGGGGAGGTGTCAGGGGCGGCGCTGGGGCTGGTGCGCGGCACCGCCGACGCGGTGGTGGCGGCCAACAAGTCCATGCGCACCCTGGCCGTGGAGACGATCCGGACGCTGCCGCGGCTGGTCCGGCTGGGGCAGATCAACGACCACACCCGCGTCTCGCTCGGCCGCATCATCGAGGAGCAGGCGCACGACGCGCCGCAAGGCGAATTCCTGTTGTTCGACGGGCGGGTGCACACCTACGAGGCCGTCAACCGGCGCATCAACAACGTCGTCCGCGGCCTCATCGAAGTCGGGGTGCGGCAGGGCGACCGCGTCGGCGTCCTGATGGAGACGCGGCCCAGCGCGCTGGTAGCGATCGCCGCCCTGTCCCGGCTGGGCGCGGTCGCTGTGGTGATGAAGCCTGACGCCGACCTGGTCGCGTCCGTGCGGCTCGGCGGGGTGACCGAGATCCTCACCGACCCCACCAACCTCGATGCGGCGCGGGACCTGCCCGTGCAGACCCTGGTGCTGGGCGGAGGCGAGGCGCGCGACCTGCACCTGCCCCAGGACACCGACGTCATCGACATGGAAAAGATCGACCCGGACGCGGTCGAGCTGCCGGCGTGGTACCGGCCGAATCCGGGCCTGGCCCGCGATCTGGCGTTCATCGCCTTCACGTCGGCCGGCGGCGAGCTGGTGGCCAAGCAGATCACCAACTACCGGTGGGCGGTGTCGGCCTTCGGGACGGCCTCGACGGCCGCACTGGACCGCAGCGACACCGTGTACTGCCTGACGCCGCTGCACCACGAGTCGGCGCTGCTGGTCAGCCTGGGCGGCTCGGTGGTCGGCGGAACCCGCATCGCCCTATCCCGGGGCCTGGACCGGGACCGGTTCGTCCGCGAGGTCCGGCAGTACGGCGTCACCGTGGTGTCCTACACCTGGGCCATGCTCCGGGAGATCGTCGACGATCCCGCGTTCGTGCTGCATGGGAACCATCCGGTGCGGCTCTTCATCGGCTCGGGCATGCCGACCGGCCTCTGGGCGCGGGTCATCGACGCGTTCTCGCCCGCCCGGGTCGTCGAATTCTTCGCCACCGCGGACGGCCAGGCCGTGCTCGCCAACGTGTCGGGGGCGAAGATCGGGAGCAAGGGCCGTCCGTTGCCGGGCGCGGGGCGCATCGAGCTGGGCGCCTATGACGTCGAGCACGACCGAATCCTGGAGAACGACCGTGGCTTCGTGCAGGTCGCCGAGGCTAATCAGGTCGGCGTGCTGCTCGCCGCGTCCAACGGTCCGATCGACCCGACCGCCTCGGTGAAGCGTGGGGTATTCGCCGCGGGCGACACCTGGATCTCGACGGAGTACCTGTTCCGCCGGGACAGCGACGGCGATTATTGGTTGATGGGCCGGCGCGGCACGGTGATCCGCACCGCCCGCGGGCTGGTGTACGCCGAGCCGGTCACCGACGCGCTGGGCTGCATCAACGGAGTCGACCTCGCGGTGACGTACAACGTGCCGGTGGGGGACGAGCAGGTCGCGGTGTCGGCGGTGACGCTGCTGCCGGGGGCAAGCATCACCGCGGCCGACCTGACCGAGGCCGTCGCACGGATTCCCGTCGGGCTGGGCCCCGACATCGTGCACGTGTGCCCGGACATGACGTTCAGCGCGACCTACCGCCCGACCGTGAGCGCCCTGCGCGCGGCCGGCATCCCCAAGCCGGGACGCCAGGTGTGGCACTTCGACGCGGGCAGCAACGAGTTCCATCGCTTGACTTCCGGGGTGCGTGCTGAGTTGAGTGGTCGCGACAATGGTTGACGATTCCCTGTTGAGCATTCTGGTCTGCCCGGCCGACCGCGGGCCGCTGGTGCTCCTCGACGACGAGCTGCTTTACAACCCGCGGCTGCGCCGCGCCTACCGCATCGAGGACGGCATCCCGGTGCTACTGATCGACGAGGCCCGCGACGTCGACGAGCATGAGCACGCCCGGATCATGGCGCAAGGCCGTCCGGCAGATCCCCGGTGAGGTAGCGCTGCAGGTTCGGCGCGATCGTCGCCGCGATCCGCTCGGGCGGCAGTGAGGCGAACGGCTCCAGCTGCAGGATGTAGCGGGCCATCACCACGCCCACCAACTGTGAGGCGACGAACTGGATGCGGACGACGCCGCTGCCCGCGGGGTGGTCGACGCGCGGGCCGATCTCGACCCCGATCACGTCCTGGATGAACGACCGGAACAGGTTGATCTCCGACCCGGCCAGCATCGACCTCAGTGCGGCGACGAACGCCGCCCCGATCTCGGAGTCCCACAGCGGCAACAGGATCGACGGCAGGGTGTGACCGAGTTGCTCGACGGGCACCTCCCGCAACCGGCCGATGATTTCCATCGGGTCGATCGGAATGCGGACGGCCGCGGCGAACAGTTGCTCCTTGGTGCCGAAGTAGTGGTGGACCAGCGCCGGGTCGACGCCGGTCGCCGCGGCGACGGACCGGATTGAGGTGTTCGCAATCCCGTTACGCGCGAACAACTCTCGGGCGTTGGCGAGGATGCGTTCCCGGGTGTCGGACGTGCCGGCGGGTCGCCCGGGGCGCCGGCGCCCGGTGTTGGTTCGGGGCACGCCAGGTCAGCCTAAGGCGTCCGTCGCCGCAGCGTGGCCGCGGCCAGGCACAGCGCCGCGAGCGCGAAACCCATGACGACGACGATGTCGCGCACCGCGACGCCAGTCAGTTCCGGGTGTGCTCCCACCTGTTGCAGCGCTTCCAGCGCGTAACTGGCCGGCATCACGTCGCTGAGCCACTGCAGCCAGTGCGCCATCGAGGCCCGGGGCACGATGATCCCGGCCAGCAGGAACTGCGGGACCATCACCAGCGGGATGAATTGAACGGCTTGAAACTCGGTGCGCGCGAACGCACTACAGAGCAGCCCCAGCCCGACCCCGAGCACGGCGTTGGCGATCGCGATGACGAACACCCAGGCCGGGCTGCCCGCGGTGTCGAGCCCGAGCAGCCAAAACGACACGCCGCACGCCACGACGGCCTGCACCGCGGCGGCGATCGAGAACGCGGTGCCGTACGCGGCCAACAGGTCGAGCCGGCGCAGGGGAGTGGTCAGGATGCGCTCCAGCGTGCCCGACGCCCGTTCCCGCTGCATGGTGATCGACGTGATGATGAACATCACGAAGAGCGGGAACAGGCCCAGCAGGATCAGGCAGGCGCCGTTGAACGGGGTCGGGCCGCCCGGGCGGTGCGGTGCGTTCTCGAACATGAAGTAGATCAACGTGATCACCAGCACGGGCACCAGCAGGATCAACGCGACGCTGCGGTGGTCGGCGGCCAGCTGGCGCAGAATCCGTACGGTGGTCGCCGCGTAGGGCTGCAGTGAGGCGCTCAGCCCTACCCGGCTTGGGGGCTGGTGTTCCGCGCGGTGCTGCGCCTGATGATGGACAGGAACGCCTCCTCGAGTGACGTGCATCCGGTGTCCTCTCGTAGTCGGGTCGGGGTGGTGTGCGCGACCAAACGGCCGTCGCGCATGAGCACCAGATCGTCGCAGTGGTCGGCCTCGTCCAGCACGTGGCTGGAGACCAGCAGCGTGGTCCCGCCGCGGGCGAGGCCGGTGAACTGTTCCCAGAGGTCGGCGCGCAGGACGGGGTCCAGTCCCACGGTCGGTTCGTCGAGGACGAGCAGGTCCGGCCGGCAGACCAGCGCGCAGGCGAGCGACACCCGGGTGCGCTGGCCGCCGGAAAGGTTGCCGCACGGGGCGGCGCGGTGATCGGTGAGCCCCACGCGCTCGATCGCGGCGTCGGCGGCGCGGCCGTCATACCCGTACAGCGCGGCGAAGTACCGGACGTTGTCGACGATCCGCAGGTCGTTGTAGATGGTGGGGTCCTGCGGCATGTAGCCCACCCGGCTGCGCAGGGTGGGGCTGCCCGCGCGGTGGCCCAGCACGGTGACGTCCCCCGCCGTCACGATCTGGGTCCCCACGATGCTGCGCATCAGCGTCGTCTTCCCGCACCCGGACGGGCCGAGCAGGCCGGTGATGGTGCCGCGGCCGATCTGTATCGAGAAGTCGTGCAGCGCAGGGCTTTTGAAGCGGACCACCCGCAGGTGCTCGATCTCGACGGCGGGCTGTCCGGCGCGCGACGATAATTCATCACACGATGAACTCATCATGTGATGAATATCCGCCGGCGGGCGTCGATTGTCAAGGGGGCGAGACCGGTTGGCCCCTCGGCTGAAGCGGCTCAAGTGATAGCGCCGGTGCTAGCGCTTCCGGGGGCCACAGGCGGCGCCCGAAAGAGGTGACCGCTGTGACGCCTGTGACAGGCGCCCGCGTTAGTCGGGCGCGCCAAAGCCCGGGCGGCGCACGGGCAGGTGTCCCTGGACGCCTTCGGCGTAGGCGGTCTCGGCGTGCTGGGTGAAGTCGACGCCGGTGGTTTCGTCCTCCGGGCTCAACCGGAAGCCCATCAACCGGTCGATCACCTTGGCGAGCGCAAACGACACCGTGAACGCGTAGAGGGCGACCACCACGACCGCGAGCGCCTGCTTGCCCAGCTGGGCGAAGCCGCCCCCGTAGAACAGCCCGCGCGGCCCGGCCGTCATGGCCGCCGTGGCGAGCAACCCGATCAACGACACGCCCACCACCCCGCCGACGAAGTGCACGCCGACCACGTCGAGCGAATCGTCATAGTCGAAGCGGAATTTCGCCGCCACCGCGAACGAGCAGACGATTCCCGCGGCCAGCCCGACCACCGCCGCGCCGAGTGTGTTGACCGTGCCGCAGGACGGGGTGATGGCGACCAGGCCGGCCACCACCCCGGAGGCCGCGCCGAACGTCGTGGGCCTACCGTCACGGATCTGTTCGACCGACAACCAGCCGAGCATCCCGAGGCAGCCGGCGACGAGCGTGTTGAGGAAGATGGCCGCGGCGGTTCCGTTGGCGGCCAGCGCGGAACCGGCGTTGAACCCGAACCAACCGAACCACAGCAGCCCGACACCGAGCAGGACGAGCGGCAGGTTGTGCGGCCGCATGGCGTCCTTCTTGAAACCGATGCGGGGCCCCAGGACCAGCGCCAGGGCCAGGGCCGATGAGCCGGACACGATCTCGACCACCAGGCCGCCCGCGTAGTCGAGCACGCCCAGCTTGGAGAGCCAACCGCCTGGCCCCCATACCCAATGCGCGACAACGGAATACACGACTATGACCCACACCGGCACGAACGCCATCCAGGCGGCGAACTTGGCCCGGTCGGCGATCGCGCCACTGACCAGCGCCGCGGTGATGATCGCGAACGTCAGCTGGAACGTGGCGTACAGCAGTTCGGGGACCGCGCCGTGGCGGGTGTCGGGGTTGATGCCGAGCATCCCGACATGGCTGAGATTGCCGATGAGGCCGCCCGCCCCGTCCTCGGAGAACGCCAGGGTGTAACCGACCAGCAGCCAGGCCACCGTGACCAGCGGTATGGAGATGAAGCTCATCATGATCATGTTCAGGACGCCGGTGGTGCGGACCATGCCGCCGTAGAAGATCGCCAGGCCGGGCGTCATCAGCAGGACCAGGGCGGTGCTGGCCAGGAGCCACGCGGTAGCGGCGGGGTCGATCGCAGGCATCGGGTGAGCTCCTTCCAACAGTGCCGGTAGGTTACCGAAGCGTGACGGCCGGGCAATTGTTAGTCGACCCGGTCGAGGCCGCGCGCCGGCTGCTCGGCGCCACCCTCACCGGCCGGGGGGTGCGGGCCGTCGTCGTGGAGGTCGAGGCCTACGGCGGGGTGCCCGACGGGCCCTGGCCGGACGCCGCCGCGCACTCGTACCGCGGTCGCAGCGGCCGGAATGCGGTCATGTTCGGGCCGCCCGGGCGGCTCTACACCTACCGCAGCCACGGGATCCACGTCTGCGCCAACGTCTCGTGCGGGCCCGACGGGACCGCCGCGGCCGTGTTGCTCCGGGCGGCGGCCCTCGAGGACGGCACCGACGTGGCCCGCGCCCGCCGCGGCGAGCTGGTCCGCACCGCGGCGCTCGCCCGCGGCCCCGGCAACCTGTGCTCGGCCCTGGGAATCACGATGGAGGACAACGGCATTGACCTTTTCGCCGCCGACGGCCCGGTGGCCCTGCAGCTGCACGAACCCCTGACCGCAGCGGCCGGCCCGCGCGTCGGGGTCAGCCAGGCCGCCGACCGGCCGTGGCGGTTGTGGCTCGCGGGGCGACCCGAGGTCTCGGCATACCGGCGCAGTCCCCGTGCGCCCGTACCGGGCGCCAGCGACTGACCCCGTGGCGCCCAACGTCGAGTCATGGCGGCAAAACCCCGACGATCCCCGCCACACGTCGACGCTCGGCGCGGGGCGCCGCTCTGGAAGGATCGACGCCATGATTCTCGACGAGCTCGGCTGGCGCGGGTTGATCGCGCAGTCCACCGACCTCGACGCGCTGGCCGCCGAGGCCCGGCGTGGCCCGCTGACCGTCTACGCCGGCTTCGACCCGACCGCGCCCAGCCTGCACGCCGGGCACCTGGTGCCGCTGCTCGCGCTGCGCCGGTTTCAGCGCGCGGGGCACCGGCCGATCGTGCTGGCCGGCGGGGCCACCGGCATGATCGGCGACCCTCGCGACGTCGGGGAACGCAGCCTCAACGAGGCCGCGACCGTGGCCGACTGGACGGAGAAGATCCGCGGCCAGCTGGAACGCTTCGTCGACTTCGACGAATCGCCGACCGGGGCGATCGTCGTCAACAACCTCGACTGGACGGGCCGGCTGTCGGCGATCGAGTTCCTGCGCGACGTCGGAAAGCACTTCTCGGTCAACGTGATGCTGGACCGCGACACCGTCCGGCGGCGGCTCGAGGGCGAAGGCATCTCCTACACCGAATTCAGCTACATGCTGCTGCAGGCCAACGACTACGTCGAGCTGCACCGCCGGCACGGCTGCGCGCTGCAGATCGGCGGCTCCGACCAGTGGGGCAACATCATCGCGGGCGTCCGCCTGGTCCGCCAGATGCTGGGCGCGTCGGTGCATGCGCTCACGGTGCCGCTGGTCACCGCCGCCGACGGCACCAAGTTCGGCAAGTCCACCGGGGGCGGCAGCCTGTGGCTCGACCCGCAGCTGACGACGCCGTACGCCTGGTACCAGTACTTCGTCAACACCGCCGACGCGGACGTCATCCGGTACCTGCGGTGGTTCACGTTCCTGTCCGCCGACGAGTTGGCCGAGCTGGAACAGGCCACGGCCGAGCGCCCGCAGCAACGCGCCGCCCAGCGCAGGCTGGCCCGCGAGCTGACGGTGCTGGTGCACGGCGAGGCGGCCACCGAGGCCGTAGAGCACGCGAGCCGGGCGCTGTTCGGGCAGGGTGAACTCGACCGCCTGGACGAAGCCACCCTCGCCGCCGCATTGCGCGAGACGTCGGTCGCCGAGCTCAAGCCGGGTGGACCCGACTCGATCGTGGACCTGCTGGTGGCAACGGGCCTTTCCGACAGCCGCAAGGCCGCGCGCCGCACGATCGGCGAGGGCGGCGTGTCGGTCAACAACACCCGCATCGACAGCGACGAATGGGCCCCGCAGCCCGCCGACTTCCTGCACGGCCGGTGGCTGGTGCTGCGCCGCGGCAAGCGCAACATCGCCGGGGTCGAAAAGGTCTGACGCCACACCCGAACGGTGACCGCGTCGTGCCCTCGACGTGACAGTGGGTGGCCAGGGTAGTCACGGTGACTTCCGCGACACGGGTGATGCGGCTGCTGGGTGCGACCGCGTGGGCGGCCGGCGTGACCGCGGCGCTCGCGCCCCCGGTCCACGCCGACCTGATGGGCAACGCGTTCCTGCGGGCGCTGACGAACGCCGGGGTCCCGGTCTCGCAGCCGGACACCACGATGGCGCTGGGGCAACGGGTCTGCCCGCTGCTGGTGGCGCCCGGGGGCTCGTTCGACGCGGTGGTCGCCAGCACGGCCGACGCCGCCGGGATGTCCGAGAGCGCGGCCGGTGCGTTCACGGTCGTCGCGATCGCCACGTATTGCCCGGCGGTGCTGGCGCCGCTGCTGTCCAATCGGCTCCCGGGCTAGATGGTGATGCTGCCGTGGTGGGCGCCCGACACCAGCCCACGACACGGTCAGCGGCCGCCAGGCCGGTCAAGGCCCTCGATTGCCCAACACGGCCTGGGTTTGGGTGACTTGAGCGACTCGCTTGCCGCGATCATCTCTCAAGTCGGTCTGGACGACGATGGTGCTGCGGCCGACGTGCAAGGGGTTGCACGTCGCAGTCACAATGCCGCCGCGGACCGCGCGGAAGAAATTGGTCTTCGACTCGATGGTGGAGGTGCCCGCGCCCTCCGGCAGATTGGCGACCGCGCACAGGGCGCCCACTGTGTCGGCGAAGGCCATGAGCGCCCCGCCGTGCAGAATGCCACCCGCGGTGCACAAATGCTCGGCCCAGGCCATCGTGGCGGTGACTTGCGCGGCGGTCACCTTCTCAACGCCGATCTGCAGCGTGTCAGCGAACGGGAGGTGCGGAATGCCGGCAGTCCGATCTGCAGTGTTCATGCTGTCAGCTTCCACCCGGGCGTGAATCGTGGTGCGGGCGTGCCGACGTCGCGGTCACTGCAGCGCCTCCTTCACGGCCCGCAGCTGGTGCAGCTGCTCGACGAACCCGTCAGGGCCGAGGACCGCGGGCCGGCAGACGATATGCCGAGCCCCGGCGTCGATGAAACCTGCCAGCCGCGCGGTGACAGCGTCGGGTGTGCCCGCGGCGAAAGTCTGGATCTGCTCGACGGTGTCGACGCCGAATCCATAGGTGTTGGTGGCGAAGTGGTCCAGCGCGGCCCGGCCGCCATCGGCATCCTCCGTCACGAGGACGGTGACAAACAACGCGGGCACGACGGCGTCGGCCCCGCGGCCGGTGCCATCGGCGGCGGCGCGCACCTCGCTCAGACCCGACCGATAGCTTTCCGGCACAGGCGGATAGGGGAGCCACCCGTCGTACAACCTGCCGGCACGGGCTCGGGCGCCCGGTGTGTCGCCGGCCAGCCACACCGGCGGCCCGGACGCGTCGAACGGCGTGATGCCGGCCGGGATTTCGTCGAGATGCAGTACGGCCCCGTGAAAGAAGCTGGGCTCCTGGGCTTTCCAGAGCTGACGCCACAGGGCGACGGTGTCGTCGAGGCGCGCGAACCGTCGGCTCCACGCCACCTCCGAGGCGGCGTATTCGACCTCGGACAGCCCCGGGAAGCCCGCGCCGACCGCCACGGTTAACCGTCCGCCCGACAGCCGGTCGATGGAGGCGAGGACCTGCGCGGTCTGCACCGGCCGGCGGAGCGCCGGCTGCAAGGCGGCGGTGCCCAAGGTTATGCGGTCCGTGACCGCGGCCGCGGCCGACAGAAACGTCAGCGCTTCGATGCGGGGCCGCACCAACGAGTCGTTTGCCCACACCGAGTCGAACCCGAGATCTTCGATTGCGCGGGCGAAGTCGAGGAGCCGGCGCAGATCGGCACCGGCCCAGGGTTCGGCGGCCAGGGGCGGCATGACACCGAGGCGGAGTGGCTGATTCACATCGCGATCGTGTCGCCCGTACGGATGGTCGGCAATTCCCTGCAAGGAATAGCGCCCAGAATCGTGGGCGGGTTGACTGTGTGCATGTCCATTGCGACGCAGGCGGACTTCGGCACGGTGCTACGGGATTGGCGCATTCGGCGCCGGCTCAGCCAGATCGACCTGGCCAACGACGCCGGCACCACCCAACGGCACCTGAGCTTTCTGGAGCAGGGCCGATCGGCGCCCCGGCGCGAGATCGTCAGCCGACTGGCCGACTCACTCGGGCTGACACTGCGGCAACGTAACGCGCTGTTGTCGGCGGCGGGCTTCGCTCCGGCGTATCCGGAATCACCGCCCGACGCGCCGCTGCTGCAGCCCGTGCGCGAGGCGCTGCAGCATGTTCTCGACGGCCACCTGCCGTATCCGGCGTTGGTCATGGACGGCTTCGGCGAGTTGGTCGCCGCCAACGCTGCACTGGGAGTGCTGACCGACGGGGTGGCCGGGTCGCTGCTGGAGGCGCCGGTCAACGTGCTGCGCGTCGCGTTGCACCCGGAGGGCATGGCGCCGCGCATCGTGAATCTCGACGACTGGCGGCGCCACATCCTGCACGGCCTGCGCGAACGCGGCCCGCACCCGCGCATCGACGCGCTGACGGAGGAACTCGAGGGTTACGGCCTGCCGGCGCCGGGCGGCCGGCCCGTCGAATCGCTGGGCTTCGCGGTGCCGCTGCACCTGTGCTGCCCCGACGGTGACGTACGGCTGGTGGCGACGATCGCGACGTTCGCCACGGCCCTCGACGTCAGTGTGTCGGAGCTGCGCCTGGAAGCGTTTCTGCCCGCCGACCCGCGGACCGCCGCAACGCTCGCCCGCCGCCACGGCGGCCGTGTCAATTCGACAGCGCAGTCAGGCGGCTGAAGCGACGCGTTGCCGTCCTCATCAACAACGCCGGCGTGGCGCTGTACGACGACCTGCTGGTGGCCACCGGACTGTCCGACAGGCGCACGGCCGCGATCGGCAAGCGCAACGTCCCGGTTTTCGCTTCACGACAACACATCGGCGGGGGGACGGGCGGTGTGTACGACGTAGTCCTCGGGCATGAAGTGGCGGGCGCGCCTGCGATAGTCGAACGTCGCGCTCGGCCATAAGTGGCTGTTGCGCCCGGTGGCATCGCGGTACCAGTTGTCGCAGCCGCCCGCGGTCCAAACGCTGCCTTCGGTGAGTTCGTCCACCGCCTCCACGAACCGCGCCTGGGCCTGCGCCGTCGGCTCGATGGTTGTGGCGCCGCGGTGGGCGGCGTACAGGATCGCGTCGACCACGACATCCATCTGGGACTCCAACATGTGAATCACTGAGGTGTGGGCCAAGCCGATATTGGGTCCGTGCATGAGGTAGACGTTGGGGTAGCCGGCGACCATGGTGCCCAAGTGAGCGCGTGGGCTCCGGCCCCAGGACTGCGCCATGCTGGCGCCGTCCTCGCCATAGATGCGGTCGGTCAGCGGCAGGTGGTCGGTCTTGAAGCCGGTACCGAAGATGATGGCGTCGACTTCGTGCAGTGTCCCGTCATTGTCGACGATCCCGGAAGGGGTGACCTCACGGATGCCGCTCGTGACCACGTCGGCATTCGGCTGGTCAAGCGAGCGCCAGTAGTCGTTGGAGATCAGGACGCGCTTGCACCCGAGGCGGTAAGTCGGCGTCAGCTTGGCCCGCAATTCGGGGTCGGACACCTGGGCGCGGAGGTGCTTGAGGGAGGTCCGCTCGGCCGACTTCATCAGGACGGGATGCCGGAAGGCGAGCACGTTCAGCTCACGTCGGGCATAGATCCGGGCCCGATAGAGCCAGTGCAGTCCGGGCACCTTCTCGAGCAGGCGCTGTTCGGTTGGGCCGATGGCGCGGTCGTGCCGCGGCATGACCCAGGGTGCGCTGCGCTGAAACAACGTGAGTTGTGCGACGTGGGGCTGGATCGCGGGGACGAACTGGATCGCCGAGGCGCCCGTGCCGATCGCGGCCACCCGCTTGCCGCGCAGGTCGAACGAATGGTCCCAGCGGGAGGAGTGGAACACCTTTCCCGCGAAGTGGTCGATGCCAGGCAGGCGGGGCATGGCCGGATCCGCGAGGGCGCCGGTCGCGACCACCATGTGCTCGGCCTCCACCGCGCCCTGTGGCGTCGTCAACCGCCACCTCGCGGCTGAAGCGTCCCAGCGGGCTTCCTCGGCGGGGCAGTTCAGTCGGATGTAGTGCGTCAGCCCGAAGTCGTCGGCCACCCGCTGCAGGTAACCGAAGATCTCCGGCTGCGGAGAGAACATGTGCTGCCATCGTGCGTTGGGGGCGAAGGAGAAGGAGTACAGGTAGCTCTCGACGTCGCATGCGGCGCCGGGATAATCGTTGTCCCGCCACACGCCGCCCACGGCGCCGGCGCGCTCGAGGACGACGATGTCGTCGATGCCGGCTTGGCGCAGGCGGATGGCCGCGCCCAGGCCGGCGAATCCGGATCCGATGATCGCGACTCGCACAACGCGAGCCCCGTTGCGATTCGGCGCGTTCGTCATGGCTTCGACACACCGATCTCGCTCGCCGGAGCGGCACCGCTCGCGCTCAGGATCGGCTGGCCTGCCGCATGTGGTGGGCTTGGCGGCGAGGTCGCCAGCCAGGAGCGGTAGCGGCGCAGCGCGCGGCGTCGGCGTAGTTGGTCGCGAACCATGGCGTAAGCGGGGCGGGTACCTAGCGCGGGTTGCCGCCCGCGGGCGATGCGCCGTAGCTGGTGGCGGACTAGCGCCATGCTGGCTGCCGAGGCCATCGTTTTGTCCGTCCAATTCACGGGCCGCAGCTGGCCGGTCGCTTGCTTGCCCGCGCGCCAGCGGTTCGGCAGGTCAGGGGTTACCGCCAGCGCCGTGCCCATGCCGACCACCGACACACCGTTGGCCAGCGCTGTCTCGGCGGTCGCCCGGCGGGTGATCCCACCGGTGAGCATCAGCGGCAAGGGGCTGGTCTCAGCCAATTCGGCGGCCAATTCCAGGAAGTACGCCTCACGCGCTTGTGTATGTGCATCAGCGGCGCGCCCCGTCATCGCCGGGCTTTCGTAGCTGCCGCCGGAGAGCTCGACAAGGTCGACACCGAGCGGCTCGAGCATGCCGATCACCTGGCGCGCGTCGTCGGCGTCGAAACCCCCGCGCTGGAAATCGGCCGAGTTCAATTTCACCCCGACCGCGAACGACGGTGACACCGCCGAGCGGACCGCCCGCACCACGTCCAGCAGCATCCGGGCCCGATTGTGCAGCGAGCCACCCCACTGATCGATTCGGCGGTTGCTCAGCGGAGAGAGGAATTGCGAAAGAAGGTATCCATGCGCCGCATGCACTTCTACGCCGTCGAATCCCGCTTGCTCGGCACGAACGGCCGCGACCGTAAATCTTTCGACGGTGGCCGCGATCTCTTCGGGGGTCATCGCGACCGGCTGGCCGAAACGCTTGCTGTGCTTGCCCGCGTCAACCCCGATCGCCGAGGGCGCCCACGTCACCCCGGGCATGTCGGCCTGCACTTGGCGCCCTGGGTGATTGATCTGCATCCACATCGCGGAACCGCCGGCCTTGCCGGACGCGGCCCACTGCCGGAACGGCTCCAGTGGCGCCGCAACGTCGAGGACGACGCCTGCGGGGCCCGTCAGCGCCTGCGCGTGGACCATTACGTTGCCCGTGATCAACAGCCCGGCACCACCGGTTCCCCAACGCCGGTATAGCGAAAACAATCGCTCTCCGGGCAGTTGCCCGGAAT
Source organism: Mycobacterium saskatchewanense (assembly GCF_010729105.1). Classification (NCBI taxonomy): domain Bacteria; kingdom Bacillati; phylum Actinomycetota; class Actinomycetes; order Mycobacteriales; family Mycobacteriaceae; genus Mycobacterium; species Mycobacterium saskatchewanense. The sequence goes on from NZ_AP022573.1 coordinate 512,494, forward strand.
CTGCCATGTTTTCTTCCATCGCCGCCTTGGCGACCCGGTTGCCCAATATCAGGCCGTTGCGCAGAGTCAACGGCGAAAACAATTCGGTCGACATCGTGAGAGCCTCTCGATCGGATATGATGTGAACACCGCTTACGGTACGGCCGCAATGTAAGCAGTGTCAACATAAGCGAAAGTGATCTATGCCAACCTCGACCGCGCCCTACCACCACGGCGATCTATCGGCCGCGTGCCTGCGCGCCGCGATGGAGCTGCTGGAAGAAGGTGGGGCAACGGAGCTATCACTGCGTGCCGTGGCAAGACGCGCCGGCGTGTCTCCCGGGGCCCCGTATCGCCATTACGCCAACCGCGAGGCTCTGTTGTCCGCGGTCGCGGCGGTGGGCTATCGCGAGCTTGCGGCTCTCTTGGACTCGGCCCAGCGCGCACCGGCGTCGCCGGATGACCTCGCGGACGTTGCGGTCGCCTATGTGCGGTTTGCGTTGGATCGGCCGGCGCTATTTCGAGCGATGTTCGGCGAGCCCTGCGATCAGGGCCGCGAACGGGTTGCGGCTGCGGCGGTGATCTCCGAGTATCTGGGAGCAATCGTGCGACGAATTTTTCCCGACGTCGACGAAGGTGCGATGTCGACCGCCGTCTGGGCACTCGTCCATGGCTTGGCCTTCCTGCATCTGGACGGCAAGCTTGATTCCTCCGATCCCGGTGAAGTGTCGGCTCGCGTGCGCGCTGCGATCAACGCGATGCTCGGAGCGTCCGGCGGCGATTGAGCCTGCCAGCGCCCCGGCTCTGGGCGAGTCGTGTGCCCGATGCTGGTCATGCCGGGCTATGCACCGTCGTCGCCGCCGCGAACTACTGCCCGGCCGTGATCGCGCCGCTGCTGCAGAACCGGCTCATGGCGTACCAGGCCGCGGCGCCCCCGTATCCTCTGCAGCGTGGTCGACGACAGATTCGCGCGCGGGCGAAACGGTGAACGGCGACCGCGCCCCGCGCCCGGCAAGCGGTCGGGGCCGGGCCGCGCGCGGCCGGCCCAGCCGGACGCCTCCGCCGAGCGCGCGCCGCACGACGCGCCCCCGATACCGGCCGGCGTGGAGGCCCGGCAGCTGGCACCCGAGGTCCGGCGTGAGCTGAGCACCCTGGACCGGGCGACGGCCGACGCGGTCGCCCGCCACCTGGTGGCCGCGGGCGAGCTCCTCGACGAGGACCCCGAGGCCGCCCTCGGTCACGCCCGGGCGGCGCGGGCGCGCTCCAGCCGGATCGCCGCGGTCCGCGAGGCCGTCGGGATCGCCGCCTACCGCTGCGGCGACTGGGCCCAGGCGCTGGCCGAGTTCCGCGCCGCACGCCGGATGGGCAGCAAATCGGCGCTGCTGGCGCTGATCGCCGATTGCGAGCGCGGCCTCGGCCGTCCGGAGCGGGCGATCGAGCTGGCCCGTGGCCCGGAGGCGGCCGAGCTCAGCGGCGACGACGCCGATGAGTTACGCATCGTGGCGGCCGGGGCGCGCGCCGATCTGGGACAGCTGGATCAGGCGCTGACCGTCCTCGCGACCCCCCAGCCCGACCCGAGCCGCACCGGCACGACGGCGGCGCGGCTGTTCTACGCCTACGCCGACGCCCTGCTGGCGCTGGGCCGCAAAGACGAAGCGCTGCAATGGTTCCTGCACTCCGCGGCCGCCGACGTCGACGGCGTCACCGACGCCGAGGAACGGGTGGACGAGCTGGGCACGGGGGAATGACCGTGGAAACCGTTGCGCAGCAATATGATTGCCTGCTGATCGACCTCGACGGCACCGTCTTCCGCGGCGCCCAGCCGACCACCGGTGCCGTGCAATCGCTGGACGAGGTGCACAGCCGCAAGCTTTTTGTCACCAACAACGCCTCCCGCAGCGCCGATGAGGTCGCGTCGCACCTGCGCGACCTCGGCTTCACCGCCAGTGGCGACGACGTCGTCACCAGCGCGCAGAGCGCGGCCCACCTGTTGTCGGGGCTGGTACCTGCGGAGTCGCCGGTGCTGATCGTGGGCACAGAGGCGCTGGCCAACGAGATCGCCGCGGTCGGGCTGCGCCCGGTCCGCCGGTACGACGACGACCCCGTCGCCGTCGTGCAGGGCCTCTCGAAGACCATCTGCTGGCCGGATCTGGCCGAGGCGGCGCTGGCCATTCGGGCCGGCGCGCTGTGGGTGGCCGCCAACGTCGACCCCACGCTGCCCACCGAGCGAGGCCTGTTGCCGGGCAACGGGTCTCTGGTGGCCGCGCTTCGGGCGGCCACCGGCGCCGAACCCCGGGTCGCGGGCAAGCCGGCCCCGCAACTGATCAACGACGCGGTGGCCCGAGGTGACTTCCGCGCGCCGCTGGTGGTCGGCGACCGGCTGGACACCGACATCGAAGGCGCCAACGCCGCGCAACTGCCCAGCCTGATGGTGCTGTCCGGGGTCAGTACCGCGCGGGACGCGGTGTATGCCGAACCGGTCCGGCGGCCCACCTACATCGCCCACGATCTGCGGTCGCTGCACGCCGGCGGCGAGTCGCTCGCCGTCGGGCCGCAGCCGAACTGGCGCGTCGATGTGGGCGCCGGGGTGGTGACGGTGCACGGCAACGGCTCCGACGACGGGGACGGGCTGTCGATCGTCCGCGCGGTCGCCAGCGCCGTCTGGGGCGCGGGTCCCGCGGACTCGCCCCCGCGCATCGAGGGGGCCGACGACCGGGCCCGCGAGGCGCTGGGACGCTGGTCGTTGGTGCACGCCGACTGACGGGTGACTAGCGTAGGAGCTCAATGACTATCGATCCCGAAGAGCTGCATGCCGAAATCGAGGCCCTGGTGGCCCGGCTGCCCGACCCCGCCGACCCCGAGAACGGGCCGTCACTCGCCGAGCTCGAAGAGATCGCGCGGCGTCTGTCCGAGGCGCACGACGTGCTGCTGCAGGCGTTGAAGTCGGCGGAGAAGGGCTGAGTGCACGCATGGCACGACGTGCCCGCGTTGACGCCGAGCTGGTTCGGCGCGGTCTGGCGCGGTCCCGTCAGCAGGCGGCCGAATTGATCGGCGCCGGCAAGGTGCGCATCGACGGCATGCCTGCTGTGAAGCCCGCCACCGCCGTGGCGGCCACCGCGGCCCTCACCGTCGCCGAGGACGACGAACGCGGCTGGGTGTCCCGCGGCGCGCACAAACTGATCGGCGCGCTGGACACGTTCGGGATTCCGGTGACGGGCCGGCGCTGCCTGGACGCCGGTGCGTCGACGGGCGGATTCACCGAGGTGCTGCTGGACCGGGGCGCCGCCGAGGTGGTCGCCGCCGACGTAGGGTACGGCCAGCTGGCCTGGTCGCTGCGCAGCGATCCCCGGGTGGTGGTCGTCGAGCGGACCAACGCGCGCCATCTCGCGCCGGAGGCGATCGGCGGGCGCGTCGACCTGGTGGTCGCCGACCTGTCGTTTATCTCGCTGACGGCCGTGCTGCCCGCGCTGATTGGATGTGCTTGGCCCGGTGCGGATATCGTGCCCATGGTGAAGCCGCAGTTCGAGGTGGGCAAGGGCCAGGTCGGCGCCGGTGGTGTGGTCCACGAGGCGGGATTGCGCGCCGGCGCCGTGCTGGGCGTCGCCCGGTACGCGCGGGAGCTGGGCTGGAGCACCGTCGGCGTCACCGCCAGCCCGCTGCCGGGTCCCTCGGGCAATGTCGAATACTTCCTGTGGCTGCGCGCCCAGACGGATCGGGGGCTATCGGATGAGGGGCTGGAGGACGCGGTGCGCGACGCGGTAAAGGCCGGCCCGCAGTGACTCGTACCGTGCTGCTGGTGGTCCACACCGGCCGCGACGAAGCCACCGAGACCGCGCGGCGGGTCCAAAAAGTGCTGGGCGACAACGGTATCGGTCTCCGGGTGCTCTCTGCCGAAGCGGTCGACAGAGGACCGCTGTACATGTCGCCCGGCGACGTGCGGGCCATGGGCATCGAAATCGAGGTGGTCGACGCCGACCCGCGCGCCGCCGAGGGGTGCGAACTGGTCCTGGTGCTCGGCGGTGACGGAACCTTCCTGCGGGCCGCCGAATTGGCCCGCAACGTCGGCATTCCCGTTCTCGGCGTCAACCTCGGCCGCATCGGATTCCTCGCCGAGGCCGAGGCGGAGGCCATCGATCGCGTGCTGGAGCATGTCGTCACCCGCGACTACCGGGTGGAGGACCGGCTGACCCTGGACGTGGTCGTGCGCAAGGGCGACCAGATCATCCAGCAGGGGTGGGCGGTCAACGAGGCGAGCCTCGAAAAAGGTCCCCGGCTGGGGGTCCTCGGCGTGGTGGTGGAGATCGAAGGGCGGCCGGTGTCGTCGTTCGGCTGCGACGGGGTGTTGATCTCGACTCCCACCGGTTCCACCGCCTACGCGTTCTCGGCCGGCGGCCCGGTGCTGTGGCCGGACCTCGAGGCAATCCTGGTGGTGCCCAACAACGCTCACGCTCTATTCAGCCGGCCTATGGTGACCAGCCCCGACGCCACCGTCGCCGTCGAGATCGAGGGCGACGGGCACGACGCCCTGGTGTTCTGCGATGGCCGTCGCGAGATGCTGTTGCCCGCCGGCGGCCGGCTCGAGGTGAGACGTTGTGGCACACCGGTGAAATGGGCGCGCCTGGACAGCGCGCCGTTCACGGACCGCCTGGTGCGCAAATTCCGGTTGCCGGTGACCGGGTGGCGCGGGAAGTAACGGCGTCACCCAGGTGCTGACGGAAATCCGCATCGAGTCGCTGGGTGCGATCAGTGCCGCGGTCGGGGAGTTCGGCCGCGGCCTCACCGTGCTGACCGGCGAGACCGGTGCCGGCAAGACCATGGTGGTGACCGGCCTGCACCTGCTCGGCGGCGCCCGCGCCGACGCCACCCGCGTGCGGTCGGGCGCCGACCGCGCTGTCGTCGAAGGCCGTTTCACCACAACGGATCTCGATGAGGCCATGTGCGCGCAACTGGACGAGATGCTGGAGGCGTCGGGGGCCGAGCGCGACGAGGACGGCAGCGTCATCGCGTTGCGCTCGGTCAGCCGGGACGGGCCGTCACGGGCATACCTCGGCGGACGCAGCGTGCCCGCCAAGTCGCTCGGCGATTTCACCACCGAGCTGCTCACCCTCCACGGGCAGAACGACCAACTGCGCCTGATGCGCCCGGAGGAGCAGCGCGGCGCCCTGGACCGGTTCGCCGGCACCGCCGCGGCGCTCGAGCGCTACCGCAAGCTGCGCGACGCGTGGCTCACGGCGCGGGGCGACCTCGTCGACCGCCGCAACCGCGCGCGGGAGCTGGCCCAGGAGGCCGACCGACTCAAGTTCGCGCTCAACGAGATCGACACCGTCGATCCCCGACCGGGGGAGGACGACGCGCTGGTCGCCGACATCCTGCGGCTCTCCGAACTCGACACGCTGCGCGAGGCCGCTGCCAGCGCCCGAGAGGCGTTGTCGGCGGAGGATCCGGACGAATCCGCCCCGGGCGCCGCCGACTGCGTGGGCCGGGGCAGGGCGGCGCTCGAATCCACCGACGACGCCACGCTGCGGTCGTTGGCCGCACAGCTCGACGAGGCGCTGACGGTGATCAACGAGGTGGCGCGCGAACTCGGCGGCTTCCTGGACGAACTCCCGGTCGACGCCAGCGCGCTGGAGTCCAAGCTGGCCCGTCAGGCCGAGCTGCGCACCCTGACCCGTAAGTACGCCTCGGACATCGACGGGGTGCTGCGGTGGGCCGACGAGTCACGGCAACGGCTGGCGCAACTCGACGTGTCCGAGGAGGGCCTGGCGGCGCTGGAGCGACGGGTCGACGAACTGGCGCACGAATTGGCCGATGCAGCAACCGATTTGAGCAGTAGGCGACGCAAGGCGGCCAAACGGCTGGCCAAGGAGGTGACCGCGGAGCTCGGTGGGCTCGCGATGGCCAACGCCGAGTTCACGATCGACGTGACCATCGACCAGGCCGCCGACCGGGACGATCCCGCCGCGCTGGCGCTTCCCTCCGGCGAGCTGGCCCGCGCCGGCGCGGACGGCATCGACCAGGTCGAGTTCGGGTTCGCCGCCCACCGCGGGATGACGGTCCTACCGCTGGCGAAGAGCGCGTCCGGTGGCGAATTGTCGCGGGTGATGCTGGCGCTCGAAGTGGTACTGGCAGCCTCGGCGGCCGGCACCACGATGGTGTTCGACGAGGTGGACGCCGGCGTCGGTGGCCGGGCGGCGGTGCAGATCGGGCGGCGCCTGGCCCGTCTCGCCCGCACTCACCAGGTCATTGTGGTCACGCACCTGCCCCAGGTGGCCGCCTACGCCGACGTGCATCTGGTGGTGCACAGCGCCGGCCCCAGGGGGACCAGCGTGGTGCGACGGGTGACCGACGACGACCGGGTCGCCGAGCTGGCGCGGATGCTGGCCGGGCTGGGCGACTCCGACACCGGCCGCGCGCACGCCCGGGAGCTGCTCGACGCGGCCCAGAGCGAGAAGGCGTGAGGCGCCCCGCCGTCCCACCGCGAGCGACCGTGTCTGCACTGCGACACGCCGCATAACCCGTACCTAGGCGGTCGCTCGCGCGACCGGCGCTATGCGCACCCGAGACCAACTTGTGACTGGTGTGAATATAGGTAACTTCTGTGGCAGATGTTACGGCGCGCCTCCGCGGTGAACGCCGCCCTGCCCGACAGAATCGAGCGTCATGAAGATGTCAGGTCTCCTGTCCCGTAATACGTCTCGGCCGGGCCTAGTGGGCACCGCCCGGGTTGACCGCAACATCGACCGACTGCTGCGCAGGGTGTGCCCCGGCGACATCGTGGTGCTCGACGTCCTCGACCTGGACCGCATCACCGCCGACGCGCTGGTCGAAGCCGACATCGCCGCGGTCGTCAACGCGTCACCGTCCGTGTCGGGCCGCTACCCCAACATGGGACCGGAGGTGCTCGTCAACAACGGGGTCACCCTGATCGACGAGACCGGACCTGACATCTTCAAGAAGGTCAAGGACGGTTCGAAGATTCGGCTGCACGAGGGCGGCGTCTACTCCGGAGACCGTCGCCTGGTCCGCGGCACCGAGCGCACCGACCACGACATCGCCGACCTGATGCGCGAGGCCAAGAGCGGTCTCGCGGCCCACCTGGAGGCGTTCGCCGGCAACACGATCGAGTTCATCAAGAGCGAGAGCCCGCTGTTGATCGACGGCATCGGCATCCCCGACATCGATGTGGACCTGCGCCGCCGGCACGTGGTTCTCGTCGCCGACGAGCCCGGGGCCGAGGAGGAGCTGAAGTCCCTCAAGCCGTTCATCAAGGAGTACCAGCCGGTGCTCATCGGGGTGGACAGCGGCGCAGATGTGTTGCGCAAGGCGGGTTATCGCCCGCAGATCATCGTCGGCGACCCGGACCACATCAGCACCGAGGCCCTCAAGTGCGGCGCCCACGTCGTGCTGCCGGCCGACGCCGACGGCCACGCGCCGGGGCTGGAACGCATCCAGGACCTGGGAGTCGGCGCCATGACCTTCCCGGCCGCTGGCTCGGCGATGGACCTCGCCCTTCTGCTGGCCGATCACCACGGCGCGGCCCTGCTCGTGACGGCCGGCGACCGGGCCAACATCGAGACGTTCTTCGACCGCACGCGTGCGCAGAGCAACCCGTCGACCTTTCTCACCAGGCTGCGGGTGGGGGAGAAGGTAGTGGACGCCAAGGCCGTTGCCACGCTGTACCGCAACCACATCTCCGGGGGCGCCATCGCGCTGCTGGCGCTCACCATGCTGATCGCCGTCATCGTCGCCCTCTGGGTCTCCCGCACCGACGGCCTGGTGCTGCATTGGGTCGTCGACTACTGGAACCGCTTCTCCCTGTGGGTGCAGCACTTGATCACGTAGTTTTCACGCTCATCGAGGACGTGCACTCATGATTTCGTTACGCCAACACGCGCTCTCGCTCGCCGCCGTCTTCCTGGCGCTGGCAGTGGGGGTCGTCCTGGGGTCCGGCTTCCTGTCCGACACCCTGCTGTCCGGCCTGCGTGCCGAGAAGCGGGACCTCTACTCGCAGATCAATCGGCTCAACGATCAGAAGAACGTCCTGAACGAAAAGCTCAGCGCGGCAAACAACTTCGACGCCCAATTGGCCGGCCGGATCGTGCACGACGCGCTGGCCGGCAAGTCGGTGGTCGTGTTCCGCACCCCGGACGCGCAAGACGACGACGTCGCCGCGGTCTCGAAGTTCATCGGCCAGGGCGGGGGCACGGTCACCGGAACGGTCTCGCTGACGCAGGAGTTCGTCGACGCCAACTCCGCCGAGAAGCTGCGGACCGTGGTCAACTCGTCGGTGCTGCCGGCCGGTCAGCAGCTGAGCACCAAACTGGTCGACCAGGGGTCTCAGGCCGGTGACCTGATGGGCATCGCCTTGCTCATCAACACCAACCCGGCCATCCCGCCCGTCGACGATACGCAGCGCGACACCGTGCTCGCCGCGCTGCGCGAGACCGGCTTCGTGACGTTCCAGCCGGCCGATCACATGGGGGCGGCGAACGCGGCCGTGATCATCACCGGCGGGTCGCTGCCGCAGGACGCCGGCAACCAGGGCGTCAGCGTGGCCCGGTTCGCGGCGGCACTCGCGCCGCACGGCTCGGGCGCCCTGCTCGCCGGCCGCGACGGTTCGGCGACGGGGGGCGCCGCGGTGGCGGTGGCCCGCGCCGACGCCGGCATCGCGTCGGCGATCAGCACGGTCGACGACGTCGACGCCGCGCCCGGGCGGATCACCGCCGTGCTGGGCCTGCACGACCTGGTCAACGGCGGTCACCTCGGGCAGTACGGGACCGGTCACGGCGCCACGTCGATCACCGTGCCGCAATAGACCCGCAACAGCCCCTCCATCGGCGACCCGTCGGGCGTGTTCGCGGCAGTCGGCGCCGCCGGATGTTAGGGTGGGTTTCCGTGGGTCGGCAGGCCCAGCTGATAGCGGGATCATCAGTCCAAGTGGTTTTTCAAGCCCTGCCCGTCTTCACGGAGGTCGCTCATTGCGTAGGCATCCGCAGACCGCCACCAAGCACCTCTTCGTCAGCGGTGGCGTGGCTTCCTCGCTCGGCAAAGGGCTGACCGCAAGTAGCCTCGGACAGCTGTTGACCGCCCGGGGACTGCGGGTGACGATGCAAAAACTCGACCCGTACCTCAATGTCGATCCCGGCACCATGAACCCGTTCCAGCATGGCGAGGTCTTCGTCACCGAGGACGGCGCCGAAACGGACCTCGACGTGGGTCACTACGAGCGATTCCTCGACCGCGACCTGTCGGGTTCGGCGAATGTCACGACCGGGCAGGTGTATTCGACGGTCATCGCCAAGGAACGGCGCGGCGAATACCTCGGTGACACCGTGCAGGTGATCCCGCACATCACCGACGAGATCAAGAGCCGCATCCTGGCCATGGCCGAACCCGACGCCAACGGCCGGCGCCCCGACGTCGTGATCACCGAGATCGGCGGCACGGTCGGCGACATCGAGTCGCAGCCGTTCCTGGAAGCCGCGCGACAGGTCCGCCACGACCTCGGGCGCGAAAACGTGTTCTTCCTGCACGTGTCGCTGGTGCCGTACCTGGCGCCCTCGGGGGAGCTCAAGACCAAGCCCACCCAGCATTCGGTGGCCGCGTTGCGCAGTATCGGTATCACCCCGGACGCGCTCATTCTGCGCAGCGACCGCAACGTCCCGGAGGCGTTGAAGAACAAGATCGCGCTGATGTGTGACGTGGACATCGACGGCGTCATCTCCACTCCGGACGCGCCCTCGATCTACGACATTCCCAAGGTGCTGCACCGCGAGGAGCTCGACGCGTTCGTGGTGCGCCGGCTGAACCTGCCGTTCCGCGACGTCGACTGGACGGAGTGGGACGACCTGCTGCGCCGCGTGCACGAGCCGCACGAGACGGTGCGAATTGCTTTGGTGGGCAAGTATGTTGACCTGTCGGATGCCTACCTGTCGGTGACCGAGGCGTTGCGCGCCGGTGGGTTCAAGCACCACGCGAAGGTCGAGATGGTGTGGGTGCCTTCCGATGACTGCGAGAGCGCCGCCGGTGCGACGTCGGCGCTCGGCGACGTGCACGGCGTGCTGATCCCGGGCGGTTTCGGCATCCGCGGCATCGAGGGCAAGATCGGCGCCGTCCGGCACGCGCGAGCACGGGGGTTGCCCGTGCTCGGGCTGTGCCTGGGCCTGCAGTGCATCGTCATCGAGGCGGCGCGTTCGGCTGGCCTGACCGAGGCGAGTTCGGCCGAATTCGACCCGCAGACACCGGATCCCGTCATCTCCACGATGGCCGATCAGCTCGACATCGTCGCCGGCCAGGCCGACCTCGGCGGCACCATGCGGCTGGGGGCGTACCCGGCGGTGCTGGAGCCGGGCTCGATTGTGGCGCAGGCTTACGGGGCGACTCAGGTGTCCGAGCGGCACCGCCATCGCTACGAGGTCAACAACGCCTACCGGGAGAAGATCGCCGAGAGCGGCCTGAGGTTCTCCGGCACCTCGCCCGACGGCCACCTGGTCGAATTCGTCGAATACCCGCCCGAGATCCACCCGTTCATCGTCGGCACCCAGGCCCACCCGGAGCTGAAGAGCCGGCCCACCCGGCCGCACCCACTGTTCGTCGCGTTCGTCGGGGCGGCCATCGATTACAAGGCCGGCGAGCTGTTGCCGATGGACATCTCCGAGCACTCGGCCAACGGCAACCATCAGGACGACGCTCAGCGGCTATCTGCGCCCGCGGCCCGTGGCTGAGCACGTCTTCGAGACGACCTCGTCCGAAACCCTATACACCGGAAAGATTTTCGCGCTGCGCCGCGATCACGTCCGGATGCCGGGCGACACCGTCGCGGTGCGCGAGGTTGTCGAGCACTTCGGCGCGGTTGCCATCGTGGCGATGGACGACGACGGCAACATCCCGCTGATCTACCAATACCGGCATCCCCTCGGCCGCCGGCTGTGGGAGCTGCCCGCCGGATTGCTCGACGTCGACGGCGAACCACCGCACCGGACGGCCGCCCGCGAACTCGAGGAGGAGGCCGGCCTGCGGGCGGTGACCTGGCAGGTGCTCGTCGACCTGGACTCCACGCCGGGGTTCAGCGACGAATCGGTGCGCGTGTACCTGGCCACCGGGCTCAGCGAGATCGGCCGGCCGGAGGGCGAGCACGAGGAGGCCGACCTGACGGTGCACTGGTACCCGCTCGCGGACGCCGTGCGCCGGGTGTTCACCGGCGAGATCGTCAACGCCATGGCCGTCGCCGGGATCCTGGCCGCCCACGCCGTCAGCCACGGATTCGCGCAGCCGCGCCCGCTGGAGAGCCCGTGGACCGACCGGCCGCGATCGTTTGCCGCGCGGAGGTCCGCGCCTTGACGACGGTGGCGCTGGAGACCCAACTTCAGGGCTACCTCGACCACCTGACGATCGAGCGGGGCGTGGCGAAGAACACGCTCAGCTCCTATCGGCGCGACCTGCTCCGCTACAGCAAGCACCTGTCGGACCGCGGAATTCACGACCTGGCCAAGGTGGGCGAAGACGACGTCAGCGACTTCCTGGTGGCGCTGCGCCGCGGCGATCCCGATTCGGGGGCCTCGGCACTGTCGGCGGTGTCCGCGGCGCGGGCGCTGATCGCGGTGCGCGGACTGCATCGGTTCGCCGCCGCTGAGGGGCTCACCGAACTCGACGTGGCCCGCGCCGTGCGGCCGCCGACGCCGGGCAGGCGACTGCCCAAGAGCCTGACCATCGACGAAGTGCTGGCCTTGCTGGAGGCCGCGGGCGGCGACAGCCCGTCTGACGGCCCGCTGACCCTGCGCAACCGGGCCCTGCTGGAGCTGTTGTACTCGACCGGGTCACGCATCTCGGAGGCCGTCGGCCTCGACGTCGACGACATCGACACGGAAGCCAGGTCGGTGCTGCTGCGTGGCAAGGGCGGCAAGCAGCGGCTGGTGCCGGTGGGGCGTCCCGCCGTGCAGGCGCTGGACGCCTACCTGGTGCGGGGCCGCCCCGATCTGGCGCGTCGGGGACGAGGAACGCCGGCGATCTTCCTCAATGTCCGCGGCGGACGGCTGTCGCGGCAGAGCGCATGGCAGGTGCTGCAGGACGCCGCCGACCGCGCCGGCATCACCTCGGGGGTGTCGCCGCACATGCTGCGGCATTCGTTCGCCACGCACCTGCTCGAGGGCGGCGCCGACGTCCGGGTCGTCCAGGAGTTGTTGGGGCACGCTTCGGTGACGACGACGCAGATCTACACGCTGGTCACCGTGCACGCGTTGCGCGAGGTGTGGGCCGGAGCCCACCCGCGGGCGACGTGATTTCTTGCCGCCGAACGCCCCAGCTTCCTGCCACCGAACGTCGAGTTGTTGCGGCGTTGGGCCGCGTTTCTCGATATCAAGTCGACGCTCGGCGCAGAGGCGGCGTCAGCCCAGGTGCTCCGACTCCAGCACCAGGTCCGACAGCAACGACTGGTACTCGAGGTGCGCCTTGTGCTCGACGGTGTTCCACTGCTTGCCCTGCTCCTGACGCATGTACTCGCGATACTTCGGCGCGCCGGGGACCCGCACGTTGTCGGCGACCACGATGGCGCCCGGCCGCAGCCAGCCGCGGGCCATGATGCTCTTGAGGTCGTCCAGGTAGGCGTCCTTGTCGTGATCGAGGAAGACGAAATCCAGTGCGCCCGTCTCGAGTCCGTGCTCGTCGGCGAGGCTGTCCAGGGTGCGCCCGCCGTCGCCGATGGTCCCGACGACGCACGTCACGCGGTCGGCGACGCCGGCGTGCGCCCAGATCCGGCGGGCGTTGGCGGCGTTGGCCTCGGCGAGTTCGACGGAGAACACCTTGGCGGCGGGGGCGGCCTGGGCGATGCGCAGCGCGCCGTACCCGCAGTAGGTGCCCAGCTCGAGCGCGACCGCCGGGTTGGCGCGCCGGACGGCGGCGTCGAGGATCAGCCCCTTCTCGTCGCCGACGTTGATCAGCATCGACTTCTCGTAGGCGAACTTGTCGATGGTGGCCAACACGTGGCCGATGTCGCCCGCGCGGGCGTTCTTCAGGACGAAGTCGACGGCGGCGGCTTCGCGGCCGTCACCGATCTGGCCCGTGGTGGTGATGTTGTGGTTGCCGGCGGCCAGCCGCCAGACCGACCACCGCAGCAGCGGCATGCGACGCTTGAGATCCATGATGGCAACGATAGTGCCGGTTTTCGGGCCGCCCTCGTGGCCGGTAGCTGGTGCTGATGTGACTGCTGTTACCAGTGCGGCAAAAGGTGTCTCTCACCAGCGGAAATCGATGGTATTCGCTGGTGAAACGCCCTGCGGGTCGCCCGGGCCAGCAGCGTCGAGCCGTTAGACTTTCCCCCGATGTTCACCTCCCGAGCTGCCCGGGCATGACGACCGACCACCCGGACACCGGCGTCGAGATCGGCTTGACGGGACGCCCGCCACGGGCGATTCCCGAGCCGCAGCCGCGCACGTCGCACGGCCCGGCGAAGGTCGTGGCGATGTGCAACCAGAAAGGCGGCGTCGGCAAGACCACCTCGACGATCAACCTGGGTGCCGCGCTCGCGGAGTACGGCAGGCGCGTCCTGCTGGTGGACATGGACCCGCAGGGCGCCCTGTCCGCCGGTCTGGGCGTGCCCCACTACGAGCTGGAGAAGACCATCCACAACGTGCTGGTCGAGCCCCGGGTGTCGATCGACGACGTGCTGCTGCACACGCGGCTGAAGAACCTGGACCTGGTGCCCAGCAACATCGACCTGTCGGCCGCCGAAATCCAGCTGGTCAACGAGGTGGGCCGCGAACAGACCCTGGGCCGGGCGTTGCACCCGGTGCTGGACCGCTACGACTACGTCCTGATCGACTGCCAGCCGTCGCTCGGGCTGCTCACGGTCAACGGCCTGGCCTGCGCGGACGGCGTGGTGATCCCCACGGAGTGCGAGTACTTCTCCCTGCGGGGCCTGGCGCTGCTGACCGACACCGTCGACAAGGTGCGCGACCGGCTCAATCCCAAGCTGGAGATCAGCGGCATCCTGCTCACGCGGTACGACCCGCGGACCGTCAACGCCCGCGAGGTGATGGCCCGCGTCGTCGAGCGGTTCGGTGACCTGGTGTTCGACACCGTGATCACCCGGACCGTCCGGTTCCCGGAGACCAGCGTGGCGGGCGAACCCATCACCACGTGGGCGCCGAAGTCGACGGGCGCGATCGCCTATCGCGCGCTGGCCCGCGAATTCATCGACCGATTTGGCGCGTGAACACCGTCGCGAACGGTGAGGCGCCCCAGCAGAACGGCAGCTCGACCGGTTTCCGGGTCCGCCTCACCAACTTCGAGGGGCCGTTTGACCTGCTGCTGCAGCTGATCTTCGCCCACCGCCTCGACGTGACGGAGGTGGCGCTGCATCGGGTCACCGACGACTTCATCGCCTACACCCGCCAGATCGGCTCCCAGCTGGATCTCGAGGAGACGACCGCGTTCCTGGTGGTCGCCGCGACGCTGCTCGACCTCAAGGCCGCGCGGCTGCTGCCGGCGGGGCAGGTCGACGACGAGGAGGACCTCGCCCTGCTGGAGGTGCGCGACCTGCTGTTCGCCCGGCTGCTGCAGTACCGCGCGTTCAAGCATGTTGCCGAGATGTTCGCCGAGCTGGAGGCCACCGCGCTGCGGAGCTATCCGCGGGCGGTCTCGCTGGAGGACCGGTTCACCGAGCTGCTCCCCGAGGTGATGCTCGGCGTCGATGCGCAACGCTTCGCCCAGATCGCCGCGATCGCGTTCAGCCCGCGGCCGGTCCCGACGGTGGGGCTCGGACACCTGCACGAGGTGCAGGTGTCGGTCCCCGAGCAGGCCAGGAAGCTGCTCGAGGTGCTGGAGGCGCGGGGCAGCGGCCAGTGGGCCACCTTCTCCGAACTCGTCGCCGACTGTCAGGCCCCGATGGAGGTCGTGGGCCGCTTCCTGGCGCTGCTCGAACTGTATCGTTCGCGGGCGGTAGCATTCGACCAGTCAGAGCCGCTTGGCGTGCTTCAGATCTCGTGGACCGGAGAGCGTCCCACCAACGAAGCCTTGGTAGAAGTGCGGGACGAATAGATGAGTGACAACGCGGACGTCGACCTCGGCGTCGACCTCGGCGGCATCCCCGACATCGCCGAGGCGGCCCCCATGGAGGCCGAGGAGCTCCATTCGGTGCTCGAGGCGCTGCTGCTGGTGGTGGACACCCCCGTGACGGCAGAGGCCCTCGCCTCGGCCACGCAGCAGCCCGTCTACCGGATCGCGGCGAAGCTGCAGTCGATGGCCGACGAGCTCACCTCCCGCGACAGCGGCATCGACCTGCGGCAGACGAGCGAGGGCTGGCGCATGTACACCCGCGCCCGGTTCGCCCCGTACGTGGAGAAGCTCCTGCTGGACGGCGCGCGGTCAAAGCTGACACGGGCCGCGCTCGAGACGCTCGCGGTGGTCGCCTATCGCCAGCCCGTCACACGGGCGCGGGTGAGCGCCGTGCGCGGGGTGAACGTCGACGCCGTGATGCGCACGCTGCTCGCGCGGGGGCTGATCACCGAGGCGGGGGTCGACGAGGACACCGGCGCGGTGACGTTCGCCACCACCGACCTGTTCCTGGAGCGCCTTGGTCTGACGTCGCTGACCGACCTGCCCGACATCGCGCCGTTGCTGCCCGACGTCGACACGATCGAGGACCTGAGCGAATCCCTGGACAGCGAGCCACGATTCATCAGGCTTGCGGGCCGGCCGGCCTCGGACCAGGCGCTGACCTTCGACGTGGACCAGGATTGATGGTCGAAACCGAGGGAATCCGGCTGCAAAAGGTGTTGTCTCAGGCCGGAATCGCGTCGCGGCGGGCGGCCGAGAAGATGATCCTCGACGGTCGCGTCGAAGTCGACGGCCGGGTAGTGACCGAGTTGGGCACCCGGGTCGACCCGGAAAGCTCGGAGATCCGCGTCGACGGCGCCCGGGTGATCCTCGACGATTCACTGGTCTACCTGGCGCTGAACAAACCGCGCGGGGTGCACTCGACGATGTCGGACGATCGGGGCCGGCCCTGCATCGGCGACCTGATCGAGCGCAAGGTCCGCGGCAACAAGAACCTGTTCCACGTCGGGCGATTGGATGCGGACACCGAGGGCCTGATCCTGCTGACCAACGACGGCGAACTGGCACACCGGCTGATGCACCCGTCGCACGAGGTGCCCAAGACCTACCTGGCAACGGTCGCCGGGTCGGTGCCGCGCGGGCTGGGCAAGCAGCTGCGCGCCGGGGTCGAGTTGGAGGACGGGCCGGCGAAGGTCGATGATTTTGCGGTGGTGGACGCGATTCCGGGCAAGACGTTGGTGCGGGTGACCCTGCACGAAGGGCGCAACCGCATCGTCCGCCGGCTGCTCGCGGCGGTGGGGTTTCCGGTGGAGGCGCTGGTGCGCACCGACATCGGACCGGTGACGCTGGGCAAGCAACGTCCCGGCACATTCCGGGCCCTGGGCCACAGCGAGATCGGCCAGCTCTACAAGGCGGTGGGATTGTGAACCCCGTCGTGGTGGCCATCGACGGGCCGGCGGGCACCGGAAAATCCTCGGTGTCAAGGGGTTTGGCGCGCGCGCTGGACGCCCGCTACCTCGATACCGGCGCCATGTACCGGATGGTGACGCTGGCGGTGCTGCGCGCCGGAGTCGACCCGACGGATGCCGAAGCGGTGGCGTCGGTCGCCGCGGCGGCACGGATGTCGGTGGATTACGACCCGGCCGGGGACCGCTACTACCTTGACAACGAGGATGTTTCGGTCGAGATCCGCGGCGACGAGGTGACCCGGGCGGTGTCGGCCGTGTCGTCGGTCCCCGCCGTGCGCAAAAGGCTGGTGGCGCTGCAGCGAGCGATGGCCGAGGGCAACGATAGCGTCGTCGTCGAGGGCAGGGACATCGGCACCGTGGTGCTACCGGACGCGCCGGTGAAGATCTTCCTGACCGCGTCGGCGGAGACCCGCGCCCGGCGGCGAAACGACCAGAACGTCGCGACCGGTCTCGCGGACGACTACGACGCCGTGTTGGCCGACGTCCGCCGCCGGGATCACCTGGACTCCACGCGGGCCGTGTCGCCGCTGCGCGCGGCGCCGGACGCGGTGGTCCTCGACACGAGCGACATGACCGAGACACAGGTGATCGCCCACGTGCTCGACCTGGTCCGGCAGCGAAGCGGGGCTGTGCGGTGACGCAAGACGGTACCTGGACCGACGAAAGCGATTGGGAATACTCGGAATCCGACCTGGAGCGTCCGGAGGAGGCCGGCCCCGCGCCCGTGGTCGCGGTGGTGGGCCGGCCCAACGTCGGCAAGTCGACGCTGGTGAATCGGATCCTCGGCCGCCGCGAAGCGGTGGTGCAGGACATTCCCGGCGTCACCCGCGACCGGGTCTCGTACGACGCGCTGTGGTCCGGGCGACGATTCGTCGTGCAGGACACCGGGGGATGGGAGCCCGACGCCAAGGGCCTGCAGCACCTGGTGGCCGAGCAGGCGGCGGTGGCGATGCGCACCGCCGACGCGGTCATCCTGGTGGTCGACGCCCTCGTCGGCGCCACGGCGGCCGACGAGGCCGCCGCCCGGATCCTGCTGCGCTCGGGGAAGCCAGTCTTTCTGGCCGCCAACAAGGTTGACAGCGAGAAGGCCGAAGCGGACGCGGCGGCGCTGTGGTCGCTGGGGCTGGGCGAGCCGCACCCGATCAGCGCCATGCATGGTCGCGGGGTGGCCGACCTGCTCGACGATGTGCTCGCCGTGCTGCCCGAGGTGTCGGAATCCGCACCGGCAGAGGGCGGCCCGCGCCGGGTGGCGCTGGTGGGCAAGCCGAACGTCGGCAAGAGTTCCCTGCTGAATAAGCTTGCGGGCGACGAGCGTTCGGTGGTGCATGACGTCGCCGGGACGACCGTCGATCCGGTGGACTCGCTCATCGAACTGGGGGGCAAGGTCTGGCGTTTCGTCGACACGGCCGGGTTGCGGCGCAAGGTCGGCCAGGCGAGCGGGCACGAGTTCTACGCGTCGGTGCGTACCCACTCGGCGATCGACGCCGCCGAGGTGGTGGTCGTGCTCATCGACGCGTCCCAGCCCTTGACCGAGCAGGACCAGCGGGTGCTGTCGATGGTCATCGAGGCCGGGCGGGCGCTGGTGCTGGCCTTCAACAAGTGGGACCTGGTCGACGAGGACCGCCGTGAATTGCTCGAGCGGGAGATCGACCGCGAGCTGGTCCAGCTGCGGTGGGCGCAGCGCGTGAACATCTCGGCCAAGACCGGTCGCGCGGTGCAGAAGCTGGTGCCGGCGATGGAAACCGCGCTCGAATCGTGGGACATGCGCATCCCCACCGGTCCGCTGAATTCCTGGTTGAAGGAAGTAGTGGCGGCCACCCCGCCGCCGGTGCGCGGCGGCAAGCAGCCCCGCATCCTGTTCGCCACGCAGGCCACCGCGCGTCCGCCGACGTTCGTGCTGTTCACCACCGGGTTTCTGGAGGCCGGGTATCGCCGCTTCCTGGAGCGCCGCCTGCGGGAGACGTTCGGGTTCGAGGGCAGTCCGATCCGCATCAACGTGCGGGTACGCGAGAAGCGGGGACCCAAGCGCCGCTGAGCGGGTTGGCGGTTGCATGCGGCTCTAGTCCCGACCGGAGTGCGTTCTTCGAACGCGACAGCGCCGGCGATATCGCGCGTGAATCGGCTCGGCGGTGGCACGGCGCCGCCGCTATCTCCCACAATGCGGAACATGCAAGCTGTATCACAGGAATACATGTTGACTTCGCCGCCTGATGCTCCTTAACGTTCTCGTATAACGGGCTTATAGCGCCGTATTGCGGGATTTGGAGGAACAGTGAACGTGACACAGGATGCGCCCACCGCCTCGCGCTTTAGCGTCGAAGGAAAGTCGATCCTGATCACCGGGGCGACCGGTTCGCTGGGTAGCGTCGCGGCCCGGGCGCTGGCCGGGGCCGGCGCGCGACTCACGCTGGCCGGCGGCAACGCTGCGGGCCTCGCCCGACTGGTCGATGAGGCGGGCATCGGGGACGCCGCGGTGGTCAGCCGCCGGCCAGAGTCCCCGGCCGACGCCCGCGCGATGGTCGAGGCGGCTGTCGCCAGGCACGGCCGGCTCGACGGCGTACTGGTCGCCTCGGGCATGAACCACGTCGCGCCCATCACCGACATGGCCGTCGACGACTTCGACAAGGTGATGGCCGCGAACGCGCGGGGCGCCTGGCTGGTGTGCCAGGCCGCCGGGCGGGTGCTGATCGACCAGGGCGCCGGCGGCAGCGTCGTCCTCGTCTCTTCGGTACGCGGATCGCTCGGCCATCCCGCCGGATACAGCGCATACTGCCCGTCTAAAGGTGCCACCGACCTGCTGGCCAAGTCGCTGGCAGCCGAGTGGGGCGGCGACGGCATCCGCGTGAACGTCCTCGCCCCAACGGTTTTCCGTTCCGATCTCACCGAATGGATGTACGCCGACGACGAGAGGGGCCGCACCACCCGCGAGGCGATGTTCGCCCGAATTCCCTTGCGCCGCTTCGCCGAGCCCGAGGATTTCGTCGGCGCCCTGATCTATTTGCTCAGCGACGCATCGAGCTTTTACACCGGCCAGGTGATGTACCTGGACGGCGGATACACCGCCTGCTGAAAGGAATTGGGATGACTATCACCTGGCCGCTCGGCGAGGCCGAATCGAAGTTGGAGTTCTACGACCTGTCCCACCCGTGGGGTCACGGCGCGCCGGCGTGGCCCTACTTCGACGACGTCAGGATCGAGCGCCTGCACACGATGGCGCGAAGCCGCGTGCTCACCCAAAAGATCACCACCGTCATGCATTCCGGCACGCACATCGACGCCCCCGCGCACGTGGTCGAGGGCACGCCCTTCCTGCACGAGATCCCGCTGAGCGCGTTCTTCGGCACCGGGGTCGTGGTGTCGATCCCCAAACAGAAGTGGGAGGTCGTCACCGCCGAGGATCTGGAAAAGGCGACACCACAGATCCGGCCGGGCGACATCGTCGTCGTCAACACCGGGTGGCACCACAAATACGCCGACAGTGCCGAGTACTACGCCTACTCGCCGGGCTTCGACAAGGACGCCGGGGAATGGTTCGCCGCCAAGGGCGTCAAGGCCGTCGGCACCGATACCCAGGCGCTGGATCATCCGCTGGCCACCTCGATCGCGCCGCACGGGCCCGCGGAGCACACCGGTGGCCTATTGCCCTGGGCGGTCAAGGAATACGAGCAAGAGACGGGGCGCGCCGTACTCGACGACTTCCCAGAATGGGAACCGTGCCACCGGGCGATCCTGGCGAACGGCATCTATGGTTTCGAGAACGTCGGTGGCGACCTGGACGAGGTCACCGGCAAGCGCGTCACCTTCGCCGCCTTCCCGTGGCGGTGGGTCGGCGGCGACGGGTGCATCGTGCGGCTGGTGGCCATCGTCGATCCCACCGGCGGCTACCGGATCGAGACGGGTCGGGCGGCGTGATGACCGCCGACGTCGAGGAGGCTCGCGGCGGTGGAATCCAGGTCATCGCCCGGGCGGCCGAACTGCTCCGATTGCTGCAGGCGCACCCGGGCGGGCTCAGCCAGGCCGAGATCGGCGAGCGGCTGGGCATGGCGCGTTCCACCGTCAGCCGGATCCTCAACGCGCTGGACGACGAGGGGCTGGTCGCCGCGCGGGGGCCGCGTGGTCCGTATCGGCTGGGCCCGGAGATCGCGCGGCTGGCCGACACCGTGCGCCTCGGTGTCGTGATGGACGTGCACCCGTTCATGGAGGAGCTGTCGCGGGAGCTGGGGGAGACCGTCGACCTGTCTATCCTCGACGGCGACCGCGCCACGTTCGTCGACCAGGTCGTGTCCCCGCACCGCCTGCGCGCGATCAGCGCGGTCGGGGAGTCGTTCCCGCTGCATTGCTGTGCCAACGGCAAGGCGCTGCTGGCCAACCTGCCGCCCGAACGCCAGGCCCGGGCCGTGCCGTCTCGCCTGGCCCGACTCACCGAGAACACGATCACCAGCCCCGCAGCGCTGCGCAAGGAGCTCGAGCGCGTCCGCGCCGAGGGCGTCGCCCATGACCGCGAGGAGCAGACCGAGGGCATCTGCGCGGTGGGAGCGGTACTGCGCGGCGTGCACGGGCAGATGGTGGCCGTCAGCGTTCCCGTTCCCGCGCAGCGGTTCTACCGTCGCGAAGCCGAGCTGGCCCGGGCGCTGCTGGCGTGGGTGAAGCGCGTGAACGCCCGACTGGAAAAGGCCTGATGGCGGGCCGTCGTGGAGCCGGGCGCCGGCTGCGGTAGGCTTTCGACCTGCTGCCGGTCCTTCCCGGCGGCATCCGGGCTGTGGCGCAGTTTGGTAGCGCACTTGACTGGGGGTCAAGTGGTCGCAGGTTCAAATCCTGTCAGCCCGACTTTGTGAAATAGGTCTTGACCTGCGATGACGTCGATATTCAGCCGTGACGGTTGCGTGAGGTAAAAACCGCCCTGGGGACCACACGGGGTGGCGGCGGCGCGCTCGATGGAGTCGTGTAGGGGACGTTCTGCGAGTTTGACCAGACGCCATGCGCGTCTGTGCACGTTAAGCGGTGCGGCCGAGCATCACTTTATTCGGCGGTTTTGCTCCCGCCAGTGTTGGCCGAGCTTTCGCCGCCGTGGACACCTTCATGACCACGCCCCGCCTGGAAATCGGATGCTGCATTCGCGTCCGCAGCCGAGATTTCGGGGTCACTGTAGAAACGCGTCGGGGACGTAGCCGGTCTGTTTCGACTGATGAACGGAGTTCGGACATTGAACAACATCGCGGACGGCCAGCCGATCGACCACGGACTTGCCGATCAGGGCCATCACCGCCGCGTGGGTCGACCTCACAGACACGATGAAGGGCTGATCGCCACCGCCGAACAAGTCGCGGCACAGATCCGCTCAGAGAGCCTGCCGTTCGGCACCCGGGGCCGGCGATTTGACCGAGGTTCCCCGTTTTATGTGGGATTAATGGCCTCGGCGGGTGTGGCGGTCACGTATGGAGTGGTGCGTGTCCTCGGCTCGGCGTCGTCGGTGCTGGTATTGATCGGTGCGGCGTTGTTTTTCGCCCTGGGACTTGAGCCCGCGGTGTCGGGGCTGGTCAACCGCAAACTCCCGCGATGGGCGGCGGTCAGCCTGGTGGTCATGGTGGTGTTCGGTGTCCTCGCCGGTGCCGTTGCGGCGGCGATTCCGCCGCTTGTGCAGGAAGCACGCCAATTCATCGAACAGGCGCCGCACTATCTGCAGCAGGCTCACGACCACTCCTCGCTGATCGGCAGGCTCAACGAGCGCTTCCATGTGCAACAACGGATCACCGACACGATCCATGGCCCGGGCACACCGACGGTCGCGGGTGTCGTCAAGGTCGGAAAGACGGTGTTCGGCGCCGCGTCACATGTCGGGATTGTGGCTGTGCTCACCATCTATTTCCTGGCTGACATGCCCCGCATCCGGACCACGGTGTACCGGTTCGTGCCGAACTCTCGCCGACCGCGCGCGATCCTCATCGGCGACGAGGTGGTGGCCAAGGTCGGTGACTACGTTTTCGGCAATGTGCTGACCTCGCTCATTGCCGGAGCGGCGACGTTTGCGTGGTGTTTCGCCTCGCATGTCCCGTATCCGTGGCTGCTCGGGGCTTTTGTCGCGATCGTGGATCTTTTCCCATACGGGTCAACAGTCGGCGGGTTCGTAGTCGCCCTTGTTGCGCTGACCGTTTCGATTCCGGTGAGCATCGCCACCGTGGGGTTCTACATTGCATTCCGCTTGGCCGAAGACTACTTGCTGACCCCGAGGATCATTGGCCGGGCGGTGAAGGTGCCAGGCGGTGTCACCGTGGTGGCCGTCCTCATCGGTGCGGCACTGCTAGGGGTGGTCGGGGCGTTGCTTGCCATCCCGGTCGCGGCGGCGCTGCAACTACTGGTCTCAGAACTGCTTTTCCCCACGCTCGATGAAACATGATCGCAGCGTGCCGGAGCGAGGCTGACGGCGTACTCTCCGCGCTGGTGCGTTGGAAACGCGAGCGAGACCATCAGGGGGATGGGGATCCGTACAAGCCCGGACCTGTGATGCGGAGTTGCTCTAGGAACGCGCGAGCGGACACATACGCAGCCTCGATCAACGCGGCAGTCTGTGTGAAGTCAAGTGGCGACACCAGTCTGGGCGCGGGCCCGGGAAGGTACACGACCGGGATCCCGGCGGCGATGACAGGAGCCTCGAGGACGGACTGTGCCCGCATCGCGACCATCACTGTGTAGAGCAGAATGTCGGCGACGGTGTCAGTCGAACCCGGCAGTTGGCCAGGAAAGTTGCAGTCGAGCACCACCAACGAGCGTGCCCCCATCTCGACCGCTTGGCGCATGGGGACGTTGGCCACCAGACCGCCGTCGTAGAGCTGGTGGCTGTCGAGGTCGACGGATGGGAAGATACCCGGGATCGCCGCGCTGGCCAGCAGAGCGGGAAGCAGCAGACCGTCACGCACAACGTGTGGTCGAGCGGTGGCGATATCTGTCGTGACTGCGGCGAGCGGCAGTGTCAGATCGGCGAATGTCGTTGCCTGCCCGATAAAGTCGGTGATCACCGCAGCCAGTCCGGTGTTGGGGAACAGGTGCGTCTTGACCCTCTGCAGCAGCAAGGCCTGCGCGAGCAAGCCGCCCGGGAACACCTGATCTCGTGTCAGTCGTGCCCACACGTGCGAGAGTCGGTTCACCGCACCCTTTGGGTCCGCGGCGATGACCGCGCCGTTGAGCGACCCAACCGACGTTCCGGCGACGAGATCGGGAGTGACTTCCCACTCGCTGAGCGCCTGAAGCATGCCCACTTGGATCGCGCCAAGGCTGGCCCCTCCGCCAAGTACGTAACCGACTGGTTGCGGGAGCCCGTCCAGCCTAAGCACCTGACCGTCCACCCAGTCAGGCTAAAACAGCGATCCGGGTCGCGCGGTGGTATCGCCGCTACTTCCTTAGGCACCGCCCAACCTGACGTTCCTTCCCGCTGCAGCGGCTCAACCGAGGAACCAAACATTCCTGGGACGGCCTTCGATTTGGGACATGGTCGACGCGTGGGAACACGTCCCTCGACAACGCGGTTGCCACCTAGTCGCGGCCTGCTTCGACGAGCTTGTCGGCCA
This sequence comes from Mycobacterium saskatchewanense, assembly GCF_010729105.1. NCBI lineage: Bacteria > Bacillati > Actinomycetota > Actinomycetes > Mycobacteriales > Mycobacteriaceae > Mycobacterium > Mycobacterium saskatchewanense. The sequence goes on from NZ_AP022573.1 coordinate 536,555, forward strand.
CACTAGATGGCCTGGTGAACAGCGCTTCGTGGCTTCCAGGCATCTGAATCAGCCGGAAAGTCCCGAGCCGGCTTGACATCCGTGGATGCCAACCCGCCTCTCCTGGTGGCATCACGAGGTCCTCCGTACCGACGAGGAAGCTGCGCGGGATTGAAAGACTATGGAACTTGGTCATATCCAGTGGCTCGACCCATGGCCCATATGGCTCGGGTGAAAGCTGCGCATAGGCGTGCTGGGCCAGTTCGGGCCCGGCGTCGTTGATGAAGGCATCGCGCCAGACGTCGAAGGGAACCGTAAAGGTATTGTCGACAGATTCCGCGGCCATTTTGGCGAACATCTCTGTACCCGAAGGAAGCATCTCCAGCGCGGTCTCGCCGTTGTGGAGAACGAATGCGCTCCAAAACACCAGTCGGCGAATGCGTTCCGGAACCGCTTCGGCCACCTTGCTGATGATTGTGCCTGCGTAACCGTGGCCGACAAGAATGAAGTCCGTTAGCTTCTTCTCGACGATATAGTCCACGACCGACTCGGTAGATTCGGCGTGAGTGACGTTCTTGGGGACACCGTGCCCGTGGCCGGCGACCGTTGGGGCGAGAGCGGTGTGGCCCAGTTGCTCTAGGCGTTCGACAACCTGCCGCCACGCCGAGCCGTCATGACAACCACCGTGCACCAGGACAAATGTGTACCTATCCGATCCCAATGATTCTGTATCGCGCGTCACTACGACATGCTCCTAACGGTTCCTGTGTGGAATGTGCAGGGAAAGTCGGACATCGGATCCTCTATCGATCATGCATCCAATTGAGCCCTCATTAGCCCGTCTCGGGGAGGGTGGCCGTCATTGCGATGTGCATGCAACGCATAGGGTTTGAGCACCCCGGACGATTCGTGACGGTGAGTGCACGCCGCCACGAGTTGACGCTTTCGGGCTGTGCCGCAACGCTAGGTAGCCTCACTCACACGACGGTGGCGCCATAGGATTAGGGACCGATGCGAACGCCTGACCGGCTTTATTCCCACAGACATAGACATGGCCGGAAAGCCTGACAGATCCGATGTTCCCAGAAAACACGTGGGCCAGACGGCTCGTAACGCGTTGGGCTCCAACGCCTGTTCGCGCCAACAGATTGCTTTGGGCGGCATGGTCGCGAGCATGGGGGTAGTCAGGATGTCGTACTTGGTTAGGACCTGCTGGGCCCGCTCGACGGACTTGCGCTGAGCTCTGTTGCGCATTAACCCCGTGGTGCGCACTACCGAGCCGACCCTGAGATGTTGCCAGCGCGCGGCGAGAGCTGGCTGCAATCGAGTGCAGCGTCGCTCGCGCTGAGGCCGGCCAGCCAGCGGGGAAGCATCGCGCAGGCGACGTACCCGTATCGGGGGCGCGATCGTTCGTGAACGGCTCCGGTGAGCACTTGTGTGGCCCGGGTGACAGGGGCCCTTGAACCATTTAAGCATCGCGCCTGCACCGGTCTGCGCTTCGAAGAGCACCGAACGTATTGCGGGTGAGGGGTCGCGCGGTTTTGCGATTCTTGCGTGGGGATTATGGGATCCAGAGTGGCGGCATGCGTGCACCGCGGCCCACGGTCTGATCGCCGTCACGCCGCCGAGAACAGCGCTGCTGCGTGCTGCCGCTGCCATGGTTGACCTCCCGCCGATCGTCGGCATATCCGGTTTCACGCCCAGCACAGACGAGATACACGATGCTCGGGAGGTGGGCATGTCATCAGCTATGACCAAAGCTATGCGCGCGAGCAGGATGACGTTGGTCTGCGCGCGCACACGAGTTGGTTGTGGGCGCACACGAGCTGTTACCAGCCGCCGCTTGGCAACGACGCCCCAGTACCGGCGATCGAACCGCGCTGCAGACGATGTTGAACCGCGGAAGAGGGCTGCGGCTCTGCGGTCGTCGGCATTAAACCCACCGGCCGGTCAGTCAAGTTTTCGACGACGCCGCCACGACAGCTGGCGCCATGACCGAGCCGAAAGCAAAACACCGCGGGCCCGCCCACCTATGTTGTCCTGCAACTCGTTCGGCCGGCGCGTCTATACGGACAGACAGGAGCCGTGACCCGCGGATAGCCCCCCACCCGCGGTCTACTGCCGGCAATGACGAACCCTGCACCTACGGAAAAGTGCCATGCTTTGCATAACGCGTAGCTCGTGCTGACACTGCCGTAGCCTTCGATTTGTTATCGCAGTGGCTCCCCGCACCCGGCACGCCGAAAAGGCAGTCACCGAGCAGAATGAACGCTGCGCCCAGGCCAGGCCCGCGATCTCCCGGATTGCCACCGATGCCTCGACGACTCGAAAATCGCTGCGGCTCAGCGCATAGCCGGTGACCGTCGACTCGCTGATAGCAAGATCGACCAGCACTGTGGGCCTGCCTGAGTGAGCGCTGCCGAGGTGCGCCAGATCCGCGCTCGCCTTTGCGACGTTGTGGGAAAGGCTGTCAGGCGTTGACTGCGATAGCGGTTATGTGCCTCCTGGCTGGCCCGTGACTCCTCGGGGGCGCGCTCCCCAGGTGGCTAAAGCCCGCGTGACTGCCCGGTGCGCGGCGGCGCGGGCGGGCAGCGACAAACCCGGGCGACGCCAAGCGTCAGATTTCATGACGGTTTCGGTTGAGCCAAGTTATTGCAGCTTCACTGGCGCGACGGGGGCTTCATGCCGCTTGCTTCGCTATAGTAGAGACCGCTATGAGCATACTGAGCCGTTACGGAAAGCGTTGGAGCACAGCGCTTCACGTAGCCGTTTCGGCATTGATCGCCGTCACCCTCGGACTCGCCATCCCGCCCATGGCGCAAGCGGCCGCGGTCACGGCGACGTTGTCGGTGAGCTCGACGTGGCAGACCGGTTTCATCGCCCACTTCACCGTCACGAACTCGAGCTTGGCGCAACTGACCGATTGGCGGATCGATTTCGACATGCCGGCGGGACAGTCCGTCTTGCACACGTGGAACAGCACGATTACCCAATCCGGCACGCACTTTGTGCTCACCCCGGCGAACTGGAATCGCATCATCCCGCCTGGCGGGTCGGCCACAGGTGGTTTTCGAGGGGTGCTGAGCGGCACTTACTCGCCGCCGACGAATTGCTTGATCAACGGGCAACCCTGCACCTAGGGGCCGCGCCGCTGCCGTGCTCCGCACGGCGACGTGAACTCGAAGTGGCCGCGGCGTGACGGTTTGGGATGGCGTGGGCCGATTCGTCGGTGCGGGTATGGACGCCGGGTTATGAATCAACGGTGAGCAACCACCACGTCAACCTGACCCCGCAGGAAGCCGCGTTGATCGGCGAGAGCCATCCCGAAGCCCTCACCCGCATGGACGAGCAGTCGCTGAAGGAACTCCAGAGCCGGCTCAGGCAGGCCCGCGAGAAGAACTTCAGCCTGTTGCGCCGCCAGGGCGCGGCTCGGGTGCAGGCCGAAGGCGCGCGCGGCGCCGCCCAGCCCGCCAACGAGAAGCGCGGCGAGAAGGTCGAGGTTTTCGACGAGGCCCTGGCCCGGGTGAACGAGCGCCTCGAGGCGGTCAGCGCCGGCGACTAGCAGGGGCTGTGCCCTCGGCTGACGGTGCGGGGGAAGCATACTCAGTCCCCCCGACGACGCTCGTTTGCGTCGATCCTGTGGCTACGGGACCTTCGGCACTAGATGAGGCGAGGCGTGCGGCGGTTAGCTTGCCGTCACCAACCCGCGTGCTGCGGGGCAATAGGAAGGGCCGTGGGCTGATCAGCGGCACGCGAGCAGGGAGACGAATGAACAATCTTCTTGATACCGCCTCCGCGTCGTCTCACCGGCAACCAGTTCGGCTGGATATGCAGCGCCTTCGAAACGCCGCTGCGGGTTTGGCGGATAGAAGTCGTTGTGAGTTGGCATGAGATCCAGCCGTTCCTGGTGGCGCTGGCAATAGGGTTGCTCCTCGGTTTGGAGCGCGAACGCAGTCACAACCGCAAGCTCGCCGCAGGCTCCCGCTCGTTCGCGCTGCTGTCGCTCGTTGGGGCCGTGACTGCCAGCTTCAACCAGTGGACTGTCCTGGCCGGGCTTGTCGGCGTTGGGCCGTTGTTGGCGCTCGCCTACTTCCGCACCAGTGAACAGGACCCCGGGACTACAACGGCGTTCGCGGCGCTCGTGGCCTATCTGCTCGGCGCGCTCGCTTACACCCGCCCGACGGTGGCCGTGGCAATTGCCGTCGTCGTGGCGGCGCTGCTGGTGTCCAAGAGCCGCATCCATCGCTTCGCCCGCGAGATTGTCAGCGACGTCGAGTTAGAGGACGCGATCAAGTTCTTCGTCGTCGCGTTCGTGATTCTGCCGCTCCTACCGGATCAGCGGCTGGGGCCCTACGGGGTGCTGAACCCAGCGAAGCTCTGGCTTCTCGTGGTGCTGCTCACCGGTATCGGTTGGGTCGGCTACATCGGTGTTCGGGCCCTTGGGCCGGAACGTGGCCTCTTGGTCACCGGGTTGGCCGGCGGATTCATCTCCGCGACGGCGACGACTGCGTCGATGGGCCGGCTGAGCCGCACGGCCACCAGCCTGCGGGCACCCTTGGCGAGCGCGTTGCTCGCCAGCCTCGCCACCTTTGCGCAGCTTCTGGTCGTCATCGGGCTCGTCGACGTCGACGTGCTGCGGCGCCTCTGGCCGCCGGTGGTCGCCGCCGCGGTCGTGCTCGCGGGTGTCGCAGCCTTCGTCTATCGAGGTGCGCCCCGGCCTCATCAGCAAAAAGCCGCCGAGGGCGACGGCGTCGAGGCGACGACGGCGAGCCGCCCTTTCGCCCTGCGGCCTGCCCTGGTCCTGGCCGCGGTGCTCACCTTCGCGCTGCTGGTCGGGCGCTGGGGCGCTGACATGCTCGGCCCGAACGGGGTGGTGCTTGCCACGTTCGCCGCGGGTCTTGCCGACGCGCATGCCGGTGCCGTTGCTGCAGCCAGTTTGGCGGCGAAGGGCGACATCACCGTGGACACCGGGCTGCTGGCCATCGGTGCCGCGCTCGGTTCCAACCTGATCGTCAAGGCGGTCCTGGCATTTACAGCCGGCGGCCGTCGCTTCGGGCTCGGATTTGTTGCCGGGACGGCCATTCCGGCCGTGGTATTCGGCGCCGCCTTGGCCGGGGTGATAACCGCGACTTGAGCGGGAGTGCGGTCGTCGCCCGACGGCAGACACTGCCTCGCTCGGTCCGGGGCTGGACTCGTCTGCCCTGGGGCACTTGCTGACGCGGGACATTAGCCGGACAGATGGGCCTTCGTCCCGCCGTGGAAGGCCCTGCGGCCCTAGCCGTCACTCGGTGCCACTGCTTTACTCGCGTCAGTGGCATTGCCACCGACCGCCCGAGGGGCCGAGGTGCGATTCCCTCCGAGGGGAGGATTTGTGATGGTGGCAGGCCCGCCTCCGGTCGAGGTTCTCGGGCGACCGTGTACCCGTCGTACTCAGTTGCACAGCCCCGGACCGACGCGAATGTTGTTGGCCGCGATCGTGTCAGTCGCTGTTGTGTTGATTTGCGCGGTTGGATCGGTCCCGACAGCGCGCGCCGACGCTATCGACGACGCGTTCATCGCTGCGCTGAAGGCACACGGCATCGACCACGAGTCGGACAAAGCCGCGATCGCGGCCGGTCGTTTGGTTTGTCACCAACTCGATATGGGCAGGTCGCAGGACGAGATCGCGACCGACGTCATGAACAGCAGCGGCCTAGACGCTGAGCATGCCGGGTACTTCGTGGCCGTGGCGGAACGCGCATATTGCCCGCGCTATGCGGATATACCGTCGTGACGGTTCAATCGCCCAGCGGCTCAGCCGTGACTCGGTGGTAATGCTTCGAACTCGACGGACAGTGTCGCGCGCGACGAATGTCGCGGCCCAAGCGCATAAATCGGACATGAATATCGGGACCCGTCATTCCACGCTTTCGTTATTCTTCGTATCCGTGCTGCTGGGATCGCACACCGCCGGCGGCCGCGCTAACCCAAGGAAGGGAAATCGAATGCCCTCACTTCGCTGGCGGGCGGGATTCACCGTCCTGATGGCGGCCGGCGCCGCCCTGGTCGGTAGCGCGGGGATCGCCACCGCGAACCCCGCTGACGACGCATACCTGGCCCAGCTGCGCGCCGTCGGCGTCACGTGGCCGCCCAAGACGGAAGAGGCCCTCATCGGGGAAGCGCACCTCATCTGCTACGACCTCACGTGGGGTTGGACGCCACAACAGATTGCCGACGACGTTCACGCCCACCTAAACGCAAGGGGCGTCACACTGTTGGACGTCGGGACCATGGTCAACGCCGCGCACAACACCTATTGCCCCGGCAATGTATGCGACGCCCCCAGCCTTTGCACGTGACGGCGGAAGCGCCGCGGCGGCCTTTTGAGAGTCCAAATAGCGGCAAATCACGCCAACGAGAGCCGCATTGCAATGCGTTGCGCGGCAGGTGTTTTCGGGTCATCCCATCCCGGTAGTACCGTGGTTGCCGAATAACACTCCGCCTGTGCCACCGGCGCCGCCCGCCACGCCGCCGCTGCTCCCACCGTTGGCGCCGTTGCCGCCGTTGCCCCAGAGGATCCCGCCGGCCTGCCCGGGCGTGCCGGTGCCCTGTGCGTTCGTGACCCCGGTGAAGCCGCACCGGGCAGGTCGGAATCCGCCCCGGACGCGACGGGTGGCCACCACATCCGCAGGGCGCGGCAGGACCGCAGGAGAAACGCTAGACATGGACCACACGCGTTCAATCGGGGGAATTCGCCAAAAAGCTCCCAGTATCACGAATCCTGGGCTTGCACCCACCCGACGGCCGTGCTGATCCGTTCGGCGGGAGCGCCGGCGTCACCGCACAGCTGCGCCACGATCTCGGCGGACTCGGCGGTGAAGACGCCGAACACATAGTCGTCGGCCGGCACCGCCATCGCCGCGAGCAGCCGCACCTGCCTGCCGCACGTCGACAACGAGGTCGCGTGCTCGTTGAGCCGATCGGCAATGGCGCCGATCGATTGGGCAGCCCCCTGCAGCCCGTACCACTCGACGAGGAACCGCGGTTGCGGGTCCTCGGCGGTCGTCATTCGACCACGGTATAGACGGCACCGAGCAGTTGCCATCGGGGTTTTCCCTAGTCCGCACCCGACCCGGATTCCCGTTTCAGCGCCAGGTGGATCTGCGCCCGCGACCGGATGTTGAGTTTCCGATAGATCCGGCCGAGATTGAACTCCACCGTCTTGACGCTGATGAACAGCGCGGCGGCGATGTCGCGATTGCTCATGCCCGAAACGGCGAGCTCGGCGACGCGCTCTTCTGTCGTCGTCAACTCGTGGTCGCCGCGCCTGCCCGAACCGCCCCGCGCCAGCTCGGCTTCGGCGCGGTCGATCCACGCTGTGGTGCCCAGCTGCCGGAAGGTCCGCACCACCTCGCGCAGGACCGCGGTCGCCGCGTCGCGGCGGCGCTGCCGACGGTGCAGTTGCCCGAGCAGCAGCTGCGTGCGCGCGCGTTCGAACGGCATGGGTAGGCGTTCGTGCTCGTTTACTGCGCGTTCGGCGACGGTCACGGCGGAAGCGGTATCGCCGCGCCCCGCGTGCAGCATGGCGCGACACCGCGCGCCGGTGGCCAACATCCACGGGCGATCGAGCCGGCGCCCGTTGCGCTCGAGGGCTTCGATGAGCGGCTCGGCGTCATCGAGGCGGCCCAGGCCAATCATCGCCTCGATGGCGTCGGGAAGGTAAGGCGCGACATAAATCTCGGTCGCGCGCGGTTCTTCGCCGAGTTCGCGTAACAGCGGCCCGAGCGTGCCGAGGGCGGCGGCGTAATTGCCTGCGGACACTTCGAGAAACCCCAGTATGGTTGTCGGCCAGACGGTCACCAGGCCGGGGGAGTCGCACCGCTCGCCGACGGCGAGGGCCTGGCCGGCGTCGCGGCGGGCCTCGGGCTCGGAACCGGTGTACGCGGCAACCGCCGCCCGCAGCATGAGGGCCACCGCGAGGGGCAAGTCCCGGCCGAGCAGTAGCGCACGTTCCATGGCGTCGTCCGCTATCCGACCGGCTGCGGCAAAGTCGGCCCGCCAGACCTCGTTGAGGCCGCCATGGAAGGCGAACATCATGAGCTCGCTTTCCTCGCCGCGCTCGATATAGCTGCGCCGGATGGTGTCCAACTGCAGTCGCGCCTGCTCCAGGCGTCCCGTGCCCGCCAGGAGAATCGCGTCCTGGACCCTGGGGCGCAGCAGCGCCGAGACGGCGGTCCGCGAATCCTCCAAATCGAGCGCGCGTTGCAAGCCGGGCTCGTCGATGCCCTCGCCGAGAAGGAAGCGCACCTGGACCCGCATGCTCAGCGCCTGGCTCAGGAGGTCGGGCTGGCCGTGGGCCTCGGCGGCGCTGACGGCGTCCTCGACGCTGGCCGAGGCCCGATCTCGTCGGCCGACATTGATGAGGGCGAACGACAGGGGGACCAAGATCAAGGTGCGCAACGCCAGGTCGTCCCCCACGTCGGCGAGTGCGCGGTCGAGTAACTCGGCAGCTTCGCGCGAACTACCGTCGAGCAGGCTCCACTGCCCGAGCAGCCGCAGAGCCTCGGCGCGCAGCGCCGGGGGCGCCGGTCGTTCGACGGTTTGCTCGAGCACCGTCCGGGCGCGGGCGGCGTCTCCGGCGGTGAAGTGGTGGGTCGCCAACCGAATCCGGCGCTCCGGGGAATCCGCGCCCAAGCCGATCGCGAGTTCCAGCAGCTCGGCGGCGGCGGCGGGGGCTCCCCGGCGGCGGGCCAGTTCCGCCGCGAGGTCGAGAGCCTCCACCGTCCGGAGGTCGCCGGTCGCGTCGGACAGCGCCAGATGGCGGGCGCGCAACTCGGGCTCGTCGACCAAGTCGGCCAGGCGCCGGTGCATTTCGCGGCGGCGGCCAGGCGGTGCGGCGCTGTAGACCCCGTGCGCCAGGATCGGGTGGGTGAATCGAAGCCGCCTTCCGTCGATGGACACCACCTCGTGTGCCTCGGCCGCACTGAGCGACTGCACCAGCTGGTCCGCCGTAAAGGCGGTGGCGCGGGCCACGATCGGCACCGTTGGATCGGCGAGGCTGGCAATAGCAAGCAGGATGTCTTCGGCGCCGACCCGGCCGATCCTCGACCGGACGAGTTCGTTGAGGCTGCTCGGCAGGCTCAATCCGGCGGCGTGTCCCGCGGGACCGACCTCCCGCGCCAACTCCAACGCGTAAAAGGGGTTGCCCCCGGCTATTTGGTGGATACGCAGCAACGTGGGACGGGCGACCGATTGACCCAAACGAAAAACCAAGATGCTATGTAGCTCGCCAATGGTCAACGGCTCCAACCGCATTCGGCGAACAGCGTTCGGATCGGGCAGCTGCAGCCGTGCCGCCACCTCGTCGCTGCGGGTCGTGCAGACCAGGCCCGCTCCGGCGGGCAGCCTGCGTGCGGCATAAGCCACCACGTTGGCGCTGGACGTATCGACCCACTGCAGGTCGTCGATCGCGATGACGACGGTGTGTTCGGCCGCGAGCCGGCCGACGACAGTGACAAATGCCGCGGCCACCGCCCGCGGGTCGATGTCGTCGGCATCGACCGGATGGCGCAGCAGCGCTCCACCCAGGGCGCGCTGCTGCGGTATCGGCAGATCCGACCAGACGGAGTCGTCAACGTCGCTCAGCAGGTCCGCGAGTGCGGTGTAGGCCAGCACCGACTCGGCGGCCGCGGCTCGGCAGCTCAGCGTCCGAAATCCCCGCGCGAGGGCGCGCTGTACCGCGTCCACCCACACTGTCGTCTTGCCGATGCCCGGTTCACCTTCGATGACGAGGGCGCACGACTGGTGCGGGACCGAGTCGAGGAAGTCGGTCACGGCCTGTTCTTCGGCCCTCCGCCCGATGAACGTTTCCGCCATGGCGATTCCCCCGGACCGGCGTCACACAATCACACCGGCACGGGCTGAACCCTGCCGAATCGTCATCACGGGCATGATTCTGCCTCAGAAACGCACGGCGATGGCCAACTCCCGGGAGATCGATCGCATCAGCGCGGCCGTTGCTCAGCAAGGTGGCAACGGGCGCTGTCACCCCGTCAAAGCCACTGTGACGCAGGTCCCACCGAAATAGGCTGGGCGCATATGCGAACCGCTTTCCACTCGCAGCTGGAGTCGCTGACCGTTGCAGTCGCCGACATGTGCGCACTGGCCGGCGCTGCCATGCAGCGCGCGACCCAAGCGCTGCTGCACGCCGACGTGATGCTGACAGAAGCTGTCCTGGCCGACCACAGCAAGATCATGATCAACGGGCTGCGCGCCCAGCAAGAGGCGTTGGCCGTGCTGGCCCTCCAAGCGCCGGTGGCTGGTGACCTTCGAGTCGTTGTCGCCGCGCTGAAGAACATCACCGACGTGCAGCGCATGGCCGCGCTGGCGCTACACGTCGCCAAGGTCGTTCGTCGCCGCTACCCGTCGCCGGCCCTACCCGAGGAGGCGAACAGGTACTTCACCGAAATGGGCCGCATCGCCGTCGATCTGAGCAACAACGCCAGGCACGCGGTGCAAGCCGGTGACCCGGTCGCGGCGGCTCGGTTGAGCCGCGACGACGACGCCATGGACGACTTGCACCGTCAACTCTTCACCTTGCTGATGGACCGACGGTGGGACCACGGTATCGCCCCGATCGTCGATGTCACTCTGCTCGGCCGTTACTACGAACGCTTCGCCGACCATGCCGTCGAGATCGGACGCCGCGTCATCTTCCAGGCCCGAGGGGAGCCGATGTCCGCTTCCGGCGTCGTCGCAAGGATTGTGCGATTCCTGCGTGTGGGCTATCCCCAGGGCGTTCCGGCGACCGACACGTTTCCCTTGCTGGCCCTTCTGCGCCGGCGCCTCACCGACGAGGAAGTCATGCAAATCGGCGAGGAGCTCGTTCGGCACGGCGATCTACCCGCCGACGCGACGACCATTCAGGTCATGGTCACCAAGATCACCGACCAACTGCCCTCACATGACGAAGTCGAACGCGTCAGGCGACACCTCGAGAATCGCGGATGGCCGGCCAGTGATGACTTTCAGGCCTCGAACGGTTAGCCCGTCAGCCCTAATACGCCCCGGCGATTTCGTCCGTGTGACGAACTCGGGTCGAATCTGTTGCGCCTGTGCGGATTTGTGCCGCGCACTCGGGCGCGTCCCCCTCTGAAGTTCGTCACGATGGCCGGTCTGTTCCGGTGGCACTTTTCGTCATCGTGCCCGATAGTCGTATGAATCAATGACGACCAGTGTCAACAGCTCGGAGCAGCAATGCCGCACACGACAACGCCTCATTCACCGGAACTGAGCAAAGGTCCCGAGCGACCTCGCTGACCGGCTGGATTCGCCCGAGATGGCCGAGATCTTCCAATTCCATCGCGAAATCATCGTCAGCGGTGACGACGCGCTGTCCAAGACGATCGCCGAGGAGCTCAGGGGAGCGGGTGCGCGAATCATCAGGATCAACACCGCGGCCGACCTGCTGGGTGCCGGGGTGCATCGGGCGCGGGCAGTGGTCTGCGCCGGCCCAAATGATGCAGTGAATCTCGAGATCGCTTTGCTGGCAAGGGAATACAGCCCGAACGTCCGCGTGGTAGCTCGTCTGGCCAACGACGTGCTCCGCGAAGCGGTGACCGCCGTGAATGGCCCTGGCGCAATCCTCGACGTCGCGGATCTCGCGACACCGTCGATCGTCGAGGCGGTCCTGTCGCGCAACGCGCACCAGTTCGGCACGGCCGGAATCGAGTTCGTCGTTTGGGGGTCGGAAGCGCCTTACGACGGGACGCTGCGCGAGATCTACGCCGACCTGGCGCCCGTGGCGGTGGTCCACGGCAAGAACTCGCCGGCCCCCGGCGAAGTAGTGCCATGCCCCGGCCGGGACCTGCGGGTCTACACCGGGGACTGGACGTCGATGATCGGCGCCAAGGACGAGTTGGAAGCGCGGGGGATCATCCTGCCCCCGGCGACGGCGACGCGTTCCCGGCACTCCCGGATGCGGCGCGTGGTCGATGCCGCGCGGGCCATGCGCGACGACGTCAACCCGATGCTCTTCCCCTCGCTGGCGTTCGCGCTGCTCCTGACGCTCGGCGCGACGGCCGTGGTGCGGTTTGGCTACCAGCACCCGAGGATGTCGTGGATCGACGCGCTGTACTTCGCCTCCGAAACGGTCACCACGGTCGGCTACGGCGACTTCAGCTTCGCGCAGCAATCCACGTTTCTTCGCCTGTTCGCCGTCGCCGTGATGTTCGGCGGCGTCATCATTACGGCGCTGCCCGTCGCGTTCCTCGCGGACCTGTTGCTGTCGCGCCGGTTCGTCCAGACGGCCGGGCTGCGGCGGGCTCGCCACATGCGCGACCACGTCGTCGTCGTCGGGCTCGGTTCCGTCGGCATCCGCGTGGTGAGCGATCTCGTGGCCGCCGGCTACGACGTCCTGGTGATCGAGCAGGACGAGAACAACCGCTTCCTGCCGACCGCGGCGGAGCTCGACGTGCCGGTGATCTTCGGTGACTCGACGATGCGGCAGACGCTGGAGTCCGCCCGGGTCGATCGGGCCCGCGGGGTGGCGGTGGTGACCCATGACGACATGGAAAACATCGAAACCGGCATCGTTTTGTCGGAGATCTTGGGCTCGGACACCAAGGTGCCGATCGTCATGCGCGTGCAGGGTCGTGCGCTGGGCGCCGCGGTGAACGCGCGCTTCGGCTTCGAGAACGTGCGGTCGATCGTGGACCTGGCGGCACCCTGGTTCATCGGCGCGGCGATGGGCTTGCAGGTGTTGGGGACGTTCTGGGTGGGGCAGCGCTCCTTCATGGTCGGCGGAATGGTGGTGGCGGCGGGCAGCGAACTCGATGGGCTGCGGATGGTGGAGCTGTCCACCCAGACGCGCGTCATCGCCATCACCCGTCCGGAGGGGCCGATACGCCTGCGCCCTCGCCGCGACGCCCGGCTGGAAGCCGGTGACACCGTCTACCTGATCGGTCCCTACCGGGAGCTGATCGCGACGCTGCGCAAGGGCCAGCCGCCCGCGATGACGACGATCGGCGGTGAGCGCGCGGCGACCTTGGCGGCGGCCCGTTCGCAGCACGGGCGGGTGGCACGCCCGCCGCGATGGGCGCAGGACGCCGAGGTCTGACGCGGGTCCGAGTCGCAAGCAACATGCCGATGGCCTGAGCCCCACGGCCTTCGCGACGGCGGTTGCCCGGCTATCGCCATACCACCTGCCTGGTGGGGGCGGACCGGCTGACCGCCTGCATCGCCCCAATCCTCAACCGCGGGTTAGTCCTTCAACCATCGGGCTCGTGGACCTTTTGTGGGGCCGAACCGCGCGCCCAGCGGCATAAGATCTGCCGCATCAGCTGGAGGCGCGGAAGCACGCCGGGAGCGGTTCTATGCGCCGCCGTCCTGGCTCGCGCGCCCGCGGCGGGAGCCGATCCCGGTTCCCCGTGCTACAACCAGGCAAGCAAGCCATCGATATTTAGGTGTATCAGCACCACGTGCAGTTCCCCTCCCGGCACCGATTGGCAAGCGTACTGGGAGAAAGAGCTCGGCAACGTCACCAAGAGCGGCCTCATGCCGATGGTGGACTCGCCGCCGGACTTCATCGCCGGCTGCCAGGACGAGGGCCGTGCCCTGACGGGTTCGCCCTGGGTGCCCGACTCAGACGTCGTAGTACATTGCGAATTCGTATGGGGTGGGCCGGAGGTTGAAGGGCGCGATCTCGTAGTCCCGCTTGTAATTGATCCAGGTGGCGATCAGGTCGGGGGTGAAAACGCCTCCCTCGGTGAGGTATTCGTGATCCTCTTCGAGGCGGTCGATCACCGCGGACAGCTGCGTGGGCGCCTGGGGGATGTCGGCTGCCTCCTCGGGCGGTAACTCGTATAGGTCCTTGTCGATGGGCGGGGGCGGCTCGATCTTGTGCTTGATGCCGTCCAGGCCGGCCATCAGCATGGCCGCGAACGACAGGTAGGGGTTGCCCGACGAGTCGGGACAACGGAATTCGAGCCGCTTGGCCTTCGGGTTGCGGCCGGTGATCGGGATGCGCACGCAGGCCGAGCGGTTGCGCTGGCTGTAGACGAGGTTGATCGGAGCCTCATAGCCCGGGACCAAACGTTTGTAGGAGTTCACGGTCGGATTGGTGAAGGCCAGCAACGAGGGGGCGTGGTAGAGCAGACCGCCGATGTAGTGGCGGGCGATGTCCGACAGGCCGGCGTAACCCGTCTCGTCATACATCAGTGGGACGCCGTCCTTCCACAGCGACTGGTGGCAGTGCATGCCCGAACCATTGTCGCCGAACAGCGGCTTGGGCATGAACGTGACCGTTTTGCCTGCCCGCCAAGCTGTTTGCTTGACGATGTACTTGTACATCTGAAGATCGTCGGCGGCGTGCAACAGGGTATTGAACTTGTAGTTGATCTCGGCCTGGCCGCCGCTGCCCACTTCGTGGTGGCCCTTCTCCAGGGAGAATCCGGCGTTGGTCAGGTGGGTGAGGATCTCGTCGCGCAGGTCGACGTAGTGGTCGGTGGGGGCGACGGGGAAATATCCGCCCTTGGGACGGACCTTGTAGCCGAGGTTGGGGCTGCCGTCGGGTTCGGTCGCCTCGCCGGTGTTCCACCACCCGGATGTGGCGTCGACCTTGTAGAAGGAACCGTTGATGGTGGAGTCGAAGCTCACCGAGTCGAAGATGTAGAACTCGGCCTCGGGCCCGAAGTAGGCGGTGTCCGCCATGCCGGAGCTGATGAGATAGTTCTCCGCCTTGCGGGCGACGTTGCGCGGGTCGCGCGAGTACAGCTCGAGGGTGAACGGGTCGTGCACGAAGAAGTTCACGTTCAGCGTCTTGGCGGCGCGGAACGGGTCGATGGTCGCGGTCTCCGCGTCGGGGAGGAGCAGCATGTCGGACTCGTGGATCGACTGAAACCCGCGAATCGAGGAGCCGTCGAACGCCAGGCCCTCTTCGAACACGTCCTCGTCGAAGACGTAGATCGGAATCGTGAAGTGCTGCATGGTGCCGGGGAGGTCGCAGAACCGGACGTCGACGTACTCGACGCCCTCGTCCCTGGCGAGTTTGAAAATGTCGTCGGGCGTCTTTTCGGACACGGCATGCTCCTTTGCGTGGTCCGCCGCGGGCTGACGGTGACAGCGGAACCGTCGTGCGCGGCGCCCTCTCATTGATGCACGCCGCGGCGCTCTCCGCATCCGGGCGCGGACCACTGTGGCCGCGCAGCCGTCGAAGCCGAGCGCAAACCGGTTGACCTACCGCGCTTTCCGGAGATCCTCGAGTGAGTTCTTGAGCCCGCCGTCCATTCGGATCTGCACCGCCGCGACCGCGAACATCACGGCCGCGGTCACCAGATGCACCACCGCGTCGGTGGTGTTGTTGGGGAAGGTGAAGACGTAGGCGACCTGGTGGGAGAAGAAGGCCCAAATGCCCGGCAGCGCACCGGCTATGGCGGCGAGGAGCAGATAAAGCACCGCCCAGGACTTCCGCGCCGCGAGCACCAGGCCCGGGGCGAACAAAGCCA
The DNA here is from genome assembly GCF_010729105.1 of Mycobacterium saskatchewanense. NCBI lineage: Bacteria > Bacillati > Actinomycetota > Actinomycetes > Mycobacteriales > Mycobacteriaceae > Mycobacterium > Mycobacterium saskatchewanense. The sequence continues at coordinate 552,016 of NZ_AP022573.1, forward strand.
GGCCCGCGACGGCGTGCCAGCCGTTGTAGTCCATTCCGAGCAGCTGGACGGTCGGCGCGTTGGGCCCCGTCGCGAAGCTGGGTTCGATGATGAGGCCGATCACCGCCTGAATGACGTGGAAGACGCAAATGATCAGCAGCCCGATCTGGGCGAAACTCCATCTCACAGTGCACCCCCTTGTGCATGAATGAGTTCGATACTACGCGCGGTAGTAGACCTCGGCCAACGGTCGGCGGGGCGGTCAGTTCCGGCCGGGAAGCTTCATGACGGTGCGCACGATCGGCAAGAGCGACTTCTGCCAGAGGCTGGACGGGATGCCAAGGGGCGGGTCGAGGTTGAACACCCGGGCCGCGGCTATGGTTTGCGATTCGGTGTACTTCAGCAACCCCTCCGGGCCATGCCTGCGGCCCACACCGGAGGCGCCCATCCCGCCCATCGGCGCGCTGAGGCTGCCCCAGGCGAACGCGTAACCCTCGTTGACATTGACCGTCCCCGACCGCAGCCGGGCCGCGATCTGCTGGCCCTCCGCGGTGGAGCCGGCCCACACGCTGGCGTTGAGGCCGTATTCGGTGTCGTTGGACTTCTCTACCGCTTCGTCCACGTCGGCGACGGGGTAGATCGAGACCAGGGGGCCGAACGTCTCGTTGGCCGCGCACTCCATCTCGGGCGTCACGTCGGTGAGGACCGTGGGCTCATAGAACAGTGGCCCGACGTCGGGCCGCGCTTTGCCGCCGGCAATTACCTTGGCGCCCTTTGCTTTCGCATCGTTCACATGTTCGGTCACCGTCTCCAGCTGGCTCGCCGAGATCAGGCTGCCCATGTCGACCGAGAAGTCATACGAGGTGCCCAGCTTCATGTTCCGCACCGCGGCGCCGAACTTGCCGATGAACTCGTCGGCGATGTCCTTTTCGACGTAGATCCGCTCGATGGAGATGCAGAGCTGACCCGCATTCGAGAAGCACGCGCGGGTGGCCGCCTTCGCGGCCTTGTCGAGGTTGGCGCCGCGGGTGACGATCATGGCGTTCTTGCCGCCGAGTTCGGCCGAGAAGCCGATCAGCCGCCGGCCCGCATGCTCGGCGAGCTGCCTGCCGGTGGCCGTCGAGCCGGTGAACATCAGGTAGTCGCAGTTGTCGATGATGGCGGTGCCGACGACCGAGCCGGGTCCGGGCACTATCGCATAGAGCGCTCGCGGCAGGCCGGCTTGGTAGAGCAGCTCGGCGCACGCGAGGGCGCAGTACGGGGTCTGGCTGTCCGGCTTGAGCACCACCGCGTTGCCCGCCAACAGGGCCGGCACCGAGTCGGACGCCGTCAACGTCATCGGGTAGTTCCACGGCGAGATCACCCCGACCACGCCCTTGGGCTGGTAGCCAACCGTGGTCTTGCCGATCGCCGGAAGCAGCGCCTGCACCGTGCGCGGCTTCAGCAAGTCGGCGGAGACGCGAACGTAGTAGTTCGCGTTCGCCATCAGATCGACGATTTCCTCTTGCGCCGCCCATCTGGCCTTGCCCGCTTCGGCCTGCAGCAGGTCCATCAGGAAGTCACGGTTGGCGATGACCAGGTCGCGGTAGCGGCGGATCACCTCGATGCGGTCGGCGACGGGGCGGCTCGCCCACTCTGCCTGGGCCGCGCGGGCTTCGGCGAACGCGGCCTGGACGTCGGCAGCGGTGCCGATGGGGATTGTGGTCAACGGCCTACCGGTGAAGACCTCGTCGATCGTCTTGGTGTCGCGCGCGGCGACTTCTTTGATCGCGGCCAGCTGACGCAGGCGGTCGAAGACCTCGGCTGACGGTGCAGGCATTATTGTTCCCTCCGGAAGAAGCGCTCGCGCCCGAAAAGACCAGCCTATAGCTGTCGCGAGAGACGCCCGGAAATCGTTGTCGGTCCGCTACTGGGGCCTTACCCGCGGCGCGCTTTGCGGCGCGAGCGGGTCGCCACGCCGCCAGTGTGATTGTCGCCATCAGTCGCGTCGGCGACGGCGGGATCGCGTTGCCGCTGGGCGGCCCGCAAGATCGAGCAGGCGGTCAAAAATGCCGGCTTGTCTCGGTCGGCGGTCTCGATCGGCAGGTTCGCGGCGCTGCGCAGCAACATGACGGCGAGCGCGCTATACGTTGCGTACGGGATGATCAGCAGGTTGGCGACGCCGTTAGTGCCGCCGATGGTCATGACGTGCTGGCGCTTCTGTTCCCATCCAGGCCAGTTGAAGTCTGGTGGTCGTTGGAGCGGCGGCCAATTGACGTTGATGGAGCTGATGTCGCCGAGCATCGGGGTCAACACCGTCACGAGCTGGGGCAGTTCGTTGGTGATGCGATCCACGCGGGGCCACCAGGCTCCGTCGATGTCGCGACCAAGCTCACGGGCCACCGAGAGGCGGACGGGGCTGGGCAGACCCCGACTTCCGAGCGAGCGGGTCATTGAGGGTATCGCCGCGGCCGTGGGATGCGGCGGACGAGCGTGGGGGCGGGCTTGTCAGGGGCAAAAGCCGGATCGTCCGGTCGCTGCGCGCTGACTGGAGGGGACCAGTCCATGAAACGTTCCTTCGTGCTCGGCGTCGTTCTCCCCACAGTCATGGGGCGGACGGAGGAATCGCATTGCCCGGGGGTGTCATCCGCGCCATGAGCGGCCGACCACAGCTGACAACGAAACGGCTCAGCTGTGACGGTACGCCACCGTGGGCTTCGTCGGCCCAAAGAGGCGGGCCAAACGAGCGATTGCGGGGCGACGACCGTTGCCGGCGGGCGCCATCGTCGGCTGCGCCCTCATCGCTTGCGTGGATTTGCGGCGTCCGGTTGGGCGCCGGATGAAAGGCGGCCGCTACCTGGAAAACGGCCCCGGCGCAATGTCTTTCGGCGTGACGTAGATGAAGCGCGACTTAACCTGCGGTGACAATGCGCGGCGGCTGCGCAAACTCGTCGGCGATCCAGGCGTTTTGTGGGTAGGGTAGCGGAAACAATGCGAGGATGGGTACATGGCAATACAGAACTGGCGTGACGCACCCGAGATCCATCCGTCACAGGTGCGGGTCGGCGACATCATCGGTACGCTGCGTCCCACCGAACTGCGCCTAGAGGTGAAGCTGATCAGCGGCCCACAGACGACGCCGCGGCAATGGACGTTCTTCACCCGCGACGACAATGGTCATCAACGGACTAATACGTTCGGCGAGGAAGAGCGGGTCCGCCGGTACGCCAAGGCATCCTGAGGGCGCCTTTCCTCAAAGGCCTTGCAAAATAGGCGATTAGAGGATTTTCCGTCGGTCGGCCTGCCCCGTCATTCCGCGGGCGTCGGGCTCATGCTCGCGATGAAGAAGGTTTCGTGTCCGGTGGGGTAGCCGCCGCCGTCGGTCGCGATGTGAACGTGGTCGTAGTGGTTGGCGGTTTCGTTGCCGTAGTCGGCGGTCCAGCTTCCGGACGTGGGTCCCGGATAGATCTTCTGCCGCCAGATCACGTGATTGATTCCCCACCGTTTGGCATTCGCCAGGGCATACCCGGCAATCTGATCGCCGAGCTCGATGCCTGCAGGGGTGCCGTGGTTCGGGATCATCACATCGATCGCCAACCCCTTGGGATGCCACGGCAACGGATCCTGCCGGTACCCGTAAATGGTGGTGATTTGCGGGAACAGAACGCTGATCGCGCGCGCCGCCCAGATGGTCTTGACCTGCAACCCCTGCTCCGACGCGACGCCGGCGGGTAGCGCCAGCTGGAACTGCTGTGCGGCGGCGGGCGCATTGCCGGCCAACTGGTTCACCTCGGCCGGGCTGGCGATGGGCACCGGACTGGCCCGCGGCGGTGCCATTTGGGACGAGACCGCCGGGGGCGGAGCCGCCGCGACCGCCGGGGGCGGAGCCGCCGCGACCGCCGGAGACGGCGTCGTGTTCGCGATGCGGCCTGGATGCTCTGTGGTCTGGGCGTAGAGCATGGCGGCAGATACCACGACCGAGGCCGCCGCCGCCAACCAGCGGCCCCGGCCGTCGGCTAACACCTCCCGGCCCACGAGCAGCAGCTTAACGGCCTGAGCGACCGGTGTGGCAATCTTCAGGCATTCCTTAGCTTTATTGCGTCGGACCAAGGGCGAGGGCGATCAGCCGGTCGCCGATGCGTCACGGTCCATCCGAACAAGGAGTCAGGGTATGAGCAAACATTCGATCGGCATTCTCGGCTTTTCGCACGTCTGCATCGCGGTCTCCGACGCGGAAGCGTCGCTGCGGTTCTATCGCGACGTACTCGGCCTCGATGTCTTCTTCGACGTCGAATTGGAAGGTCCGCCAATGGAAGTCGTGACGGGGGAGCCCGGAGCCCGCGGTCGGATGATCGGCGGGATGCTGGCCGGCATCGTGGTCGAGCTTCTCCAATTCACGCACCGCGGTCTGAGACCGCACACCGAGAACATGCTCGGCTACACGAACATGTCGCTGAGCGTCCGCGATATCGACGCGGCCCTGGCCGCCATCCTGGCCGCGGGGCTGCGGCCCGAACAGGAACCCGTGGAGATCGGTGGCGTTCGCATGTTCTTCGTCCGCGACCCCGACGGCACCCCCATCGAGTTCGTGTCGTACCCGAACGGGGAGAAGAGGTCGGCCGAGCTGTGGGGGTACACAGGCTGACTTGCGCCAATCCCGATCAGGCGCTCGGCCTCTTAAAAGAACGGATTGCTGTTCGACTGCCACTCGGCCGACTTCGGCCGCTCCCCGTAGCGCCGAATGTAATCGTCGTGCATCTTCGCGTCTTTCTCCCGCCGGACCACATCGACCAGGTTGGGATCCAACCCGTGCTGGGCAAGACGATGCCGGCGCCACACCTTGTTCATTGCGAGCGATATCAGCAGCGCCCAGATGTAGATGGGCACCGTCATCTCCGTGTGCACGTATAGCGATGCGGGCAGCAGCCAGAACGGCGCGAGGACGATGAACGGGGGGATTGCCGCCATGAGCATGAAGCGGCGGACCGCTCCCTTGCCGGCCAGGTCGTGCGCAACCCAGTCGCGCATGCTGTCCGGGAGACGTCGAAAGCCGTACACGTACAGCACGTACTGCCGCACATTCGGTCGTGTGCTTGCCATTGCGGTTCCTCGGGATCGATTTCTGAATCCATTTACCCATGACCGCCGCGATCACCCAATGGCCAATGGTCACCGATGCAGCGTGCCGACTGTATCCGCGGTCAACAGTCCTTCCTCGGCGCGTTCGACGCCCGGCGCCGTCCCGGCACAGCTTGTGGCGAACACACCGGTCACGGGACTCACCGTCTCCCCCTGGTGAGCAACGACCGCACAGGCGTACGCCGTTGCAGTCGATCGGGAGGAAGATCTTGCGCCTGAGCGGCGAAGGTGCCACGCACTCTTAAGCGCGGCACCACCCCCGCACAGCTACTACACAACAAACAAAGCTTTTCTATGAATAGTTCGCCTAGGTGCTGCCCGGCAAATGTCCTCCCGCTGGGGGAATGGCCAATATCACCACCGCGACCGCCGACACACGGCCGATACAGGAAAGGACCGGATCGATGAAGCGACCACCGTCCCCGCGGGCCTCGCGGCGAATCGGGGCGATCGCCGCCGCGCTGACCATATTCCCCGCGCCGTTACTGTCGGCCGAAGCCGGGGCGTCACAGTCCGCGCCCCCGGCGCCGACAGCTCCGCCGCACACGCAGACCCCGCCGGCGTCCCCGGCTCAACACCCGCAAGCCCCGGTGCAACCGGCCCCGGCGCAGTCGCCGGCCCCCGCCATCCCCCCGTCAACCCAGGCGCCACCGCCCAAGTCGACCACCTCGGCGGCCACCGCCGCTCCCGCCACACGCACCGGCGAGGCACCTGCGACGACGAGCGTCGCCAGGCCGACGATGACCGGCCCGGCTGTGTCCGCGGCGCCGCCGGCCAACCATTCGCCATTGGCGACGACCACCGCCCCCGCGGTCCCGACCAGCAGCGCCGCGCCAGGCGGCCAAAGTGCCACTACCGTCGCGGGCGGCCAGAAGGCCGTGGTCAGCGGCTCGACCACCGCCTCCGTCCCCGTGGCCACCGCCCCCGAAGGCATCCCCGCCGCCCACGCGGCGGTGGAAGCGGCCAAGGTCGCGCCCGCCGCGGCGATCGACGCGGCCAATCCGCCGCCGCTGCGCGGCGACACCGACTTCAGCGGACAGGTGCAAGCGGCCGTGCGGATCAACGCCGACCATGACGACGAGGCCTATCGGCCGCGGCACTGGGATTACGTCGATTACGACGAGTACCACCGGCCCAGCTTCTACAACCCGACTGCCACGGACATGAGCTTCCGGTACTTCTATGGCGGCGACTACCGCACGGTGTTCGTTCCGGCGGGCGGTCGAATCGTGCTCAACATCGAGACGCCCGGCGTGTTCCCCTTCACGGCGGTCGCCGGCGCCTACGTGACGGTCGGCAGCTTCGACGGCGGCGCCTGGCTGCCGCCCGCGGGCTGGATCGGGCCGCCACCCGTTGACTGGGTGCCGTGGCAGCCGGTGACGTACACCGGAGTCCCGGTCGACTTCGCGAACGCCGGCCAGAACGTCCTGGTGGACCGGGTCACCATGGTCGGGCACGACGACAGCCTCCCGGCGGGACAGCAGGACGTCTTCATGCTCAACGATTCGACGCTGGCGCGCGGCGAGGTGACCCCGGGCCCCGCGGGCGCTCCGCCCCAGGTCACGCTGCAGCAGACGCAGCCCCTGCCCGGCGTGGGTCCATGGGACAACGGGCAGCAGTACGTCAACACGGCGGTGCAGAAGCCGCCGCTTCCGTCGGGCAACCACGTGGCCTGGGTCGTCGGCGGTCTCGCCGCGGTGCTCGCCCTGCTCGGCGCGATGGCGGCGTGGATCTGGCGGCATCCGCGCGGCGAACACGCGTTCGCCAGTGCGCCCACGGAGCTTCTCGATCAGCAACCGCCGGATGACTGGATCCCGTCCGGTGGGCCGATCGATATAGGCGCCCAGGCCACCGAATTGCGGCCGGTCGCGTCGGGAGGCTGAGTCGACGCCGTCAGGTCACTGGGTTACCGGCAACGGCGGCAGGAGCCAGATCACGGAGGGATCGATGGTCCCCTTGTACTGCGGGCAGTAGGCCGCCACCGATACGCCCATGAAGAAGCCGGCCTGCTTCGGCGAGAGGTTGGCGTCCTTCCTTACCTTCATCGCCAAGAAGCTTGACGTCTGACCCCTGTCGAGCGAGCCGCAGATGGAGTGGGCCATGCCGATCGCGCTGTCGCGGTCGGAGATCGGTATGCCTTCCTTGGCCAGGGCCCCGATGAACGCGTCATCCATGGGATCGGCTGCGGCCGGTGCCGCGAATAGTGTTGCGGCAGCGGAGACGAGGACCGCGCAGACCGCCGCGGACCACTTCCCGCGCGGGACGATCGAGTGGCTCATGCTTTCCTTCTCGGGCCGATCCGCTTCGAGTCAAGACCGGCTGAGATGAACATTAGCCGAAGTCGGCTTACCCTTCTCGCCGAGCGCGACCACGGGCAGCAATGGATGTGACGACAACGACCGTTGTCCAGCCTCGACGGGCGCCGCCGGAGTGCGTAACCGCTGCTAGCGTCTGTCTTGCCCTGGCTGTCGACCGATCGCCACCAGCGAAACGGGTCGAACGTTCTGACGCATGGGCGGCACCCATGGAAGAGGACCATGCAACCTGCTGGATTTTTGTCGCGTGAAAGAATTGTCGCCGACGCCGGCTGGAATCGATGGCTGGTTCCGCCAGCCGCGCTTTCGATCCATCTGGCGATCGGCAGCGTCTACTCCTGGAGTGTCTTCAAGCTTCCGCTGCACGAAACATTGCATGCCTCAGGCGTTTTGAGCGCCCTGCCGTTCACGTTGGGCATCGTGATGCTGGGGATGTCGGCGGCCGTCTTCGGGACGGCGGTCGAGCGACGGGGCCCGCGCTGGGCGATGCTGGTCGCGACCGCGTGCTTCAGCGGGGGACTCCTGGTCGCGGCGGGTGCGGCGGCGATCGGCCAGATGTGGCTGATCATCGTCGGTTACGGCGTGATCGGCGGCATCGGCCTCGGGATCGGTTACATATCACCGGTTTCCACGTTGATGAAGTGGTTCCCGGACCGGCCCGGCATGGCCACCGGCTTTGCGATCATGGGGTTCGGCGGGGGCGCGCTCATCGCCTCGCCATGGTCGTCGCAGCTGATGAAGTGGTTCGGCACCGGACGCCAGGGGCTGGCCGCCACCTTTCTCACGATGGGTGCGGTTTACGCCGTATTCATGACCATGGGCATCCTCCTGGTGCGTCTCCCACCTGCGGGATGGGAGCCGCGCCTCGCCCAGGGCGCCGCGACGAAGAGGGCACCGCGCCCGGCGGGCCCGGACCGCACGGCCAACGAGGCGATCAAGACGCCGCAGTTCTGGTTGCTGTGGGTCGTGTTGTGCTTCAACGTCACCGCCGGGATCGGCATCCTCGAACGCGCGGCGCCGATCTACCGGGATTACTTCCCGCGCGGCGGATCGGCGGCCGCGCTGACGGCCGCGGCGGCCGGATTCGTCGCCATGTTGTCGCTGGCGAATTCGTTGGGCCGCATCGTGTGGTCCTCAGCGTCGGACGCGATGGGACGCAAGAACATGTACCGGCTCTATCTGGGGCTCGGCGCGGTGCTCTACCTGGGACTGATCCTGGCCCAGGGCGCGAGCAAGCCGCTGTTCCTGGTGACCTGCATCTTGCTGCTGTCGTTCTACGGGGGCGGGTTCGCCACGGCGCCGGCCTACCTGCGCGACCTCTTCGGATACCGCGAAGTGGGAGCCATCCACGGCCGGTTGTTGACCGCCTGGTCGGTCGCCGGCGTCCTCGGGCCGATCATCGTGAACGCGATCGCCGACAACCGCATTGCCGCCGGAGCGGTGGGGCCCGACCGGTACCGATGGTCGTTCATGGTGATGGTGGTCCTGCTGCTCATCGGGCTGGCGTGCAACGAGGCGATTCGGACTCCGCGCTCGTCCCGGTCCGTCGCGGCCGAGACGGGCGGGCGCGAGCCCGCGACGATGACGTCCGGTCGTCCTGTAGAGGAGATGCAATGACCGAGCACTCGGTTCGGGCGGCAGCGCCGCGCAACACGGCACTGGGCCTCATCAGCTGGTTGTGGGTGGGCGTGCCCTTCGCGTACGGACTGTACGAGCTGGTGGTGAAGATCCCCGCCCTCTTCACCCACTGAGCTGACCGTGCGGGCCGAGCGCCCGGGGCGGACTCCGCCGCCTGGCGGCCACGAGGCAAGTCCACGCGCCCGCGGGTAGGGTTGACAAGCGTGTGTGGAGTGACCGGTGAGGTGAGACTCGACGGCCAGGTCCCCGACCTCGCGGCGGTAGCAGCCATGGCCGATGTGATGGCGCGGCGGGGTCCGGACGCGGCGGGCGCCTGGTCACAGGGGCGAGTCGCCCTCGGCCACCGTCGGCTGAAGATCATCGATCTCTCCGAGGCCGGTGCCCAGCCGATGGTCGACGCCGAACTCGGCCTGACGATCGCCTGGAACGGTTGCATCTACAACTACCAGGAGCTCATGCGCGAGCTGGTCGGGCATGGCTACCGGTTCTTCTCGCACAGCGACACCGAGGTGCTGCTCAAGGCCTACCACCACTGGGGCGACGACTTCGTCACGCACCTGCACGGCATGTTCGCGTTCGCGATCGTCGAACGCGACAGCGGCCGCGTGCTGCTCGGCCGGGACCGGCTCGGCATCAAGCCCCTCTACGTGACCGAGGACAGTCACCGGGTCCGCTTCGCGTCGGCGTTGCCGGCCCTGCTGGCCGGTGGCGGCGTGGACACCCGGATCGACCCGGTGGCGCTGCACCACTACATGACGTTCCACTCCGTGGTCCCGGCCCCGCTGACCATCCTGCGGGGGGTCCGCAAGGTTCCGCCGGGTTCGCTGCTCGCCATCGGGCCCGACGGCCGGCGCACCAGCCGCACCTACTGGGCGCCCGACTTCAGCCGCCACGACGACCGCGCCGACTGGTCGGAAGCCGACTGGGAAGATGCGGTGCTCGATGCCCTTCGGGTCGCGGTGAAGCGCCGGCTCGTTGCCGACGTTCCGGTCGGCTGCCTGCTGTCCGGCGGGGTCGACTCCAGCCTGATCGTCGGACTGCTGGCCGAGGCGGGCCAGCAGGGCCTGATGACGTTCTCGATCGGCTTCGAGTCCGCCGGTGGCGTCGAGGGCGACGAGTTCCGCTGGTCCGACATCATCGCCAAACGCTTCGGCACGGACCACCACCAGATTCGCATCGGCACCGAACGGATGCTGCCGGCCCTCGACGGCGCGATCGGCGCGATGAGCGAGCCGATGGTCAGCCATGACTGCGTGGCCTTCTACCTGCTCAGCCAGGAAGTCGCGCGTCACGTGAAGGTCGTGCAGTCGGGCCAGGGCGCCGACGAGGTGTTCGCCGGCTACCACTGGTACCCCCCGATGGGCTCGCCGGCTGCCGCCACCCTCGACGGCGCGGTGGCCCAGTACCGCGCCGCGTTCTTCGACCGCGACGCGGAGGCCGTCGCGGCGATGCTCGCCCCGGGTGAAGTCGCGCCGGGCGACCCCAGCGAGCGCTTCGTGACCGAGCACTTCGCACGCGCCGGCGCCGAGACCGGCATCGACCGGGCGCTGCGGCTGGATACGACGGTGATGTTGGTAGACGATCCCGTAAAGCGGGTAGACAACATGACCATGGCGTGGGGATTGGAGGGTAGGGTGCCGTTCCTCGACCACGAGTTGGTCGAGCTGGCTGCCACCTGCCCGCCGGAGCTGAAGATTGCGCACGAGGGCAAGGGTGTCCTCAAACAGGCTGCGCGCCGGGTGATTCCGTCCGAGGTCATCGACCGGCCGAAGGGCTACTTCCCCGTTCCGGCGCTGACCCACCTCGAGGGTCCCTACCTGGACATGGTGCGCGACGCGCTCTACGCGCCCGTCGCGAAGGAGCGCGGCCTGTTCCAGAGCGGCGCGGTCGACGCCCTGCTCGCCGACCCCAACGGCCGGCTCACCCCCCTGCGCGGTAACGAGCTGTGGCAGATCGCCCTGCTGGAGCTCTGGTTGCAACGTCACGGTGTCACGGGGCCGGCGGCATGACCGCCGTCGACCCGGGGGAGGATCACACCGAAGCGATCACCCTGGGTCTGCACGACGCCTCGCCGCCGCACTTGGTAGACGCGATGGCCAAGGATGTCGAGCTCGAAATGGGCTGGGGCCGGCTGATTTTCGGACAGACCTTTGCGGATGCTCACAGGCTCGCCGAGACGCTGCGGAAGGAAGCGCCCGGACGGCGGGACATCTGCATCTACGCCCGCGAGTCGCACGTGGTGGTCGCCGGATCGCCGAACGAGCTGTTCATCGACCCCAGCCACACCTACCGGCTGCGCTTCACCGACGACCAGCGGGAAGAGCCGGCGCAAGCGCCGCCCGGCGTGACGGTGCGCACCCTCAACGATCCATCCGATGCCGACGCGATGAACCGCGTCTTCGTCCGGTGTGGCATGGTACCGGCGCCGGTGGACGCGATCTGGAACAACCACCTGCACCAGGAGGCGGTGACCTACCTGCTCGCGGTGCGCGACGACGACGGCGCGGTGGTGGGGACGGTAACCGGGGTGGACCACGAGTTGCTGTTCTCCGATCCGGAGCACGGGTCGAGCCTGTGGACGTTGGCGGTCGATCCGGCCGCCGGGATCCCCGGCATCGGCGAGGCGCTCACCCGGGCGACCGCCGAACACTTCCGCAATGCGGGCCGCGCCTACCTGGATCTGTCCGTGGCGCACGACAATGCGGCCGCCATCAGGCTGTACGAGAAGCTCGGCTTCCGGCGGGTCCCGGTGCTGGCGATCAAGCGGAAGAACGCGATCAACGAGCCGCTGTTCAGTCCGCCGCCGGAGACGGTCGACGACCTCAACCCCTACGCGCGGATCATCGCCGACGAGGCGCTGCGCCGCGGCATTTGGGTGGAGGTCCTCGACGCGGAAACCGGTGAGATGCGGCTCACCCACGGCGGCCGCAGCGTGATCACCCGGGAATCGCTGTCCGAGTTCACCTCCGCGGTCGCGATGTGCCGCTGCGACGACAAGCGGCTGACCCGGCGCCTGGTCGCCGACGCCGGCATCAAGGTGCCGCGCGCCCGGCTGGCGACTTTCGATGACGAGGACTACGCCTTCCTCAAGGAGGTCGGCGAGGTCGTCGTCAAACCCACCCGGGGGGAGCAGGGCAAGGGCATCACCGTGGGCGTCACCGCCGAACACGGGCCCGACGAACTCACCGCAGCCCTCGCACGGGCCCGTGAGCAATCTCGGGAGGTGCTGATCGAGGAGCGGGTGACCGGTAACGATCTGCGGCTGGTCGTCATCGACGGCCGGGTCGTCGCCGCCGCGCTGCGGCTCCCGCCGGAAGTCATCGGCACGGGCGAGCACACCGTGCGGGACTTGATCGTCGCCGAGAGCCGGCGGCGTTCGGCGGCCACCGGCGGCGAGTCCCGCATCCCGCTCGACGAGGTGACCGAGGCGACCGTCGTCGAAGCCGGCTGGCAGCTGGATGACGTTCTGCCGCAAGGGACCCGGCTGTGCGTTCGCCGCACCGCGAACCTGCATCAGGGCGGCACCATTCATGACGTCACCGCGCAGGTGAATCAGGAACTCTGCCGGGTCGCGGTGACGGCGGCCGAGGCGATCGGCATTCCCGTCACGGGCATCGACCTGCTCGTGCCCGACGTCACCGGCACCGAGTACGCCTTCATCGAAGCCAACGAGCGTCCGGGCCTGGCCAACCACGAACCACAGCCCACGGCCGCGGCGTTCATCGACTTCCTGTTTCCCGGGCAGCCCGGCCAGCCGCTGGCCTGGACGCCCGAGGAGTCGCGCCCCTAAACGGGCATCACCGCGACGAAGCCAGACCACGAGACCGCAACGCCAGCATGGAGTTCCAGGCGGCGCATAGCAACGGGCCCCAGAAATTCAGGCACGGCGTCGTGGTGAGAAGCTCATCTACGGAAAGGCTTTGGACGCCTGGACTGGTCGTCGTATCGACCGTATCGGTCCTCAAGGCTCGGTTGGGTCAGGACGACGGTTGCCGCGCGGTGCGCGGCCACGGGGCGAGCTCCTCGAGCTGTGCGGCCACCGTCAAGAGGCGGGATTCACCGCCCGGCGGGGCGACGATTTGCACGCCGACGGGCAGGCCCGATTCGTGCCGTCCCGCAGGAATGGACATTGCGGGGAAGCCCGCCAGGTCCCACGGCCCCAGATAGTCCGTGAGGCGGACCGACGGAATCGCGTTGGCAAGCCAGCCCCTCGTCCGCCAGCAGATGGCCTGCGGCGGCATCGTGGCGAGCATGGGCGTGACGAGCACGTCGTACGTCCCGAAAAACTCGAGGGCCCGCGCCACCCATTTCCGTCGACCGCCGTTACGCACCAGACCCAGCCGGCGCACCGTCGCGGCGGCGGCCAGGTGCCGGGCGGTGCGCACTTCGATGTGCCGCCAGTCGAGCTCCGGGTCCGTCTCGCCCGGACCTGCGAGCCACCGCGTGAAGAGCGCGCCCGCAAGGGTGCCGTACCGGGGGTGCGCCTCGTCGACTCGGTGACCCGTCGAGGCCAGCAGCTGGGCGGTCCGCGTCGCCGCGGCGGTGAACGCTTTCGGGACCGGGCCCACGCCGGTCGGAAGTTTGGTCGATACGGCGATGCGCAGGGGTGCGGGCTGGCGAATATTCGCGAGATCCGGGTGCCGCGCCAGCACCGACAACAGGAGCGCCGCGTCCGCCACGGTGGTTGCGAGCGGGCCGTGGGTGTAGAGACCGGACCACTGCCAAGAATCCGAAGCGGGCACCGTGCCGATCCCGGGTGTGATGCCGACCAGGCCGCAGATCGCGGCGGGGGACCGGACGGATCCGAACGCGTCCGTGCCGTGCGCGATCGGGACGAAGCCCGCGGCCACGGCGGCGGCGCTGCCACCGGACGAGCCGCCCGCCGTGAAGGACGGCGCCCAGGGGTTGCGGACGACCGAGCCCGCCGTGTCGGTCATCGGCCAGAGGCACAGTTCGGGCACCCGGGTGAGGCCGACGATCACCGCGCCCGCTGCGCGCAGGCGCGCGGTGACGTCGCTGTCGGACTGGAAGGGCGGCGCCGATGCCTTCCCGGAACCCCAGACCGGGTGCTCGCCGGCGACCGCCGTCACGTCCTTGACCGCGATCGGCACCCCGGCGAGCGGGAGTTTTGCGCGGTTGGGAATCGTCCGCAGCGCCGCCGCCTCGGCGAAGGCCTCGAACTCCCGCACGCGGCGGAATGCGCCGAAGGTGTTGCCGGCCGACCCGATCCGGCACAACGTCTCCTGGGTCGGCACGACGGGGTCGAGTGTCCCGGCCCGGACCGCGGCCGCGATCTCGGTAGCCGTCATCGCGTCGAGGGCGGCGTCCTCGGGATAATCCGCTTTCATCTCTTCTTCCGTTCGGCCGTGCCGATAGCCGGCTCGGCGACGCGAGGTGAACCGTGCGTTCGCGTGCCCGATGCGTACCACTGTGGCAAACGACTTCCTGGTGCGCTTGTCCATGCGCGCACTATGGTTGGCCGGTCGCGCACGGCGAATGCCTTCCGGATGCTCCGTTAGCCTGGCAGTCGGCTCGGAGAGGCAATGTGCCGCGCGGCCGCTTGCGATATGCCTCGACGGGGTAAAAGCCTGTGCAGCAGAACGGAGCCTGATGAGCGCGAGCGCACAAACCGGAACCATCACCACCCACGTCCCGGCACGGCTGGACCGGCTGCCCTGGGCGGGGTTCCACTGGCGCGTGGTCATCGGGCTCGGCGGCGTGTGGATCCTCGACGGGCTCGAGGTCACGATGGTCGGCAACGTGTCGTCGCGCCTCACCGAGAAGGGCAGCGGCATCAACCTCGACCCTGCGCAGATCGGCGTGGCGGCCGCGTTCTACATCGCCGGGGCGTGCCTGGGCGCGCTGTTCTTCGGCCACCTGACGGACCGGTTCGGGCGGCGCAACCTGTTCATGCTGACCCTCGCGCTGTACCTGGTCGCCACGGTCGCCACCGCGTTCGCATTCGCCCCCTGGTATTTCTTCATCGCGCGCTTCTTCACCGGCGCGGGAATCGGCGGAGAATACGCGGCCATCAACTCGGCGATCGACGAGCTGATCCCGGCCCGGGTGCGCGGACGCGTCGACCTGGTGATCAACGGCACGTATTGGCTGGGCTCGGCCGCCGGGGCGGCCGGCGCGCTCGTGCTGCTCGACACCTCGAAGTTCCCGGCCGACATCGGCTGGCGCCTGGCGTTCGGCATCGGCGCCATCTTCGGCATCTTCGTCCTGCTCGTCCGGCGCAACGTCCCCGAAAGCCCGCGGTGGCTGTTCATCCACGGGCGCAACGACGAGGCCGAACAGATCGTCGGCGAGATCGAAGGGCAGGTCGAGCGCGACACCGGCCGTCCGCTGCCCGAGCCGGGCGGCCACCCCCTCAAGATCCGCCAGCGGCACTCAATCTCGTTTCGGGAGATCGCCACGGTGGCGTTCACGATGTATCCGCGCCGCGCGGTCCTCGGGCTGGCGCTGTTCATCGGGCAGGCTTTCCTCTACAACGGCGTGACGTTCAACCTCGGCACGCTGCTGACCGGCTTCTACGGGGTGCCCTCGGGGAAGGTGCCGGTGTTCTTCATCGTGTGGGCGCTCAGCAATTTCATGGGCCCCTTGGCGCTGGGGCATCTGTTCGACACCGTCGGGCGCAAACCGATGATCACGCTGTCCTACCTCGGTTCGGCCGCCGTGGCCGTGGTGCTCGGCATCATGTTCTTGAACCAGACCGGCGGCGTCTGGGCGTTCATCGGCGTCCTGGCGGTGACCTTCTTCCTCGCCTCCGCCGGCGCGAGCGCCGCGTATCTGACCGTCAGCGAGATCTTCCCGATGGAGACCCGGGCTTTGGCCATCGCGTTCTTCTACGCGGTGGGCACCGCGATCGGCGGCATCACCGGTCCGCTGCTGTTCGGGCAGCTGATCAATTCCGGTCAGCGCGGCCAGGTGGTCTGGTCGTTCCTCATCGGGGCGGTGGTGATGGCCGTCGCCGGCCTGATCGAGCTCTGGCTCGGCATCGCGGCCGAACAGCGCCCGCTGGAAGACCTCGCGCTGCCGTTGACGGTGGCCGACGCGCACGACAGTGCCGCCCACGACGCGGAGGCGTCGGGCGCCGCCGGTGGCGGCGACCGCGGCCTCAGCGATTGACCGACCGTCTCGCGTTCGCAACCAACGCGGACCTATCTTTGACACCGGTGTAACAAGTTCGGCATCGAACCTTCCTACTGTAGGGCGGTCCATCTTCCGTACCGGGAACACGGACCTCCCAGCGATAGGAACTCCATTGAGCGGCAACGCAGTCCGCCTCCAGGCGATCAACAACGTCGAGGCATACATCCCACCGGCCATCAGTTTCGTACCGGGCGAAGCCCCGGGCGAGGTATTCGGCTCCAACGTGTTCACCAAAGCCGAGATGCAGGCGCGGCTGCCGAAGTCGGTGTTCAAGTCCGTCGTCGCGACCATCGAGAAGGGCGTCAAGCTCGATCCCGCGGTCGCCGACACGGTCGCGGTGGCGATGAAGGACTGGGCGCTGGAGAAGGGCGCGACGCACTACGCGCACGTGTTCTACCCGATGACGGGGCTGACCGCCGAGAAGCACGACAGCTTCCTCGAGCCGGTGTCCGACGGCCAGACGCTGGCCGAGTTCGCCGGCAAGACGCTCATCCAGGGCGAGCCCGACGCTTCCAGCTTCCCGTCGGGCGGGCTGCGCAGCACCTTCGAGGCGCGCGGCTACACCGGCTGGGACGTCACCAGCCCCGCGTACATCCTGGACAACCCGAACGGCAAGACGCTGTGCATTCCCACCGTGTTCGTGTCGATGACCGGTGAGGCGCTGGACTACAAGACGCCTCTGCTGCGCAGCCAGCAGGCGATGGGCACGCACGCCGAGCGGATCCTGCGGCTGTTCGGCCACACCGAACTCAACAAGGTCGTGTCGTTCTGCGGCCCCGAGCAGGAGTACTTCCTGATCGACCGGCACTTCTTCCTCGCGCGCCCCGACCTGATCAACGCCGGCCGCACGCTGTTCGGCGCGAAGCCGCCCAAGGGGCAGGAGTTCGACGACCATTACTTCGGTGCGGTGCCCGAACGCGTGCTGGGCTTCATGATGGACACCGAGCGGGAGCTGTTCAAGCTCGGCATCCCGGCAAAGACCCGGCACAACGAGGTTGCGCCAGGCCAGTTCGAGGTGGCGCCCATGTTCGAGCGGGCCAACATCTCCTCCGACCACCAGCAACTGCTGATGACGGTGTTCAAAGGGGTGGCCAAGAAGCACGGCATGGAGTGCCTGTTCCATGAAAAGCCGTTCGCCGGCGTCAACGGGTCGGGCAAGCACGTCAACTTCTCGATGGGCAACTCCGAACTGGGCTCGCTGCTGGTTCCGGGCGACACCCCCCACGAGAACGCCCAGTTCCTGGTGTTCTGCGCCGCGGTGATCCGCGCCGTGCACAAGTTCGCCGGCCTCCTGCGGGTGTCGGTGGCGTCGGCCACCAATGACCACCGGCTGGGCGCCAATGAGGCGCCGCCGGCGATCATCTCGATCTTCCTCGGCGAACAGCTCGCCGACGTCTTCGAGCAGATCGCCAAGGGCGCGGCCACGTCCTCAAAGGGCAAGGGCACCATGATCATCGGTGTCGACACGCTGCCCCCGCTGCCGACCGACGCGGGCGACCGCAACCGCACCAGCCCGTTCGCGTTCACCGGCAACAGGTTCGAGTTCCGCGCGCCCGGCTCGGGGCAGACCGTGGCCGTGCCGATGATCGTCCTCAACACGATCATGGCGGATTCGTTCGACTACATGGCCACGATGCTCGAGCAGGCCGTGGAGGCAGGTGAGGACTTCGACGTGGCCGTGCAGAAGCTGCTGACCGACGTGATCACCGAACACGGCGCGGTGGTCTTCAACGGTGACGGCTACTCGGACAACTGGCAGATCGAGGCGGCCGAGCGGGGCCTGCCCAACCTCAAGACGACGCTGGACGCCATCCCCGAGCTGATCAAGCCCGAGGCGGTCGAGCTGTTCGCGAAATACGGCGTGTTCAACGAACGCGAACTGCACAGCCGCTACGAGGTCCGGCTGGAGCAGTACGCGCTGACCATCGGCGTGGAGGCCAAGCTGGCGCTCGAGCTCGGCACGACGGTGATCCTGCCGGCGGCGCTGCGCTACCAGACCGAGCTTGCGCAGAACGTCGCGACCCTCAAGGCCGCTGGTCTGGAGCCCAGCATGGCTGCGCTGGAAGCGGTTTCGGCTCCTATCACCGATCTCGAAGCGGGCCTGTCGGCGCTGAAGGCGGCGCTGTCGGACCACTCCGCCGAGTCGGCGCTCGACGAGGCCAAGCACGCCCAGGATGCGCTGCTGCCGGCCATGGCAGCGGTGCGCACCGCCGCGGATGCGCTGGAAAGCGTTGTGGCCGACGACCTGTGGCCGCTGCCTACCTACCAGGAGATGCTCTACATCCTCTAAAGACGCGGGCCCCCTTCGGGCTGTGGGCCAGGTGTTCGCGGGCTACCGCGTCCTGCGTGTGCTCGGCTCGGGCGGCATGGGCCAGGTCTGTCTCGCGGCGCACCCGCGGTTGCCGCGTGAGGACTGTCGCATCCCCATATCGTGCGCGTCCACGGCCGCGGCGTATTCGAGGATCTCGATGGACTACGTGGCCCGCACCGACGCCGGGCGGGTGCTGCGCGAGCATTGCCCGGACGGGATGCCGATCGTCGGCGATTGGCGCTCGAACCGCGACCGTATCGGCAACTTCGGCGAACGCAAGCGGCACCGAGGCGCAAGCGCCGCCCCAATGTTCAGCCGACCAGCTTGGTGAGCCAGGTCGCGTCCTGGTAGTTCACCGCGGACGTGCCGTCCCACACGAACGGCGTCGCATTGGCGTTGAGTCCGGACAGCGTCGTATACCCGTTGGCCGCCTTCGCCTTGGCGGTGCCGACGTCGTCCCCGGACTTGATGCAGGTGATCACGCCGGGGTCAACACCGACGGTCTTGGCCAGTTGGGCCAGCTCGCCGTCGGTGCGATCCTCCGCGGCGCCCTCCTGCGGCTGGAAGCTGCTCGCGAACAGGCCGGAGTAGAAGCCGGCGTACAATTTCGGATCATTCTGCGCCGCAACGCAATACGAGGCCGCCACCGCCCTCGTCGAATAGGTCTTGCTGTGCGACTTGTCATCGAGGAAGTCCAGCAGGTGATAGCGCACGGCGAGCTTCTTGTTGTTCACGGCCGTGTCGATGTCCGCGGAGTTCGACCGGATGAAACTCCCACACGGCGGGCAGATGGGTTCGTTGAAGATGTCGATGGTGGTGGACGCCGCCGAGCTGCCGACATACACGCCGTCATCGAGGACCCGCAGCGCGACGGCGTCCGGTGGCGGCGGGGGCGACGCGGGCGTCGTCTCGGCGGAGTCCGACTGCCACGGACGCACCAGGGCCAGGACCAGTCCCACGACGGCCACCATCGCGGTGGCGGCGATCCCCACCCACAGCCAGGGGCTGCGTCGGCGCGGTGGTGGCTGCCCCCACGGCGGCGGTCCGGCACTTCCCGCATCGCCGGTCGCCCAGCCGGTGGGGCCAGCCCACCCGGTCGGCTGGTGCGCCGGTACGCCGGAACCCAACGGCGGGGCGGGCCAGCTTTGGACCGACGGCGGAGCGTGCGCTGCCAGCGCGGGCGGCACGGCCGCAAAACCACCGGGCGGCTGGCCGGCGAGCGCGGCGGGCAGCCCGGCAACCTGGCTGCGCTGCAGGATGTCGGTGGCGCGGTCCTGGTCGGGGCTGGCTAATGCTGCGTACGCGGCCGCCGACAGGTCGCCGCAGGTGGCGTACCGGTCGGCGGGATCCTTCGCCATCCCGCGGGCGATCACCCCGTCGAAGGCTGCGGGGATGCTCGGGCGCGCGGCGCTGGGCCGCGGGATCGGTTCGTTGAGGTGCCCGCCCATCACGCTGAACTGATCACCGCTGTAGGGCGGCGACCCGGTCAGGCATTCGTAGAGCACACAGGCGAGTGCGTAGATGTCGGCCCGGTGACTGACCTCGGCCTCCCGGAACCGTTCGGGGGCCATGTACTTGACCGTGCCCACGGTCGTCCCGAATTGGGTGAGCTTCTCGTCCGAAGTGGCGCTGGCGATCCCGAAGTCGACGAGGTAGGCGAAGTCGTCCTTGCTCACCAGGATGTTCTCGGGCTTGACGTCCCTGTGTAGCACCCCGGCCGCGTGCGCGGCGTCGAGCGCGGAGCCAATCTGGCGGACGATGGCCACCGCCCGCGGCGGCGACAGCGGCCCGTAACGCTTGAGCGTGCCGGCCAGGTCTTTGCCGTCGATCAGCCGCATGTCCACGTAGAGCTGGCCGTCGATCTCGCCGAAGTCGTGGATCGGTACGACGTGCGGTTCGTGCAGCCGCCCCGCGGTGCGGGCCTCGCGCTGCATCCGCGAGCGGAACACCGGGTCGTTGGACAGGGTCGGCGACATCAGCTTCAGCGCGACGATGCGCTCCCGCACCGTGTCCTCGGCTTCGTAGACGTCGCCCATGCCGCCGCGTCCCACCAGCCGCCGCAGCAGATACGGCCCGAACTGCGAGCCTTCCCGCGGACCCGCGGTCGTGTCACCCATCGCCCGACTCCTCACCCCGCCGGCCGCGTGCCGCAAACCGATCGGAAGCGTCCTCGCCCTACCGGCCGGCGCGACGCCGGACGCGAGTACGTGGTGGCATGCCAGGCATAAGGCTAATGGTTACGGCGACCGGCGGGCATGGTGAATCGGGAAAGCCAGCTAATCCGGTCAGCGGGGGAGACGGGCTCCTCGGCGGGGCGAGCCGCTCAGCGGCGTTCCTCGTCACCGCTGCGGCGTTCGCCGAGCCCTTCACGCGACAGCGCCCTGACGAAGCCGTACGCCTGCATTCCGGCGGGGCCGGGATTCTTGACGATCCAGTCGTTGATCTTCGTCAGGGCGTTGGCCAGGTCGTCACGCCTGACCCGGATCAGGTAGGTCTTGCGGTCGTCTTGCGGGTCGTCGAGCGATTCGGCGACGGCCACCGGGTTCTTGAAGGCGTACGCAATTCCATGTACGGCATCGTTGTTCAGGGCCCAGTGCAGCTCGCCGGGCCGCAGCCGGTTCACCGCCAGGTTGCGGTATTCGTCCTCGCCGGTTGGATCGCTCACGTGGCCGATGGTCCTCCTGTGTGTGCGACAAGGGTGCGACGACGGACTGAAGGCACGGACTGGGCATGTCGCGCAGGCAATTCGATTAGGCGTCTCCCCAAACTCTCATCATAGGAAGCAGCCGGACTCGGTGCATGCCGAGCGGCGGGCGCGCTCAGCGCCGATACCGCAGAAACAGGTAGTCGTCGTGGGCCAGCACGTGCTCGAGCCGCATCGTGTGGGGCGCGGACAGCCGGGCCGGGTCCAACCGGCGCCCGACGGGCTGGCTCCCGGCCAGCTTGGGCGCGAGCGTCACGCAGATCTCGGCGATGGCGTCGGCCTCCACCAACTCGTCGAGGAGGGTGGGGCCGCCCTCGCACAGGATGCGGGGCATGCCCTGCGCGCGCAGCGACGCCACTGCGCCGGCCACGTCGACGGATTCCTCCCCGGCCACGAGGACCCGTCGGTCGTCGTCGAACCGGCGCCGCCCCGCCGCCGCGGCGCAGGTCACGAGGATCGGTGGTTGGTCCGGGTCAGTGAAGAGCCGGGCGGGAACCTCGCCGGTGCGGGTGACCACGGCGATCGGGGGCGGCGCGGGCCGACCCTCGGCACGCCGCCACGCGCGCTGCGCGTCGGTGAGCCACACCGGCCCGTAGTTCTCGGCGCGCGCGGTGCCGGCGCCGACCAGCACGACGTCGGCGAAACAGCGCAGCGTCCGCAGCAGCCGCTGGTCGGTGGGATCCGACAGCGGGCCGGCGCGACCGCCGAACGCGGCGGCGCCGTCGGCGCTGAAGATCATGTTGGCCCGCACCCCGTCCGGCGCGTCGGTGTAGAACTCCTCCAGTTCGGCGATGCCGTCGACGGCACCGACCTGGGTCGGCGGCACTGGTCAGGCCTCGTGGCCGGGTTGCAGGTGGTGCACGTCGCCGAAGGAGACCCATTCCCGCAGCTTCTCCGGTGGCTTGCCGTCGATCGGCGCGAGCAGGTGGCCGACGTGATCTCCGAGGGTGAAGCGGTCGACGATCTTGCCGGCGAACCACGCGGCCGCGTCGTCGAGGATGGGCAGGCCCTCGGGGCCGGCATGCCAGGAGCAGCGTTCGAACTTGTCGATCTTGTCGCTGGTCTGGCTGCCGAACAGCTCCACGACGTCGAGGTGGTCGCGCTCGAAGACGTGCACCGCGAGGTGATCGGCGTCGGCGGCCACGCGGAACGTGTGGTTGCGCTTGGACAAGCCCACCAGGAAGCGGGGCGGGTGGATGCTGGTCTGGCTGGCGAAGCCGACCAGACAGCCCGACGGGACGCCGTGGGACTGCGTGGTCACGACGAACATCGGGTAGTTCAGCAGCGCCACCAGCTCTTCAAACGGCTCGATCCCCGGCTCCGCCACGCAATCCGGCCTTCCCTTCGGCTGAAGGGGAATCGTATCGCGGCGATCCCGGCGACGCCGTCAGAGCAGCTTCTCCACCGTGATCGGCAGATCCGTGACGCGTTTGCCGGTGGCGTTGAACACCGCGTTGGCGATGGCCGCCGGCACCCCGACGATCACCAGTTCGCCGAGCCCCTTGACGCCGATCGGGTCGGCGATCGTGTCTTCGGCCGCCAGGAAGGCCGCGTCGAGCGCGGGAACGTCCGCGTTGACGGGTACCAGGTAATCCGACATGTTGGCGTTGACGATCCTGCCGTCGCGGTGGTCCAGCTGCGTCCCCTCCAACAGCGCCATCCCGATGCCGCCGACCATGCCACCGATCGCCTGGCTGTGTGCGAGTCGGGGATTGATCACTCGTCCCGCGTCGTAGCACGCGTAGATGCGGCGGATTCGCACGGTCGCAAGCAACGCGTCGACCGCGACCTCGGCGAAGACGGCGCCGTAGGCATACATGGAGTAGCGCTTGTCGGCGTCGTCGGGCGTCCATGTCTGCCGGGAATCCAGGTCGCGCCAGCCGCGGCGGCGCAACAGGTCCCGGTAGGACTCGCCGCGCTCCGGTGCGTTCGTCGCATACATGCGGCCCTCGGCCACCGCGACGTCCTGCGGGCGCAGCCCGCTCAGCGGCGAACCGGGATCGGTGACGGACGTGCGAATCAGCCTGTCGCGCAGCATGTTCGCCGCGGTCGATACCGCCGAGCCGACGCTTGCCATGGTGCGTGAGCCCGAGTGCGGCGGGGCGGGCGGATAACGGCTGTCGCCGAGGGCAAATCGCACTCGGCCCAGCGGCACGCCGAGGGCATCCGCGGCGACCTGCGTCATCGACGTGTACGTGCCGGGCCCCATGTCGCTGGTCGCGCTCTGCACCTCGACGCTGCCGTCGGCGAGAATCCTTGCCAGGGCGCTGCATTCGCCGCGCGAGGTGTGATAGGCCGCCCCGGCCACACCCAGGCCGACCAGCTGGTCCCCGTCGCGCGCCGCACCGGGCACCGGATTCCGCCGATTCCAGCCGAAACTTGCCGCGCCGTGCCGCAGGCAGTCGGCGAATCGCCGCGTGGAGAACGGCGTGCCGCTCGTCTGGTCGAGCGTGGGTTCGTTGCGCAACCGCAGCTCGACCGGGTCCCTGCCCAGCCGATGCGCGAGGTCGTCCATGCCGCATTCGAGCGCGAACATCCCGGTCACCGCGCCGGGGCCGCGCATATACGTCGGCAGGTTGACGTCGAGCGGCACCACCCGGTATGTCGAGCGCACGTTGGGCACGCGGTACAGGAACCGGGGGTTGCCGACCAGCCCGTCCTCGTACGTGCCGTATCTCGCGGTCTCGGTGCGCCCCTCGTGGATCATGGCACCGAGCTGCCCGGAGCGGTCGGCGCCGATCGCCATGCGCTGGCGGCTGGTCGGCCGATATCCGATCCCGCTGTACATCTGCGCGCGGCTCAGCACCAGCTTGGCCGGCCGTTGCGTCCGGCGGGCCACGAACGCCGCCAGCAGCTGATGCGGCCAGGTCTGCCCGGCGCTGCCGAACGCGCCGCCGACGAACGGTGAGATCACGCGGACGTGGTCGGCGGGCACGCCCATCGCCTCGGCATACGCGCGTTGCGCCGAACTGATGCTCTGCACCTTGTCCCACACCGTGAGCCGGTCACCGTCCCACTTGGCAACGGTCGCGGGCAGTTCCATCGCGTTGTGGTTGTTGCGGGCGATGCTGAACTGCAGGTCGGTCACCACCGCCGCGTCGCGCATCGCGCCGTCCGCGTCGCCGCGGGCATAGTCGCGGGTGTTGCGGCCCGGCTGCGGAACCGCCTGTGGCGCATCGACATCGGTCAGTGAAGGCCTGGTCGAATAGTGGACGTCCACGAGCGTCGCCGCGTGCAGGGCCGCTTCGAGGGTGGCGGCGACCACCACGGCGACCGGTTGCCCGAAGAAGGCGACGGCGCGGGGGTCGAACGGCAGTTTGACACCGGCGAAGTCGGACAGCACCCGCAGCACGCCGGGCCGGCGCAGGGCCGCATCGGACGATACCCGCTCCACGCGGCCGCGCCCGACCGTGCTGCACACCAGCGCGGCGTAGACCAGGCCGGGAAGCTGGTTGTCGGCCGCGTAGGCAGCCTTTCCGGTGACCTTGAGTTCCCCGTCGACCCGGGTGACCGGTTCACCGGAGACGATTCGCGCGGCGGGCAGTGGGCGCGTCATGCCAGGGCCGCCACCGTGACCAGCTGCCTCTCCACCGTGCGCTTGACCAGCTCCACCTTGAAACCGTTCTCGCTCAACGGCTGCGCGCCGTCGCCGGCGAGGGCGGCGGCGGCGCGGAAGACGTCGGCGTTAGCCGGTTTGCCGGTAAGCGCGGCCTCGACCGCCGGCAGGCGCCACGGTACGGTGCCCACCCCGCCTACCGCCACCCGGGCGGCGTGGACGACACCGGCGCCGATGTCGAGCGCCACAGCCGCGGAAGTCAAGGCGAACTCGTATGATTCGCGGTCGCGCACCTTGAGGTAGCCCGACCGGCGGCACTCGGGCCCGATCGGGATCTCGACCGCGGTGATCAATTCCCCCGGGCGCAGGTTGTGCTCGCGGGCCGGGTTGTCGCCCGGCTGCCGGAACAGCTCGGCGACCCCGAATCGCCGGTGCCCGGACACATCCCGCGCCACGATGACGGCGTCCAGCGCAACGAGGGCCACCGCGAGGTCCGACGGGTGCGTCGCCACGCACCGCGGGCTGGTGCCGAGGATCGCGTGCCCGCGGTTGCGGCCCCCGATCGCCGAGCAGCCCGCTCCCGGTGCGCGCCGGTTACAGGCGGCCGACATGTCGCGGAAATACAGGCACCTGGTGCGCTGCAGCAGGTTTCCGCCGATGGACGCCATGTTGCGCAGCTGCGCGGAGGCGCTGAGCTCGAGGGCCTGACTGAGCATCGGAACCTGTCGGCGCACAGCGGGATGCGCGGCGAAGTCGGCCATCCGGACCAGGGAACCGACGGAGATCCCGCCCGGCCGTAGGTCGATCGACCAGTAGGGCAGGGCGTTGATGTCAACCAGCAAGTCGGGGCGTTCGACGGTCTCGCGCATCAGGTCGACCAGCGTGGTGCCGCCGGCGATGTACCGGGCGCCGGCTGCTGCGGCCGTCAGCGCGGAACGCTCGTCGGCGGCTTTGGTGTAGCGGAAGGGAAACACGCGCTAGTCGGCCCGGGCCACAGTCGCGACGGCATTGACGATGTTGGTGTACGCGCCGCACCGGCAGATGTTGCCGCTCATCCACTCTCGGATCTCCGCCGGCGAGCCGGCGTGCCCCTCGGCGATACATCCGACGCCGGACATGATCTGGCCCGCGGTGCAGTAGCCGCACTGCAACGCGTCCTCTTCGATGAACGCCCGTTGCAGCGGATGGAGCCGGCCACCGTTCGTGGCGTCGGCCAGGCCCTCGATGGTGGTGATCTCCGCTCCGTCGTGCATCACCGCCAGGGTCAGGCAGGAGTTGATCCGGCGACCGTCCACGAGGACCGTGCAGGCGCCGCAGGCGCCCTGGTCGCACCCCTTCTTGGTGCCGGGCAGTCCCGCGCGCTCGCGCAGCATGTCGAGCAGGGATGTGCGGTTGTCGACGGCGATTTCGCGGTGCTCGCCGTTGATGCGGGCACGCACGAAGGCGGACTGTTCCTCGCGGGGGTCGGGACCGGCGCGGTCGGACCCCGCGACCGTCGTTGCGGCGGCGACAGCGCCACCCAACGCGACCGAGCCCCCCACGAAGGTCCTGCGATTGAGCTGATGGTTGTGGATTTCCACTGCATCCAGAGTAGGACGAATCGCGGGACAGAAGCTTGGACTCCGCTATGTATCCCGGTGACAACGTAAAAAGTCAGAATCTCCGGGCGCCGAGTCGCCGAATCGCATACGCCGCGACGCCGATTCCGAGCACCGCCACGCCGGAGAGCACCGCGGACAGCGGCATCGCGAACGCCAGCACGACGCAACCGAGAAGCCCCGTCAGCGGGATCACGCGGTAGGGCCGGCCTTCGTCATGTCCGAGGCGGAGCGCCGAGGCATTGGCGATCGCGTAATAGATCAGCACGGCGAACGACGAGAAGCTGATCGCGCCGCGAAGGTCGACGGTCGCGGCCAGTACCGCCACGACGACGCCGATGGCGAGCTCGGCACGGTGCGGCACCCGGAATCGCGGGTGCACGGCGGCCAGCGGACGGGGGAGGTGCCGGTCGCGAGCCATTGCGAAGGTGGTGCGCGAGACGCCGAGTACCAACGCCAACAGCGAGCCCAACGCGGCGACCGCAGCACCCACCTGCACGACCGGCACCA
Organism: Mycobacterium saskatchewanense; assembly: GCF_010729105.1. Taxonomy (NCBI): domain Bacteria; kingdom Bacillati; phylum Actinomycetota; class Actinomycetes; order Mycobacteriales; family Mycobacteriaceae; genus Mycobacterium; species Mycobacterium saskatchewanense. The sequence continues at coordinate 578,900 of NZ_AP022573.1, forward strand.
GCCAGGTGGTGCCGGCCGCCCGCACCGCCTCGGACAGCGGCGCGGACGCAGAGGCCAAGCGCCGCGGCCCCAATGCCGCCAGCGCCGCGACGGCCACCAGCGCGTAGACGGCCAGGGTGATGCCGAGCCCGAGGGAGATGGCCCTGGGCACGGTTCGGGCCGGGTCGCGCACCTCTTCGCCCAGGGTGGCGATGCGCGCGTATCCGGCGAAGGCGAAGAACAGCAACCCGGCGGCCTGGATGACGCCGGCCGGGTGGGCGCTCACGGGGCGCAGCGCCTCCGCGGAGGCGGTCCCCGAGGTGAAGACGGCGGCCACCACGGCGGCCAGCACGCCGAGCACCACCGCGACGATCAGCCGCGTGACCCAGGCGGACTTGTGGACGCCGGCGTAGTTCACCGCGGTCAGCCCCACCACGGCGGCGACCGCCGCGGGGGGCGCGTGCCCCGGAAAGGCGTAGGCGCCGAAGGTCAAAGCCATCGCCGCGCACGACGCCGTCTTGCCGACGACGAAGCCCCACCCGGCCAGATACCCCCAGAAATCGCCGAGCCGTTCCCGCCCGTAGACGTAGGTGCCACCGGAGGCGGGATAGCGGGCCGCCAGCCGCGCGGACGAGGTGGCATTGCAGTAGGCCACCACCGCCGCCAGTGCGAGGCCCCAGAGCAGGCCCGCACCCGCGGCACGCGCGGCGGGCCCGAGTGCGGCGAAGATTCCGGCGCCGATCATCGACCCGAGCCCGATCACCACCGCGTCGAAGAGTCCCAGGCTGCGGCGGAGATCCCCGCCGGCGGACGTGGCGTCCACGTGTTTGCTCTCGGACACTCGGTCTCCTCGGATCGCCGATCACACACCTGACGCCACGTCGCCGGGGCCAACATATCAAATTCATTTGATGTATCGTCCCGAGCATGGTGACCACCGGCCGGGCCGAGGTTCCGCAGCTGATGCGGATGGCGTCCCACCCGCTGCGCTGGGCGCTGCTGACGGAACTCGCGGTCGGCGACCGCCGGGTGCGGGAATTGGCCACCGCTGTCGACGAGCCGCAGAACCTGGTGTCCTACCACCTCCGCCTGTTGCGCGCGGCCGGGCTGGTGGCGGCCCGGCGCAGCAGCTTCGACGGCCGCGACAGCTACTACCACCTCGATCTGGAGCGGTGTGCCGGTGCGTTCGCCGAGGCGGCCACCGCGCTGCATCCGGCGCTCGGCACGCCGCCGGTCTCGGACCGCAAGCCGCCCGCGCGGTCGGTGTTGTTCTTGTGTACGGGCAACAGCGCGCGTTCGCCCATGGCCGAGGCGCTGCTGCGCGAACGGGGCCAGGGCCGCGTCCGGGTGGCGAGCGCCGGCAGCCACCCCAAGCCGGTGCTGCATCCGGACGCCGTGCGAATCATGCGCGACGAGTACGGGATCGACCTTCGTGGCAGCAGACCGCAGGCCCTGGCCGTGGTTGCCCGTCGGCGCTTCGATCGCGTGATCACCCTATGCGATAAGGTCCGCGAATACGCGGCCGCCCAGAACCTGCCCACGGCGATGCACTGGAGCCTGCCCGACCCGGCGGCCGACGGCGGCGGCCCCCGTGAATTCCGGCAATTGGCAGGGGAATTGGACAGCCGCATCGGGTTCTTGCTGCCGGCGCTCGCCGCCTCCCCGGATGGGCCCTGATCGTGGTCGACCGGCGGGGCTTCTTGAGAGGCGGTGCGCTGGCGTTGCTTGCCGCCGGCGGCGGTGCCGGCGCCGTCGCGGCATGCTCCAAGACCACGCCCCCGGGCCCGCCCGGCGGCAAGGCCGATCACACGCTGCGGATCGGGACCGGCACCGTGGAACTCGCGCCGGACATGGTCGTGTCGACCCTCACCTACAACGGCCAGTTCCCGGGCCCGCTGCTGCGGTTCAAAGAGGGCCGACGAACGTGGGTGGACATCGTCAACGACACCGACGCGCCGGAACAACTGCACTGGCACGGCCAGCACGTGGGCATCGACGTCGACGGCTCCGCCGAGGAGGGCACCCCTTACATCCCCGCCCATGGCACGCGGCGCATCTCGTTCCTCTCCGGCCCCGCGGGGTTTCGCTTCTACCACTCCCACGTGGTCCCGCGCGACGACCTGTCCCGCGGTCAGTACGCCGGCCTGGTCGGCCCCGTCTACATCGAACCGAAGGAGAATCCCGGGGCCTACGACCAGGAGATCTTCCTGACGCTCAAGGAATTCCAGCCCGCCTTCAGCCGGGGCGGCGACATGGCCAAGGACTTCCTGGCCGGCGAACCGGACGCCGACCTCAGGGAGAAGGGCGAGTCGTCGATGCGGGCCTCGCTCGCCCGCGGCGAGCCGCACGGCTTCGAGGTGAGTTACGGGGCGTTTGCCGTCAACGGGCGCATGCTCGGCCATGGTGATCCCATCCGGGTCCGTCAAGGCGATCGGGTGCTCCTGCACGTGCTCAACGGCAGCGCCACCGAGACCCGCAGCCTGGCGCTGCCTGGCCACTCGCTCAGAGTGGTGGCGCTGGACGGCAACCCGGTGCCCAACACCGCGACGGTCCCGGTGTTGTGGGTGGGGGCGGCGGAACGGGTCTCGGCGGTGGTCACGATGGACAACCCCGGGGTTTGGGTGTTCGGAGATCTCGACGACGACGACCGGGCGCACGGCATGGGAATCGTCGTCGAATACGCCGGGCGCGGCGGGGATCCGCAGTGGGCGGCGCCGCCGCCGTTCACCTGGGACTACCGGTTGTTCGCCACACCCAATCCCGCACCCGCCCCGCCGCCCGACCGCACCCTCGAGATGCTGATCGAGAAGCGCAACGCCGCGGACAACGGCTTCAACGTCTGGACGATGAACGCCACCCCGTTCTCGATGAGCGCCAATCGGCCGGTGCTCGACGTGCGGCGAAATGGGCGCTACCGCTTGCGGTTCCGCAACGCCACCGACGACTTGCACCCGATGCACCTACACCGGCACACCTTCGAGATCACCCACGTCGCAGGCACGCCGACCGCCGGGGTGCGCAAGGACGTCGCGATGCTGGGCGGCTACCAGAGCATGGAGGTCGACTTCGTCGCCGACCAGCCCGGCCTGTCGCTGCTGCACTGCCATCAGCAGATTCACATGGACTACGGCCTCATGTTGTTGATCAATAGCAGCTGACCAGGTTCTGGATTTCGATGGACTACGTGGCCGCGAAACCTTTCGGGGCACCGGGGATTAGGCCGCCGACATCGCCGCGAGCCGGGGCAGCACGTCGGACGCGAACAATTCGAAATTGCCCGCCAGGGTCCGCATCCTCGCCGGCGTACGGACGTACAGCCGCGAGATGCCCAGTTCCGCGTAGGGCGCCACCTGGTCGACGATGCGCGCCGGCGTTCCGGACAGCGTGGTCCCGTCGAAGCTTTGGGAGCCATAGTGCTCGGGATCGAGCCAGGCCGCGGCGCTGTCGTCGGTGCGGCCGACCCCGACGAGGGCCGTCATGGAGAATGTGATCTCGGCCGGATCTCGACCGATTTCCCGCGCCGCGGCGCGCACCCGGGCGATCTGTCCCGCGACATCGTCGCTTTTCAGCTCGCTTCGGTGGTGCTCGAGCGGTGCGCGGCGGCGGCTCGTCTGCAGGTTGAATTCGTTGGCGAAGCGGGCCGCCAGGGCGGGCGTGCGCCGCGTTCCGGTGCCGCCGAGGATGATCGGCGGACCCGGATCTTGCCAGGGCTTGGGGAGCGCCGGGGCGTCGAGCAGCTCGAAACGCTTGCCGCTGAACGAATATCGCTGTTCGGTGGGAGTGCGCCAGAGCCCCGTGATGAGCTCCAGGGCCTCTTCCAGCCGGTCGAAACGTTCCCCGACTGGCGGAAAGGGGATGCCGAGCGCGGCGTGCTCCGGCTCGAAATAGCCCGCGCCTAAGCCAAATTCGATTCGGCCCCGGCTCATTGCGTCCACCTGCGCCACGACGATCGCCAGCGGCCCGGGGTGTCGGAAGGTGACGGCCGTCACCAGTGAACCGAGACGGATGCGCGAAGTGTCGCGCGCCAGCCCGGCCAGCGTCGTCCACGCGTCCGTGGGCCCGGGCCGGCCGTCGCCGGCGAAGGGCAGGTAGTGGTCGGAGAGGAAGAATCCGGTGAAGCCGAATTCCTCTGCCAGGCTGGCGGATTCCTGCAGGTCATCGTAGGTCGCACCGTTGCTGGGGTCGGTGAAGATCCTGCAGTCCATGCACTGACTCCTTGCCTGGGCCCCGGTGCAGGCCCGTCTCCAACTTAGCGGCCGCGGCGGCGAAACGCGGATTCGTCCATCCGGGCCCGCGGGAGGGTCCTACAGTGAGGCATGTCGTACACACCGGGCCCCGACGCGCCGCCCCCGCAACCCCCGGCGGGCGGCTACCCGCCGCCACCCTCCTACCCGTCGCCGCCGTACCAAGGTGGCGGCTACCCGCCGCCGCCCTCGTACCAAAGTCCCTATCCGCCGCCCTATTACGTGCCGCCGGCGCCACAACCGCCGACGACGAGCGGGTTCGCCGTCGCGTCCCTGGTGTTCGGCCTCCTGGGCGGTGTCCTGTTCAGCGTCATCTTCGGGATCATCGCCCTCGGGCGGACCAAGCCCGGTCGCCAGCGCGGTCGCGGCATGGCAATCGCTGGGCTGGTCCTGTCCGCGGTGTGGGTGGCGGCGATCGCCGCGGCCGTCGTGGTCGCCGTCTTGTCGCCGACCGACACGGTGAGCGCCCGAAATGTCAAGGCCGGGGACTGCCTGGCGGACATCCCCACTGGCAATCGGGTCAAGTTCGTCAACACGATCGGCTGCGAACACCCACACCTCGGCGAGGTCGTCGCGGTGCTGACCATGCCCGACGGGCAGTTTCCCGACGAGTCGGTATTCGGTGACTACGACCAGCGGTGCCGGGACTCGCTGGCGTCGTATTCGTCCACGGCGGTACAGGACCCGAGCGTCGACCTGGCCGTGATGCCGCCCTCGCGGGACTCCTGGAGGCAGGGCGACCGCGACATAGCCTGCATCGCGACGTTCAAGTCCAAGAAGACCGGGTCCATCAGGGGCTGAAGCGACCCGCCAGATGAGGTCGACGTCGGCGTGCTGGTCCCTCACGATTCGTCGGCGCTTGACGTCGACACACCTGCGTACCCGAACGGGTCGTTGTGCCGCACCCCGCGATACATGCCCCACCGGACGACCCACGGCATGACGACCCGTTCGACGGACCATGCCGGAAATCGGAACGCATGGCCGGTCGGCAGGAAGACCTCTAGGCCGTTGCGCTGGACGCCGAGCAACGAGCCCCACCGCCGCACCGGCGCACGGTAGGAGCGCATCGGTCGCCCGGCGAACTCGGCGAGCACGTTGCGGGCAACCAGCGCGTCCCCGCCGTTACGGGCGGAGCTGCGCAGCGGGTCGGTCGCCGCGACGTCCCCGACCGCGAAGACGCCTCGCTGACCGGGCACCCGCAGGTCCGGGGTGACTGGCACGAATCCCCGCTCGTCTAGTAGGTCCGGCGGCAGCCACTCGGTGTTCGGCCGGACCCGGCCGATCGCCCACAGCACGGCCTCGGCGCGCGCCGGCGCCTGCCCGGTGCTCCAGTGCACCGGCTCGCCGGTCACCTCGTCGCACGGGACGCCGTCGGGCAGCGCTGCGCGGTGCCTCGGATGGATCCCCACACCCAGGTCCGTGAGCCGGTGCCGGATGCGTTGCCAGGTGCGCGGGTGATACCCGATCAGGGCGTCGGGGCCTGGGAAGTAGAGGTCGATCCGTTTGTCGGGCCACGTGACGGCCATGTTGAAGGCGCTGCTGACCGCCGCCGCGCCGCCGCCTACGACGATCACCGATCCGGCCGCGGCGAGGCGCTCATGGGCCGCGTTGAGGTCCGTGCCGATCTCGGCGGGTGACTGCAGGGTCGGCCGGCGCCAGAAGCCGCTGCTGACCCCGGTGGAGATGACCAGAGCGTCGTAGGGCTCGGCGACGGTTGCCCCGTCGCTGCGGCGGGCGAACACCGTCCGGGTGGGCAGGTCCACGCCGGTCAGCTCGGCCTGAACGATTCGGACGCCGTCGAGGCGGCGGAACCGGTCGAAGGGAACCCAATAGTCGCGGGCCCAGTCGCGCGGGCGGGACAGCCGCAGGCCGAGTTCCTGGCCGCTGACGAGCGCGGGTTTGGCGGATACGCCGACGACGTCGGCGTGCGGGGACAGGCGGATGGCCGTCAGGACACCCACATCGCCCAGCCCCGCAATCACGACGCGTTTGCGGTTCATGGCCCTATCCTGCGTTGTGGCCGCGCCCGACACGCGGGCGAGTTGGCGAAAGGTTGCCGACGGTGCCGCCGGCACAGGTATGGTCGCACGGAGCTCATGGTCGATTTCCAGACGTCGATGAACCCACGCGTGCACACCGTATTGCGCGCCGCGGTGCGCGCTTCGGCCCCCCGCCCCACCGCGGCCAGGCGGGCCGCCAAGGACTTTCAGCAACCACTGGTGCCCGCGGTGCGCTCCGAGATCCGCTGGGCGTTCACCCCGCCACGGACCTGGCTGATGGGCGTGCTCGCCAACATCTTTTTCGCCGCGGCGTGGTTGCTGGTGCAGCCGCTGGCCCCGCTCGGCCCCCACCACAACGATTGGGTGGTCCTGGTCGGCACGTACTTCTCCTCGTGGGTGCTCGCCGACGTGACCACGACGAATTTCCTGGGTGCCGACCACTACCGCGTCCGCCAGGCGATGGCCGACGGCGTGCCGTTCTGGCGGGTGCTCCTGGTCAAGAACCTGGCCCTGCTGGTGATCGTTGGGCTGCCGACCCTGGCGGCGGCGATGGCGCTGACGCTGTGGCTGGAAAACCCCGCTCGGCTGGCCATCACCGTGCCCACCGTGGCGGTGCCCATCATCTCGTGGGTCGGGGTGGGCAACTTCATTTCCGTGTTGCACCCGGTGGGGGTCGAGCCGCTGATCCGCCGCTGGCGTCAGCGGCGCGACCGGCGGCGCACCGTCGGGTGGCTGCTGGCCCTGACCCTGCCCTACGCGCTGTACTACGTCGCCGATCCGATGAACGGCGTGGAGCACCGGGTGTTGTGGAATCAGGTACCCGCCATGATCTGGCCGGTGTTCGGGCGCGACACGAAGAGTTTCGTGCACCTCGCGATTGCCGTGGGGGTGTGGCTGGGAGGGACCGTGGCGGCGCTGTGGTGGGTCCGGCGGCGGGGCCTGGAAATTCAGTGAGGCTCGGGCCCGGCGCCGACTATCGGGCCGCCGCGTCCCGCCCAGCGATGTAGCCGTACACCAGCCCCTGCGCGATCGTCGCGCCCGCTCCGGGATACGTCGTTCCGAATGCATTGGCGGCGGTGTTGCCGATCGCGTACAGGCCGGCGACGGGGCCGCCGTCCTCGCGCAATACCCGCGCGCGCTCGTCGGCCTTGAGCCCGCCGCAGGTGCCGAGGTCGCTGAGCACCACCTTGACCGCATAGAACGGGCCTTTGCGCAGCGGACGCAGATTGGGGTTGGGCGTGACGGTCGGGTCGCCGTAGTAGCGGTCGTAAGCGCTGCGGCCCCGGCCGAAATCGGGATCCTGTCCGGCGCAGGCGCTTTCGTTGAACCGAGTCATGGTCGCGGTGAACTCCGGCACCGGCACACCGATCGCCGCGGCCAGCCCGGCGAAGCTGTCGGCCCGCGCCGCGATGCCAGCGTCGTACCAGGGCTGCGGGACCTTCATGCGCGGAAAGAGTTGGGCACCGAAGACGTAACTGTTGCGGTATTGCTGGTCGAAGACGATCCACATCGCCTCGACCGGGCTGCCCGACCGTTCCAGCTCGAGCAGCCGCTGGCCGAAGGACATGTAGTCCGCGGACTCGTTGGCGAACCGGCGGCCGCTCTGGTCGACGATCAGGCAGCCGGGCAGCGACCGTTCGGCCAGCATCACCGCGGGCGGCTTGCCGGGGAGTGGCGCGACGGCGGGGAACCACCACGCCTGGTTCATCAGATCGGTGCCGGCGCCCCGTTCCTGCGCCGCGCGGATCCCCTCGCCGGTGTTCGTCTCGGCGCCGAGGCTCAGGTTGGCGCCCAGCGACTCCGACTGGAATTTCCACCGCATGTCCATGTTGTGGTCGAACCCGCCGGTGGCCAGCACCACCCCGCGCCGCGCGGTGATGGTCACGTCGCGGCCGCCGTGGTCGACGACGGCTCCAGTCACGCGGTCTGCGCCGCCGGCGAGGCGAAGCAGCGTGGTGTCCGTCCACACCGGAATGCCGGCCCGCAGCACGCCCGCGAAGAGGCCGGCCATCAAGGCCTGACCGCCCGCCGCGTAGCGCCGGCCCAGCAGCTGCCCGCCCACGCCCTGCGCGACGCGCCTGGCGAACGTCGGAATCCCCTTGCGCGGCACCCGTGTCACCAGGTTCATCCAGCGGTAGTCCGCCCCCGTCGTCGGTATCGAGACGCCCGCCTCCAGCACACCCGGCCGCAGCCGGCTGCGGTGTTCCCCGAGGATCGACAGGTCCAGCGGGCGACACTCGCACGTCCGGCCCGCGGCGCTGCCGCCCGGTTCCTCCGGATGGTAGTCGGAGTAGTCGCGAGCCCAGAACAGGCGCAGCGAGGTCGTCCGGCGCAGCATCGCGACCGTCGCGGGGACCTGGGCGAGGAATGTGGCCGATCGTTGGTGCGGCGCCGAGCCCGCGACCACGGAGTCCAGGTAGATGCCGGCGCGCTCGGCGGTGTCGTTGGCACCGGCGTCGCGCAACACCGGGGACGCTGGCAGCCACAGCGCGCCGCCGGAACGTGCGGTCGATCCGCCGACGTAAGAGGACTTCTCGACGATCAGCACCGAAAGCCCGGCTTCATGGGCGGCTAACGCGGCGGCCGTGCCGGTGCCCGATCCGACCACCAGCAGGTCCACGGCGGTATCGGACACCGGAAGCCCGGCGGGGATCGTGGTGTGCACGGTGAGAACGGTATGTCGGGGCAGTGCTTGCGAGGAAGGGCTTGCGAGGAAGGGGAAGAAGCCGCTCCCGGAATCGGAGGGGCAGGGGTTAAATCATCCCTATGACAGCGCAGTCAGATGTCGAGGTCCGACACATCGAAGCGCGGCCCGTGCCGACGCGGTTCGCCCGAGGCTGGCACTGCCTGGGCCTGGCCCGGGACTTCGGTGACGGCAAGCCGCACCCAATCAACGCCTTCGGCCAGAAACTGGTCGTCTTTCGCGGGTCGGACGGCGACATCAACGTGCTCGACGGGTACTGCCGGCACATGGGAGGGGACCTGTCCGAGGGCGAGGTCAAGGGCAACGAGATCGCCTGTCCCTTCCACGACTGGCGCTGGAGCGGCGACGGGCGGTGCAAGCAGGTGCCGTACGCCCGGCGCACCCCGCGGCTGGCCCGCACCCGAGCCTGGACCACGCTGCAACAGGACGGCATGTTGTTCCTGTGGAACGACCCGGAGGGCAACGCGCCGCCGCCGGAGATCACCATCCCGCGCATCCAGGGCGCGACGAGCGACGGGTGGACCGACTGGCACTGGTACACCACCGTCGTGCGAAGCAACTGCCGCGAAATCATCGACAACGTGGTCGATATGGCGCACTTCTTCTACATCCACGGCTCGCTGCCCACCTATTTCAAGAACATCTTCGAGGGGCATGTGGCGACGCAATACATGAACGGCGAGGGCCGGCCCGATCTGGGGGGCACGGTGGGTGCCGAGATGCTCGGCACCACCTCGGTCGCCTCTTACTACGGCCCGTCCTTCATGATCGACGACCTGACCTACCACTACCGCACCGGTGATGCGCACTCGATCCTGATCAATTGCCATTACCCGATCGACGCGAATTCCTTTGTGCTGCAATACGGCATCATCGTGAAGAAGTCGGAGGGCATGCCCGCGGACCAGGCCATGCAGACCGCGATCAAACTCGGCGACTACATCAAGCTGGGATTCGAACAGGACGTGCAGATCTGGCGACACAAGGCACGCATCGACAATCCACTGCTGGTCGAGGAGGACGGGCCGGTCTACCAGCTGCGCCGCTGGTATGAACAGTTCTACGTCGACGCCGCCGACGTGACGCCGGATATGGTGGACCGCTTCGAATTCGAGCTCGACACCAGCCGGCCCTACGAGGCCTGGATGAAAGAGGTCCAGGACAACATGGCGACCCACCCGGCCGGGGTAGGTCCGGCGTGATGACGCTGCATTCCCCGGTCAGGACGGACAACCGGCTCGACAAGATGCCCATGGCCCCGGTGGCATGCCGCAATTGCGGCGCCCAAGTGCTGGCCCGCAAAAGCAGCTGGAACCAGACCAGCGTGCAATGGAACGCCGAGGCGACCGCCCGGTGCGCCGAGCTCGCCGAGGCGCGCAAGATCTCCCCGCACGCCGGCCGGGCGGTGTTCGTGGTGTGCTCGGCGCTGAGCGAGTCGATTGTGGACGCGGTGCGGCGGGGCGCCCTGTCGATCGTGGACGACGCCTAACCGGTTACGCCCGCGATCGAACTGCCAAGGTCTAACGTCGCTCCTTCTCCGCGAGCGGCTCACGGATGATCTTTGACGACCTCCGGCGCGGCGCGATGTTGGTGTTGATGTTGGTCCAGCAATTTCAGCGCACGCGCGGCCTTTGCCGGGGCCGTCAGGACTGCAGCATGCGGCGCACGGGAGCGTTTGTGCTGCGGCTCGGAGGCTGCGCCGGTCGGCTGTTCGTCGGGTGCCTGGGCCTCGTGGAGGGGTGACTCCGCGTCGCGGTGCCCCGACCGCAACCGATTGGTGGCGGCGACGGCGAGGACCGCGGCCGCGGCGGTGCCCAGCCCTTGGGCCCAGCCCACCGGGCCGACCGGTGTGCAGCCCAGGAGCTGGCTGACCCCCGGGGTGGTGATCAACGCCGTGAACGCGGCGAAGGACCCGGTGGCCGTGAGCAACACCAACGGCGCATGTGAGTCGACCACAGTCTGGCCGAGCTCGACGGCCACCAGCGAGATCAACGCGACGGTGGAGGCCCGCTGCGGCAGCCCGGTGACCGACGCCATCAGCCAGGCCGTCGTCGCGGCGGCGGCCGTGAGCGTCCCGCGCGTCACAACGGCTCGCCGTAGCGCGCGTTCGTCGATGCCGCGACCGACGCGCTGCACCTGCCCGGCGGGCGTGCTGACGGCGACGGCGGTGGCGGGTAACGCGTCGGTGAGCATGTTGATCAGCAACAACTGGCGGGTGTTCAGTGGCGACATCCCCGTCAGTGCCGTGCCGATGACGGAGAAGACCACCTCGCCGGCGTTGCCGCCGAGCAGGCCGGTCACGGCGGCCTGCACCCCCCGCCACAGTCGCCGTCCCTCATCGATGGCGGCCACGAGAGTCTCGATGCGACCGTCAGTCAGCACGAGGTCGGCGGTCGTATGGGCGGAGTCGCTGCCGCGTGCGACCACGCCGACGCCGACGCTCGCGGCCCGGATCGCCGCCGCGTCGTTGGCGCCGTCACCCACCATGGCGCAGACCCGCCCGGACCGTTCGAGCGTCTGAACCACCTGCACCTTGTTCTCCGGTGACATCCGGGCAAAGATCACTCGTTCGGATACCGCACGCTGCTGATCCTGGCGGGACAGGGCGTTCCATTCCGACCCGGTGATCACCTGCTCCGCACTCACCGGCACGCCCAGCTCGCGGGCGATCGCGGCGGCGGTGACGGGATGGTCGCCGGTGATGAGCCGGATGGACACGCCACGGTCGGCCAGGTCGGCCAGCAACTGCGGCGCCTGGGGGCGCGGTGTGTCCGAGAGCCCGAGGAACCCGGTCAGCGTCAACCCCGTGCCGCACAGCGCTTCGATGCGGTCGGGGTCTTTCCGCACCGAGCGCGCCTGTTGTGCGCTCAAGCGCCGCTGAGCCACGGCGATCGTCCGCAGCCCCGCGGTCGTCAGGGCGGAGACCGCGTCATCGACCTCCGGGCCGACGGACCCGCAGGCCGCCAACACCACCTCCGGTGCGCCCTTGACGGTCAACTCCGTGCCCGTCATCGACGCCGACAACGCTCTGCCGGAACGGAACGGCAGATGAGCATCCGGTTCGGGACGCCGATCGGGACCCGCCGCCTCGTCCGCCGCTTTGATGATGGCCTCGTCGGTGGCATGCACGTGCGGGTTGCCGTCGTCGGCCGGCGCGGCCTGGGCGGCGTACCGCAGGACGTCACCGCGGGAATGTTCCGCCACCGGACGCACCTCGGCGACTCGAAGTCGGTTTTCGCTCAGTGTCCCGGTCTTGTCGAAGCAGACCACCTCGACGCGACCCAGCGCCTCGGCCGCCCGGGGCACCCGCACCAGCGCCCCCACTTCGCCCAACCGCTGCGCCGACGCGGACTGCGCGAGCGTCGCCATCAAGGGCATTCCCTCGGGGATGGCCGCCACGGCGACCGCGATCGCGCTACCCAGGGCTTGGCGCAGGCCGCCGGCGCGCAACAGGCCGAGTGCACCGACCAGGACGCCGCCGCCCGCGCTGAAGGGGAACGCCCGGCTCATCAGGTGGCTGAGTTGATGATGGAGCCCGACGGTCGGCAGCTCACCGGAGGCCAGTTCGGCCGCGCGACGCGTCTGGGTGTCGGCCCCCACCGCGGTGACCAACGCGACCGCGGTACCCGCCACGACCGTGGTGCCGGCATAGATCATGCAGCGACGCTCGGCCAATTCCGCCCCCGGTGTGGCCGCGGTCTGCTTCTGCACCGACAGGGACTCGCCGGTCAGCGACGATTCGTCGACCTCGAGGTCGTGTGCCTCGATCACGCGGGCGTCCGCGGGCACCACCTCGTCGCTGCGCACCTCGATCACGTCACCGGGCCGCAACCGCTCGACGAGGACTTCGCGGTGGCTGCGCACAGCGTCCGGCCCCTCGATGACCAGCCGCGCCGGCGGGGCCTGCTGGGCCAACAGGCGGTTCAGCCGGTTCTCGGCCCGAAGCTGTTGGGCGGTCGACAGCAGCGCGTTTCCGGTCAGCACCGTGCCGACCAGCATCGCGTCGGTCGGTGACCCCAACACCGCGGTGGCCGCCGAACATAATCCGAGCAGCGGGGTCAACGGGTCACCGGTCAGCTCGGCGGCCGCGGCCCTGGCGAACTCCCACGCCGCGGCGCGCCGTCCGCCTTCGGCGCCGTCAGATTGGGTCGTGGCATCCTCGTCGGGGTCGCGGAGCGCCGCCAGCACGTCGCGAACCTGTTCGGCCGACATCGCGTGCCACTCGTACGCCGGCGCCGGGCGGGGAATCGGCATCTGGATGGTGCTACGGGCCAGCAAATATCCCGATAGCAACCCCGCGACGGCGCCGATGGTCACCGGACCTGGCCCGCGGAACCTGCGCACCCCGGGCACCATGAACAGTGCGCCCAGGGCCGAAGCGCCCGCCGATATCGCGATGCCCTGCTGGCTGGCCCTCCTGGCCGCGGGCATCGCATGGAACACTCGCCACGCGCCGGCCAGGTCGCCCAGCATCAGGTCCGCGTTCCAGGGCGGCGCGCCGTCGGCCGTCGGTCTGACGCCCAGCGCCACGTCGGCAGCCGAAAGCGCATGGCCGGCGGCCGACGACAGCGCGGCGACGACGTGACCGTCGCGCTGCAGGTCGGACACCGCGTCGGCGAGTGCGCCGTCGATGCCGCCCGTGCCGACCGGGAGGATGTCGTCGAACGCCGGACGCAGGTCGCCGAGCAAATCGGTGTCGACCGACACCAGCCGCGCGCCGGAGTCGCGCGCCTGGGCGATCACCGCCGACGCCAGCGGGTGCGGGGCCGGGGCGAAAAGCGCCTCGGCGGCGCCGTCGGAGTCATCGCGCGACGCCGGGTCGACGCGGTGCCAGCCCGGTGCCGGGCACCCGTCGAGCAGTTCTTGGGCAAGGGCCCAGGCTTTCGGTAATTCGCCGTCGCGTGCACCGCGGACGCGCACCACCCGCATTCGTTCGCTGCAGAGCACGCGCGGATCGATCAGCAGTGCGTCCACCCGGTCGAGCCGGCGCAAGCTCTCCGGCCGCAGTGGCAGGACCGCGTGCCGGTCCGCCAAGCCCCGTCCTAATGTGGTCGCGAACGCCTCATGTGTGGTGCGCATCGCCTTCGGCGAGGCCGCCAAAGCCGCGTTCGAAGCCATCGTGACGTTGCGGGTGAGGCCCCCGGCCAGGCCGACACCAATCAGCTGCACCCACGCGACGCGCTTGCCGTGACGTTCGATCGGGCCCGCCGGTGCGGGCACCGGGCGTGGCAGCCGCTGCATTTCCGACTCGTCGGCATGCCGGGCCAGTTCCGGCTCGTAGCGGGCCCACGCCCGCGCGGCGGCCCGGCACTCGGCGGCCTTGAAAGCCTGTGTCGCCAGGTCGACCGCCAGCTTCGCCGGCGAGAACGTGACAACGTGGGCGGAGGTGCCGAACACCGACAATGCGGTGTCGGTCGCGCCAGGGCCGATCCCGCCCTCGAGCGCCCTGCGCAGCCACGGTTGATGATTCGCGATCGCCGACACCGCCTCGACCGCGACCGGGGCCGCCGGCAAGCGCAACGCGCGACCGGCGATTGCGACCGCGAATCCGGCGGCATTAACCGCTACCATCGCGCCGCGGGCGGCCAGCAGCAACCCATCCCCGGGCAAGCTGTCCGAACGCGGGGAATCGCCTACACCAGAACCCCTTTCGGTGTCATCGAGCACCGAACACAGGTCGTTCAGCGACACCTCGTCGTCGTCGACCTCGACAACCACCCGCGACAGCGGGCGGTTCACAACGGCATCCGTGACACCGGGTTGCGCGCGCAGTGCTTTCACGACGGCGCGGCCACGCGCCGCCCCACGCGTGCCATCGAGGCCGCGAACCTCGATCCAGATGCGGCCGTCGCCGCGTCCGCAGCGCCGGGTCAGCGTCGAGCGCGAAATCTCACCCGACAGCACCTTCGCGCCCATCCGGACGGGCAGAGCGGCGAGATCAAGGCCGGCGGTCGTCAACTTGCCGGCCGCGCCGCCAAGTCCCGCGGCGGTCTCGAGCCCCATCGACACCGCCCGCAGCGGCGAAAGCTGTCGCACGCGCAACCCCTTTCCGGCCCATCTCGATTGGTTGCTTCGCGGTTATTCGCGGAGGAGGCCGCCGATCGGCGTTGGTCGCGGCCACAAACCTGACCAACCTATCCCTTGGGCAAGGGGTCCAGCAACTTGCGCAGAATCCGCGTAACGAACATGTAAAAACTCATCGCCGCTGTTGGGCGGTTTGATCAAAATGTTCGGGTCCCCTGATCCATTTCTGTAGCAAACCCTAATCGGGCGTTGTGCTTACGGGTCCGTCGGCGCAAACACCGTGGCGACCCCTCGGGCGTTAACGCCATTGCGCTGGCTGCGGGCCGCCGAACCGCCGCGCCCCGCCACGGGCGGCGAATACCTAGCCGGCCGCGCACACCGCCGGCGCGCCGGGCCGGCGGCGCTTTGATAAGCGCAATGTATGTCGCCATAGCAAAGCGCTCTTGGACAGCGTCCGAGACGGGGCGTGATCATGGGGCGTTCCCACCACGTGACCCCCGGCGACACGGCACCCGGTTGTTAATGTCACCCCGCGGTCCACCGTCCAGACAGGATGTCACAGTGCAGCCCACCTCCACCGTCGCCCGGCTGCTGGCCGTGATCGTCGTCGCCTTCGGGCTGGTAAGCGCCTCAACCGCGGTGAGCAGCGCGGCCGGTGACGACAAATGTCCCGACGTCGAGCTGATCTTCGCCCGCGGCACTTTTGAACCGCCCGGGCTGGGAGCGACGGGCCAGGCCTTCGCCGATGCCCTCACCGCGCGGCTGCCCGGCACCTCGATCTCCAGCTACGGGGTCAATTACCCCGCCTCGCTTGACTTTTCGCAGGCCTCCGACGGGGTCGTCGACGCATCCGCCAGGGTTGGCGAAATCGTCGGTGCCTGCCCCAACACCAAAATCGTGCTGGGCGGCTACTCGCAGGGCGCGGCGGTCGCCGCCTACATCACTGCCGACAGCGTCCCGCCCGGGTACGCGTTGCCGGCGGGCATCACCGGCCCGATGCCGCCAACCGTGGCCAAGCACGTGGCCGCCGTCGTCCTGTTCGGCAAGCCTTCCGACGGTTTCCTGAATCTCGTCGACCACGACGCCCCGCCCATCTCCATCGGAAACTTATACGCCGGCAAGACGATTGACCTGTGCGCACCCGACGATCCGGTTTGCTCGGGCGCGGGCTTCAACCGCGCCGCGCACAGCGCTTACCGGTTCAACGGGATGACCGATCAAGCAGCGGACTTCGCCGCGAAGGCCATCGAGTCCACCCGCTGAATGACTGATCCGGCTCGCGCCGGCCGCGGGCCATTCACCCGTGTCGGCGCGTCCGTGCGCTTGCGGCCGTCGGCGGACATCCGCAGATCCCACGCCCAACCAGTCACGTCGCGTCCGAGTCAAACGACTCTATTAACCGCTGCGGCGTTTGCTGAACCATTGTCAGTGCGGTTCCCCGACATACCGGCGCTTGCCGCCGCGTCGACCCGTGGGAACCGCGGGAAGGAGCGGTGACGATGACTGCACCGGTGAGTGGAAAGTCCACGCACGATGACGAATCGGGCACGGCCCCAACACCTCTCGGGGGAGACGGTCCGGCGGCCGCCAAACCGCCCAGCCACCGTGCCTACCACCATCCGGCCGCCGGGTGGGGGGCGGCCAAGAGCGTCACCCAGTTCCTGCTCCGGGAACACGCCCTGCTCGACGGTGCGCGTGCCATCCACCGAATGAACCACGAAAACGGCGGATTCGACTGCCCCGGCTGCGCCTGGCCGGACGACACCAAGGGACTGCGCCTCGACATCTGCGAGAACGGCATCAAACACGTCACCTGGGAGATGACTTCAAAGCGGGTGACCGCCGAGTTCTTCGCGCAACACACCGTGACGGAGCTGTCCCGGTGGTCGGACTTCGCCCTCGAAGACCAGGGTCGGCTCACCGAACCCCTGGCCTACGACGCCTCGAGCGATCGCTACCGCCCGATCAGCTGGCGTGGCGCCTTCGATCTGGTCGGCCGGGAACTGCGCGCCCTGGACAGCCCCAACCAGGCCGCGTTCTACACCTCCGGCCGGCTGGGCAACGAGGCCACGTTCCTCTACCAACTGTTCGCGCGGGAATTCGGCACGAACAACCTGCCCGACTGCTCAAACATGTGCCACGAAGCCTCCGGGCGCGCGCTGCAGGCCGCGCTCGGAACCGGCAAGGGGACGGCCGACCTCGCGGACTGGCAGACCGCAGACGCCCTGTTCATCATGGGCGTCAACGCGGCGTCGAACGCTCCGCGGATGCTGACCGCGCTCGCCGAGGCGTATCGCCGGGGTGCCCAGATCGTCCACGTCAATCCGCTTGTCGAGGCCGCGGCGACGCGCACCATCGTCCCTCACGAAATAGGCCAGATGGCGTTGTTCAAGGCGACCCGCACCAGCACGCTGAACCTCCAGGTGCGGGCCGGGGGAGACATGGCGCTGATGCGTGGGATCGCCAAAGCGGTGCTGGAGGAAAGCCGGAGCAACCCCAAGGCGCTTGATCACGAGTTCATCGCCCGGTACACGCACGGCTTCGAGGAGTACCGCGCCGTCTGCGAGTCCACCAGTTGGGCCGAACTCGAACACCAATCGGGGTTGAGCCGCGCCGACATCCTGAAAGCCGCGGACGTGTACTCCCGCTCGGACCGGACCCTGATCAGTTGGTGCCTGGGGGTCACCCAGCACGAGCACGGCGTCGACGCCATCCGCGAGATCGTCAACGTTCTGCTGCTGCGGGGCAATCTGGGCCGCGAGGGTGCCGGCCCGTCGCCGGTGCGGGGGCACAGCAATGTGCAGGGCAACCGAACCTGCGGAATCGACCACCGTCCGTCCCCGGAGTTTTTGGACCGGCTGGCCGACGTCTGCCACATCGACCCGGCCCGCGAACACGGCATGGACACCGTCGACACCATCGCCGCGATGAACGAGGATCGGGTCAAGGTGTTCGTCGGCATGGGCGGCAATTTCGCGCTGGCCGCCCCCGACACCGAATACACGTTCCGCGGGCTGCAGCGCTGCGCGATGACCGTGCACGTCAGCACCAAGCTCAACCGAAGCCACCTCGTTCACGGGCGGCATGCCCTCATCCTGCCGTGCCTGGGCCGCACCGAGAAGGACCACCAAAAACGGGGCGTGCAAGCGACATCCGTCGAGGACTCCATGAGCATGGTGCACCTGTCGGTGGGAATGAAGAAGCCGGCCTCCCCGCACCTGTTGTCCGAGCCGGCCATCATCGCCGGTATCGCCCGCGCCACCTTGCCCGACAGCAAGACGCCGTGGGAGTCCTACATCGAAGACTATGACCGCATCCGCGACACGATGGCCCAAGTCCTCGACGGGTTCGAGGACTTCAACCGCCGCGTGCGCCTACCTCTGGGATTCCGAATCCGTCAGCCGGCCCGTGAGCTGGTCTTCCTGACGCCGTCGGGCCGCGCCGAATTCTCCAGCGCCCCAATGCCGGATGCGCCCCCGCGCGACGACGTGTTGATCCTGCAGACCATGCGCAGCCACGACCAGTGGAACACCACGATCTACTCCGACAACGACCGTTACCGCGGAATCGCCAACCTGCGCACCCTGATCCTGATGAATCCCGACGACATGCGCTCCCGCCGCATCAAGCCGGGCGGCCCGGTGGACATCGTCGCCACCGCTCGCGACGGCAGCCGGCGAACGCTGGAGCGCTACCGGGCCATCGATTACGACATGCCGCGGGGCTGCGCGGCCGGCTATATGCCTGAGATGAACGCTCTGATCGCCGCCAGCGACTACAGCACCCAGAGCGACCAACCGTTGATGAAAAACATCAAAGTGCGTGTCGCGCCCAGCCCGCCCCCGGACCCGAACTGAGGACCCCGTGACAGCGCCCAGTCTTGCCGCGCGCGTGTGGTTCGCGGCCGGGGACCCTCAGCAGCTGCTGCCCGCCCGCGAGCAGATGGCCTTCACCCTTGGATTCCACATCATCTTGGTGCCATTTGGGGTCGCGTTGACCACGCTGATGCTGATCGCCCACTATCGGGGCGTACGCCACAACGACGGCGCGGCACTGCTGCTCGCCCGACGCTGGTCGAAGGTCGCCGCGGTGTTGTTCGCGGTCGGAGCCGTCTCGGGAACCGTGTTGCAGTTCGAGATGGGTATCCTGTGGCCCGGCCTGATGAAGCAGTACGGCCCGGCCTTCGGCTTCCCGTTCGCGATCGAGGGCCTGTTCTTTTTCCTCGAGGCCATCTTCGTGTCCATCTACATCTACGGGTGGGGCCGGCTGGGCACCCGGCTGCACTTCGCCTCCGGCGTGGTCGTCTCGATCGCCAGCGCGGGCGGCGCCGCCGCCGTCGTAGCCGCCAACGGCTGGATGAACCGACCGGGCGGGATCACCATGCGCGACGGCAAACTCGTCGCCGTCGACCCCGCGCTGGTCTTCTTCAACAACGCCTTCTGGCTGGAATTCCTGCACATGCTCACGGCCGCCTATATCGTCGCCGGCTTCGTAGTCGCCGGTGTCTACGCCACCGGAATTCTGCGCGGCCGCCGCACGCGCTATCACCAGCTGGGCCTGCTGATCGGCTTCGTGACGGCCGCCGGCAGCCTGCCGGTGCAGGTGCTGCTGGGCGACATGATCGCCCGGCACGTCTACAACGACGAGCCGGCCAAATTCGCGGCCATCGAGTTGCTGCCGACCACCGCAAGCCACGTCCCGGAGACGCTGGGCGGCGTGCTGGCCGACGGGAAAGTCGAAGCCGGCGTGCCGATTCCCGATATGGCCTCGCAGTTGGCCGGATTCCGATCGTCCACGGTCATCAAGGGTCTCGACGCGATTCCGGTGGATGTCCGGCCCCCGGATCACCTGGTCAACGTCGTGCATCTGGCGTTCGACACCATGGTCGCCACGACGTTCTTGTTGCTGGGCTCGGCCGTCTGGTTCGCGTGGCTGTGGTGGCGCCGCCGAACTAGTCTGAGCACCAACCGATGTTTTCTGCGTACCGCATCCGTCTGCGGCGTCATCTCCATCGTCTCGATGGAAAGTGGCTGGGTGGTCACCGAGGTCGGGCGCCAGCCCTGGACGGTTGTGGGTGTGCTGCTGACGCGGGATGCGGTGATCAGGCACGGCAACCTGTGGCCCATGTTCGGCGGAGTGGTGGTGATCTACGCCGCCGTCGGGACCGCCGCCGTGGCGGTCCTGCGATCGATGGCGCGACGCTGGCAGCGCGACGGCGACGAGGGCATCACCGTGCCCTACGGACCGGAACGCCTCGGCCACAACCGAACCGAAGAGTTGGTGCCCTGATGGCGGGATTCGTCGCGGTGTTGCTGTTCGCCGGTGTCGTCGCCTACGCCGTTCTCGGCGGCGCTGACTTCGGCGCCGGCTTCTGGGATCTCCTCGCCGGCGGCGCACAGCGCGGGCGAGCGCCCCGCGGCCTCATCGACTCCTGTGTGGCGCCGGTATGGGAAGCCAACCACATCTGGCTGATCTATTGCATCGTCGTGTTGTGGAGCGGGTTTCCCACCGCCTTCACGGCCATCACCACCACCCTCTATCTGCCGCTCATGGTGGCGGCGCTGGGAATCGTCCTGCGCGGCGCGGGATTCGCCTTCCGCAAGGAATCGATGTTCACCCCCGAACAACGGCTCTACGGAGTGGTCTTCGCGGCATCGTCGGTCCTGACCCCGTATTGCTTCGGCGCGATCGCCGGCGCGCTGGCGTCCGGGCGAGTGCCACCGGGTGGTTACGGTGATCCGGTCGGGAGCTGGATCAATCCCTCCAGCGCACTCGGGGGTGTACTGGCGGTGCTGGCATGCGGATTCTTGGCGGCCACCTATTTGACGGTCGCGGCCCGTCGCGGCGGTGACGAAACGTTGGCCGGCTACTTCCGGCATCGGGGGATCGCCGCGGGCGCTGCAACCGGCGCGGTGGGTATGGCCGGTATTGCGGTATTGCGGATCGATGCACCGCGGCTCTTTCACAGCCTCACCCATGCGGGGCTGGCGGTGGTCACTTTGGCCGCCCTCTGCGGCATCACCGCGATCGGCATGCTGGCGCGCAAGCGCTTTGTCGGCGTGCGGGAGACGGCTGCTGCGGCGGTCGCGGCCGTGGTGGCCGGGTGGGGGGTTTCGCAGTATCCGTACCTGTTGGGGACGCACATGACGATCCAGGATGCCGCCGCCCCGCGCGCCACCCTCGGCGTTCTCGTCGCCGTGGCCTGCGCCGCAGGCGTTTTGGTGCTGCCGGCGTTGGTGGCGCTGTTTCGGCTCACCGCGACGCCCGGCGCCGTGGCTGATCCACAAAAGAGGTGATCCGAGTTGAACGTGTCAACGCATCCCCGAGGTGTCGTCGTCGTCGTCAACGGCCCCCTGTCCTCACCGGCGGCAGTCGAATGGGGGGCGCGCGAAGCGTCGCTACGCGACGTCACCCTCACGCTGGTCGCCATCCGGAAGCCCGGAATGCGGCGGGACGTCGCAACGGCGGCGTTGGTGGCGGCCGCGGACGCTATCGAGGGACAGTGCAGCAGCCGCATCGATCTGGAAATCGTCGACGGCCTGGTGATCTGGGTGCTCCTCGGCCTTTCGAACTGCTCCGAACTTCTGATCCTGGGCGCGGGCTTTCAGCGCCAAGCCGCGGACAGCTTGCTGCGCTCGGCCCCCGCCCGGCTGGTGGAGCATGCCCGCTGCCCGGTGTTGGTGGTTCACGACCTCGACCGGTGGCGCCCGAATCTGCCCGTGCTGGTCGCCGTCGAATCCTGCCCGAGTTGCGAGGTGGCGATCGACCTCGGTTTCCAGGAAGCCTCCCGTCGCGGCGTCGACCTGATCACCGTCCACAACGCGAGCGGACCGGCCGAGCGTGCGTCGTTTCCGGCGGAAGACGCCGTCGCTGAAAGTTTGGCAACGCACCGAGCCCGCTATCCCGACGTCCCCGTACTTTCGTTGCCGCGTCGTGCGTCCGACGAAGGCCGATGGGGCGGGTATTCCCGGTCAGCGCAACTGGTCGTGATCTGCGACCGTGCGGCGCAGGAGTTTTCGGGCCTGCGTCTCGGGCCGC